>JAYZCA010000092.1:0-7809 GCA_036339235.1 Candidatus Latescibacterota bacterium | reverse complement strand
TGTCCCGGGGAGGCTGCCTCCCAGTAGAGGGCCTGCAGGGCCAGACGCCGGGCACCGGAGCGGGTGTCGGGCAGGACCTCGTCGTCGTCACCCCCCCACTCGTCGTCATCCCAGCGGCGCTCCGTCTGTGTCGTGTCGTCGGGCGAGTTCATCGGATGTGGCCCTCTTGCGCTCCCTACTAGTGGCCCAATCCGGCCAGCAGGTCCGCCATCTCGATGGCGTTCGCCGCCGCATCCCAGCCGCGATTGCCCGAGCGGACACCGGCGCGGTCGATGGCCTGCGCGACGTCGTCGGTGGTGATCACGCCGAAGGTGACGGGGACGTCGGTTTCGAGGCCGACGCGGGCGATGCCGCGGGCCGTCTCGTTGGCGACGAAATCAAAGTGTGGCGTCTCAGAGCGGATGATGGCTCCCAAGCAGAGGACGGCGTCGAAGCGGCCGGTGGCAGCCAATCTCTTGGCCACCAGAGGCAACTCGAAGGAGCCTGGTACCCAGGCGACCTCGACCTGGTCCTCCGGGCATCCGTGGCGGCGCAGGCAGTCGAGAGCGCCGTCGAGGAGCTTGCCGGTGATAAGGCTGTTGAAGCGGGCCACGACGACGGCAAACCGGCGGTTCGCGGCGTCGAGCTTGCCCTCATGCACTTTGGGCATCGGATCCCTCGTCGTTGAGCAGGGTGATATGTCCCATCCGATCGCGTTTGGTGCGCAGATAGCGGATGTTGTGCGGGTTTGGCGAGGCCTCGATCGACACCTGTTCGACCACGGTCAGCCCGTAGCCGTCCAGGCCCACCCGTTTGCGTGGGTTGTTCGTCATCAGACGTAACTGGCGCAGACCAAGGTCGTACAGCACCTGGGCGCCGATGCCGTAGTCGCGCGAGTCTGCTGGCAGGCCCAGCGCGTGGTTGGCCTCGATCGTGTCAAGCCCCTGCTGTTGCTGCAGCTCGTAGGCCTTCAGCTTGTGCAGGATGCCGATCCCGCGGCCCTCATGACTCTGGATGTAGACGATGACGCCGCGTCCCTCTTCGGCGATCATCGACATGGCGCGCTGCAGCTGCTCTCCGCAGTCGCAGAGGCTGGAGCCGAGGGCGTCGCCGGTGACACAGCACGAGTGCATGCGCACCAGCGTCGGCGAGCCGTCGCTGACATCACCCATCACCATGGCGATGTAGGGGCTGCCGTCGACGAGCGAACGATAGGCGTAGGCGGTAAACTCGCCGTGCTGGGTGGGCATGTCGGCCCTGGCCTGCAGCTCTATCAGCTTCTCGGACCGCCGCCGGTGAACGATCAGGTCACGGATCGTCGCCACCTTGAGGCCGTGTTCGGCGGCGAGCTCGAGCAGATAAGGAGTCGACGCAAGTTCGCCGTCGGCGTCGAGGATCGCCGCCAGCACGGCGACGGCCTGGTACCCCGCAAGAATCGTGAGATCCACAGACCCCTCGGTGTGGCCGGCGCGCCTTAGGACGCCACCGGATTGAGCGGCGATGGGGGTCACGTGACCGGGTTGCACGAAGTCGTCACGGCTGCTGTCGACGTTGGCCAGCTTGCGGATCGTCAGGGCGCGATCGTTGGCGGAGACGCCCGTGCCGTCGACGCGGCGGGCGTTGACGGAGCCCATGTAAGCGGCCCCGCGGGGCCCCTGGGTCTGGGCCTGCTGCAGGCCCAGAGCCTCCAAGTGCGGGCGATCGGCGGCGACGTAGACCGGGCCCCCGGCGTGGCGAGCCATGAAGTTAACCGAGTCGGAGTCAGCCAGCTCGGCGACCATGACAAGTTCGCCCTCGCCCACCAGTTCGGTCCCGTCCACATCTACCGCACGCTCATCCACGAGGACGATCATGCGGCCCGCAGCCAGCTCTTCGACGACTTCGTCGATGGTGTTGAAGTCAGGCATAACTAAAAAACCCGGTGATTGCCGGGCGTATCCTCGTCTCAATACCCCATGTCTCGCAGGCCATCGAGGGTGAGGCCGGTCGGCGGCGTGCCGGCGGCCAGCAAGCGCTCGACGTATCGCGCCACGACGTCGACCTCGAGGTTGACGCGGTCTCCGGCGCGAACCTGCTGAAGGTTCGTATGTGTTAATGTATGCGGAATGATAGCGATGGTAAAGGCGCCGTCAGAGGCGACGGACGCGACGGTCAGACTGATCCCGTCCACGGTGATCGACCCCTTGCCGGCGACGTAACGGGCCAGGCCCTTCGGCGGTAGAACCTCGAGGAGGGCGTCGCCGGCGCCATGGTCGAACCGGCGCACCGTGCCGACGTCGTCCACATGCCCCAACACGATGTGACCCCCCATACGGTCCGTGGGGCGCAGCGAGCGCTCCAGGTTCACCCTGTCGCCTGTCCGCAGACTGCCCAGAGTGGTCAGCCGCAGGGTCTCGGCCACCGACTCGACGACGAAGGTCTCCGACGTTGCCGTCACCGCAGTCTGACAGGCCCCGTTTATGTTGATGCTGTCGCCTATGGCCAGATCTTCGATGACCGTCGACGCGGCGATCTCCATGCGCTGCAGGCCTTCGCCGACGCGATCAACTCGGTGTACACGGCCGATTTCCTCGATCAGTCCCGTAAACATCGTGTCTTAGTCCACCACCTTTCCGGTCAGCAGAATATCCTCGCCCAGGCGCTTCGTGCGCACGCCGGACAGTCGCGGAGTCGTCTCCAGCCGGTCGATGCCGAGGTCTCCGACAGCAGCGATGGCGTCCCCACCGAGAAAGCGAGGCGCCAGGTAGATCATCACTTCGTCGATGGCGCCGCCCGCCAGCGCCGCTGCCGCCAGGGTGCGTCCGCCTTCGACGATCACCTGGGTCATACCGGCCGCGCCGCAGCGCGCCGCGACCTGCCGCAGGTCGACGACACCGTCCTCGTCCGGGCAGGTCCAGACGTCGACGCCGCCGTCGACGAACCGCTGGCGGTCGGCTGGCGGACTGGAGGCGCCAGTCACGAGGACTGGATTGCTGCCAGCGAAAACCCGGGCCGATGGGTCGCAGCGCAGCCGGCCGTCGACGACGACAGGGCGCGGATCCCGGCCGCGCACGTGGCGCACGGTCAGCGCCGGGTCGTCGGTGAGCACCGTGCCGGCGCCCACCATGATGCCGTCCACCCAGGAGCGCCAGCGGTGGGCGTGCCGGCGCGCCGCGTCGCCGGTAATCCATCGGGAGTCGCCATCGCGAGTCGCGATGCGGCCGTCGAGAGTCTGCCCGAGTTTCAGCGTCATCAGCGCTCGTCCGGTGCGGCGATGGTGCAGATAAGCACCCAGCAGCTCCTGCGCCGCGTCGCCGCCGGTGCCGACTTCGACCTGGATTCCCGCCTCACGGACCAGCTGGAAACCACAGCCGCTGACACATTCGTCGGGGTCGGGCAGGGCACAGACCAGCCGCCGTATGCCGGCGGCGACGACCGCCGAGGCACACGGTGGCGTACGGCCGTCAACCGTGCAGGGTTCCAGCGTGCAGTACAGGGTGGCGCCACGAGCCCGATCGCCGGCAGCAAGCAGGGCGTGGGCCTCGGCGTGAGGACCGCCGATCTCGTGGTGGTATCCCTCGCCGACGATCTGGCCGGCGTCGTCGACGATGACGGCACCCACCATCGGGTTGGGGCTGACACGACCGCGTCCGCGCGCCGCCAGGCGCAGGGCCCGGCGCATGTGCTGGGCGTCACTGCGAGAGGCGTCCACGATCGACTACTCGATGGTGACCACGACGCGGGCGACGCCGACGTTGTCGAGGTGGTCCCAGGCCTGCACGGAAATGACGTGCTCACCGGGCGCCAGGCTATCCAGGCGGAAGACGGCGTCCTCCTGGCGGCTGTCAAACAAGCCGTCCAGCGGTGCCAGTCGCGGGCCGTGGTCCTCGTAGTCGATGCTGTAGCTGGCGCCGCGCACCGGAGTGACGCGGTCGGCAAAACTCGCCTTGATGACGGTGACGTCCCCGTCCCGGTGCGTGCTCAGCTCGACACCGGGCGGACTGTTGTCGATCGGGAAGGGTTCGCTGGTGTACTGGTCCTCCAGCGCCCACGAGTCGGGGTTGTTCCCCGCGTCGGAGGCGACGATCCGCAACTGCGTCATGCCCTCGGCCATCGTTTCGGTGTCCCAGTACACGGACGTATGGTCGACGTCCTCCTCCACCAGTTTCCACACCTTTTGCCCCTCGCCTCGCAGGTAGATCCGGAAGCGCAGCTGGTCGCCATTGGCATCCGATGCCTTCCAACGCACGAGGCGCAGGGACTTTCTCTGCGGCAGCTGTTTGTTATTGCCGGCGCCGTTGGGCGGCTGTGGCGGCAGGGGACCGGGAGCCTGCGGATTGCCGCGGTAAGCGAAGGTCGTCAGGCTCTCGATACACGGCGGCAGGTTCGTCTGCCGAGCGGTGAAGGACACGCGCCGCACCGTGGGACCCCGTTTGCCGTCGCCGTGCATGATGAGCTGATACTGCAGGTAGCGCGCCGGCGGACTCTCGATCTTCGCTCCCGACTCGACGAGGGCGGACCAGTCGCTCCAGTTGTCGTCCGGTGCGGAACTGTTTCCCGAACGTGTACGCAGCTGCACTCGCGAGCCCTCTGGAACCTGGGCCTCCCACTCGAGCGCACCCCAGTGACCGTGTGATCCCAGATCCACCACCGGCGCATCGAACCAGCCACTGTCCGCAAGTGCCGTCGTCAGGCTCGACAGTCGTCCGCTGCCGCCGTCGCCGACGACGAGACGGTCCTGCCACGGAGTCAGGCTGTTGGGCGCCAGGGAATCGACCTGAGCGACCCGCTCAAAGCCGGAGCCGTCGGTGCGCAGGCGCAGCACACGCCCGGGCTCGCGCAGTACAGCGGTGAGCCGTCCGTCCACGGGAGGGAGCAACCCGCCGAAGACACCCGGACCCTGCCAGATCGGGAAGGCGGCGCCTCCCGGTTCGACGCGCAGCACGGCCGATCTGGGCTCGGCGCCATCACCGCCCTCGGCGGTGGACGGACTTGTGGAGACGGCGGCGAACAGCGTGTCGCCTGCCGCGACCAGGAACATGACCTCTTCGAAGTCGGTCTCAAGCAGCAGACGGCCGCGTTGACCATCCACCTCGTAGATACGCGCCCGGGACGTGCCGTCGTCGCCGGAGGATTTTCCGGCTACGGCGGTGCCGGCGAACCAGCGCCCTTCTGCCTGTACCAGGCAGCGTACATGGCGGTCGGCGGGGGACTCGAACCAGGTCTCGGTCTGTCCGTCTTCGATGTGCAGGATCCGTGCCGGCCCTCCGGTGGCGGCCAACAACGCCCTGCCGTGAACGGCCAGGTCCCACACATATCGCGACTCGGTGCGTGCTACCGTCTTCACCGTACCGTCCCGCGAGATGCGATAGATCAGACCATCCGGAGACGTGCCGGCGTACACGGCCCGGCCGCCTGCGGGGGTGAGGGTGTGGATGCCGATCTCCGGTGAGTCCAGCAGCAGCAGCGCCTCGTCGCCCTCTTCCAGGCGATAGACACGGCCGGCGTCGCCGGTGCCGATCCACAAGGCGCCGTCCACGGTGACGATATCCCAGACCCGCTCAGACTCGGTCTCGGCCAGGGGTAGCAGAACCGGAGCCAGCCTCAGCCTCCCGTCGGAACCGAGGGCCACGCCCTTGCCCTTGCCCTCGGCGAAATCCTCAAAGCGACCATGGTGCCAGGAGACGGGCTCCACGGCGGACGCGCCAAGCGCCCAGAGTAAGGTCAGCGCTACAGCGCCCTTCATCGATTGCCTTTCGACTCGGACTTTACGGTGAGAAGATGTTCGCCCCGCAGGACATAACCGGTGGCCAGATGCTGCCGGGAGAGCACCCGAACCGACAGTGTCTGCACATGGCCGGCTGCATGGGTTTCGGTGAGCAGTCGCTGCACGGACGGCGGTGGCGCCGGGAGTTCGCGGCCCTCGACGGCCAAGCCCGGCGTTTCGCTCAGGAGTTCGACGATGAGTTCGTCGTCGCGCACCGGTTGCCCCAGCCGCCGTAACAATTCGTCGCTGTTTCCCGGTCGGCCTTGCTGCCAGCGCTTCTGCTCCCATTCGGCGGCGGCGCGACCACTGCCGACACGCACGTGCACGGTGCCGGCGGCATCGATGGGGATGGAGACCGGGATGACGACATCACGAGCCGCCCCCTGAAACGGCAGCAGGCGGACGGTCAGATCGGTCTTGGATCCCGCCGCTACAGACAGGCGGGCCAGTCGGACAGACTCGATACGAGCCGTGTGGATCGTTTCGTCGAATTCCACGCGAGCATTGATGCGGGCTACCTGAACGTCCGCGAAGGAGGACTGAACGAGGGCTTGCAGGGGACGGCCAGCTTCCAGGGCGGCACGGATTGGAGCGCTGAGCCCCGTGTAGACGCGCTGCCAGGACAGCGCCCGGCCATCCTCAAGCTCGATGTCGAGGCTAAGGGTGACGCTGGCATCACCGAGTGCTTTGGCCGCCGATTCCACCGAACCCAGCAGCGCGACCTGCGCCAGGCTCGTCGTATAGAACCGATGCCGCGCCAGATCGAAAGAAAATCGCCCCGCCGTCGCCGTCGTCTGCACGTCGACCGTCATCGGCAGGGTGCGGGCGCGTTCATCGGTCACACCGGCGACGCCGGCGAAACGATCCTGTCGCGCGGCGCCGACAACACCCGTCGCCGAGCCGAGTTTGACGGAAGCCGACTCGCTGGACAGGACGCCGTGGATGTGGACCCCCGTGAAGGGCATGTCGATAGTTCCACTGCCGACCAGGTCGTGGGCGAAGGCGACGAGGCGGTTGTCGTCGACATGAGTCACCGTGCCGATGCCGACGATGTTGAGGTCGCCACCGATGAGCTGGATGCCAATGGCGCTACCGGGTCGCAGAGGCTCCGGCGTGGAATCGGCGAGACCGGAGCCCGCTGCCGCTGCCATCGGCTCCAGGCCCATCGGAGCCAGCAGATCGGTCAGCAAACGCAGTGTCGCGGGGCCGGCGCCGGACACCCACAGCGGCGATCCCAGTCGCCGCCAGCCCGACTCGGCGCCCGAAGGATCCGGATCCTGCTGTGGTGCGGAGCCAGACAGGTCGCGCTGCAACACTTCGAGCATGTCGTCGATCGGTGTCAGCAGGCCGATGGGCTCGTTGGCGAAGGACCAGCCGTACGCGACGGCGCCGATGAGGCGGCCGCCCACGTACACCGGGCTGCCGCTCATACCCAGGACGATTCCTGTCTCCTCCAGACCCAGACCTGACAGCCGCACGAGGATCCGGTCGCGACCGGGAAGTGCGCCGTTGTGCTCCCAGCCGAGGATTTCGACGCCGAACGTATCGATGCGAGTGCCTTCCATCACCGTCAGGCCGTACCCGCGCGCCCCCGGCTCGAGTTCGTCTCCTCCGCTACTGGCAGCGAGCAGCAGGGCCCCAACACACAGGCCGACAAGACGACCTTTGCGCAGGCGGGGTGAGAATTGTAACTGGTTGTCCTGCAATCGAGTAAGACTCCGTTTGTGAATCAAACGAATGTATCAGACGCCCCGACTCGGGTCAAACCAGCGCCGATCCTGAATGGCGGACTCAATTTTGCGCGTTTGTGACAATCTTTACCCGCATATCTCCCAAAGTCGGGTCTGACTCCGCCTTGACACTTCGTGAGCTAAGATGGTATTCTTTATAAGTTTAGGCTTTCTTCAGTGGCGCAAGTCCAGGCGGATCTCATCCATAATTCCGTCGGGTTCCTTTTCCACTTCTTCCCGGCATGGGTAGCTCTCTCCGTGTACGAAGCGTATTGGGGGCTCGACGAGAAGCCCTTTGAGAACACGCCCGATCCGCGGTTCCTCTACCGCTCGGAGGACATAGAGGATCTCTAC
>JAYZCA010000091.1:0-5083 GCA_036339235.1 Candidatus Latescibacterota bacterium | reverse complement strand
GTCTTCGCTCTTGACGCTACCCCCCGGCAGGTCGGCGCTGGCGCGGCGGACCGCGTCGGTCACCAGGGCCAGCGTCAGGCCATGCTCGCGCAGTGACCTCTCTGGTATCTCGATCGAGATCTCATCGGGACGGACGCCGGTCAGCTCCACTTGTGAGATCCCCGACTTACCGCGCAGGTCGTCGCGCACACGCTCGGCGGCCACCTTCAGGGCCTTTTCCGAAACGTCTCCATAGAGGACGACGTCGATTACACGATTGCGCCGAAGCAGTTCACTGATCACCGGCTTCATGGTCTCCACCGGCAGCGTCTCGATGCGATCGACTTCGTTCTTCACATCCTCCAGGACCTCGTCGACATCGGCGCCCAACTCCAGCTCGAGCCGGATGGACCCCATGCCCTCGGAGGCGGTCGAGGTGATACGACCGACACCCTCGATGCCCATGAGGCGCTCCTCGATGCGATTTACGACACCGCTCTCCACCTCCGCCGGGCTGGCGCCGAGGTAGGGGATCTGCACCTGGATCACGTCGAGAGAGAATTCGGGAAAGGTCTCCTTCTTTGTGCCCAGAAGCGCCAGCAGGCCACTGAGTACAAGAAGGCCCATGAGCAGGTTTGCGGCGACATGATTGTGCGCCATCCAGTTTATGGGCGCCTTCATGACTGCGGCTCCCGATCCTGCGCGCGGACCTTCATGCCGTCGGTGGCTCCGCTGAGCTGAGACACGATGATCCGTTCGTCATCAGCCATATCCAGCCGCACCAGCAGCGTCTCGTCGCGAATGTGAACGACCCGGGCCCGGCGCATGTGCAGGATCCCATCGCGGTCCATCACCCAGACGATATCGCCCTCGTGCAGAGCGATGCGAGGCAGGACCCGCACATCGTCGACGGACTGGCCGAGGATCTCCACATCGACGAACATGCCCACCAACAGCGGCGATTTGTTGTCGGCACCGGTGGCGTACGGCTCGTCGACCTCGACAACCAGGCGCAGCATGCGGCTGCGGGCGTCGAGTTCGGCCGCAGCCCGGGTGACAAAACCTTCCCAGGCGTGTCGTCGACCGGCAAATTCGCCGTGTACGCGGGCCTTTGGAGCGGCGGCCAGGGTTGCCGATAACTGAGGACCTTCGCCAGCTGCCATCGATCCGGTGATGTCGACGGTGGTCTCCACCGCCGACAGGCTGGCCATCGGCAGGTCGGGAAGCTGCCTGGGAATCTCGAGCCAGGTCATGTCCTGATGGCGTACGGCGACGACGATCTCCGCCCTCTCGATGCTGTAGACGCGCGACAGGGGCTGGTTGGCCACCACATACTGTCCGACATCGAGTGTCGTGTCCCGCACGCGTCCATCGAATGGAGCGATGATCTGCGTGCGTTCCAGCCGCAGGCTCGCCTCCGCGAGCCCGGCCTCGGCAGCCAGCAGATCGGCCTCGGCAGCACGCACCTGCGGCAAGCGGAGCACGAGGTCGGAGGGAAGTGTGTCCAGGCGCCGTACCATCTCCCACTCCTGGCTGGCCACGGCGGCTTCCTCCCGTGCCAGGTCGAGCTGATACCGGGCCCGCGCGACCGAGGCTTCGGCGCTTGTCATGGCCAACTCGAAGTCGCGGGGGTCAATGCGAATCAGCACGTCGCCCCGGGCGAAGAACCCACCCGCCTCCAGTTGCGGTGCCTTCCAGACTACGACCCCAGACACCTGAGGCACCAGGTCGATCTCATCGGCAGGTCGTACCGAGCCTTGCGCTTCGACAATGATCTGGAGGGTCTGGGTTGGCGCCGCCAGGGTCTCCACGAGCGGGCCCAGGTCCGGCATGACCCGCCGCTCCGGCGCCCGACCGGAGGACACGAGGCCCATGAAACCGCCGGCGCCGACGAGGAGAATGATCAAGGGCAAGAATCTGAGCAGCTGTTTCTTCATGGGGTGTCTCTCGTAGTGGCGCGGGCGTCCGCATCCTGTGCGAACCCCCCTCCGAGGGCAAGGTGAAGATCGATACGTGTATCGAGGCGTTGTCGCTGGACAGCGAGCAGTCGACTCTCCGCGTCGAAGGCTGTTCGTTGCGAGGTCAGCATCGTGAGCAGGTCCGTCAGTCCCTTGGCATACCGCTGGTCCGCGACGATGCGGGCATCGGTGGACACCTCCGAAGCCGTGGTCAAAGCCGCCACCTGCTCGGCGAGCAGACCTTCGGCGGCGAGGCCGCTCTCGACCTCGGCGAAGGCGCGTAAAGCCGTCTGCGCGTAAGTAATGACGGCGCGGTCGGCATTGGCTTCGCTCAGGTCGATCCCGGCCCGCAGTCGACCACCCTGAAACAGTGGTTGCGTGATATTGCCGACGAGGTTCCAGACACTGAAATCGCCGTCCAGGAGATCTGCCAGCTCACTGCTGGAGCGGCCGCCGGACGCGGTCAGGCTGATGCGCGGATACAGTGCCCTGCGAGCCTCCTGGACACGCGCGCCGCTGGCGGCGAGGCGCCGCTCGGCGGCGGCCAGGTCCGGACGCCGGCCGATCAACTCCGCCGGCAGGCCGGCTGGAACCGACCCTTGAACCGTGGGCAGGCGTGATCCCGGCTGCAGGACGCCAGCGGGATAACGGCCGACGAGCAACTCCAGCTGTCGGATGGCAGAGTCGAGCTGGAGGCGGCGCTGGTGCAGGCTCGCCTCCGCCGAAGACAAGCTGGTGCGGGCCAGCAGCAGATCCAGCGCCGGCCGCAGCCCGCGTTCATAACGGGATTCAACCCGCGAGGTCGAGGTTTCATAACTCTCCACGGTAGCCTCCGCCAGACGCACCTGACGCTGGGCCTCCACACAGGCGAAGTAGGCGCGCAGGGTCTGCGCTGCCAGCGACTGCCGGACACCGTACCAATCCGCCTCGACAGCTTGCAGATCGGCCAGCGCAGCGGAGTGTGACGAGCGCAGGCGCCCCCAGAGATCCAGCTCCCAGCTGACGGCGACGTCAGCCGTGTAGGACGTGGAGGTCGTCGACTGCACTTGACCGGCGGCACTGGGAATCGGGAACCCGATGAAGTTGCGTTGCGAGCGGGAGCCCGAGCTGGTGGCCGATGCCTGAGGCAATCTTGCCGCGCCGACGATCCGCGCCTGCGCCCGTGCCGCTGCCACGTTGGCTGCCGCAATCTGCATCGTGTGGTTGTTTACCAACGCCTCCTGCACCAGCTGCACGGCCAGGCTGTCGTCGAAGGTCAGCCACCACTGACCCAGCACCTGCGAGGTGTCTATCCTGGTGGCCCAGCCTTCGGGGACGACATCCGGGACCATGCGTGGCGGTGGCGCCGACGCGCAGGACCACAGGATCAGGAAAGAGGGTAGCAGTCTCCAGTGGCTCATGTCTGTGTCGGGCTCGCTTTTCGGGTTGTCGTCATCGGGAAGGGGCCTGGAAACCTGCGGCCGCATAGGTCGTGAGACGCTCGAGGAGTCCCTCGACGTCGTTCGGGTCACAGGCACCTCCCGACATCAGACAGATCAGCTTCCCTGAGGCAGTCGTGTGGGCGAGGCTGCCGATGAGGAAGTGCAACCGCCACATAAGTTCCGCATGTGGCAACTCGGGCAGAATCTGCGCCAGCACCTCGAGGAAGCGCTCCGCTGACGGACGGAATTGATTCAACACCTGTATCTTGATCTCACCCGACTCGGAGAACACTCGCCCCAGTAGCCGCGGGAAGTTTACTGCCCCCGGGTCGTGTGATGTCAGCAGCCCCAGCGTCGGCGCCAGGTAAGCCCGCAGCACGTCCTCCAGGGCGGGTGCGTTGGGAGCGGCTGCCTCGAGCGCCTGGTCCAGGAGACGGATGCGTTCAACAGTCATCGGTCCGATCCGCCGCTGAAAGACCGCGGCGAACAACCCTTCTTTCGTTCCGAAGTGATAGTTGACCGCCGCCAGGTTGGCTTCTGCTGCCGAGGTGATGGCACGAAGCGACGTGCCCTTCAGTCCCTGATCTGCGAACAGGCCCTCGGCGACGTCCAGCAACCGCTGCCGTGTATCTGTCGTAACCATGTGAAATGTCGTGACTCGTCAGTGATTAAAACGAACGTATGAATCAAGCACGTGTTCAACATGCAGACGACGGCGACCTTTGGCAACCCTCTCTGGACCAGCTGTCGATCGACTCCCTCAGGTTGACAGCCCAAATGAGCCGGGTATCTTTTCGCCCCAGACAAACGACCGGCTCATGAGAGAATCTGACAGGGAGTTGAGGCGTTGAAGGACTTCGAATACACCGCTCCGCAGACGCTGCGAGAAGCGGTCAAGCTGCTGGCGGAGAAGGGCGAAAATGCACGTGTGCTGGCGGGGGGAACCGACCTGATCGTGCAGATGCGCGGTCGCCGGTTTCAGCCTGAGCGCGTCGTCGACGTCAAAAAGATCGCCGAGCTGAACGAGTTGACCTTTAGTCCGCGCAAGGGGCTGCGCATCGGCGCCGCTGTGCCCTGCCACCTCATCTACAACGACGCCGAGGTCGCGGAGCGCTTCCCCGGAATCATCGACACGGCCATGATCATCGGTGGCATCCAGATCCAAGGGCGGGCGACACTGGGGGGCAACCTGTGTAATGCCTCGCCCAGCGCCGACTCGATCCCGGCTCTGATCGCCTACGGCGCCACCGCCGAGATCCAGGGCCCTGAGGGTAAGCGCAAGGTGCTCGTCGAGGACTTCTGTACCGCACCCGGGCGCAGCGTTCTGCAGCCCGGTGAGATTCTCGTGTGTATCCAGATCCCCCAGAACAAGAACAATTCGGGCGCCCACTACCTGCGCTTCATCCCCCGCAACGAGATGGACATCGCCGTGGTTGGCGTCGGCGCCTATGTGGAACTCGGCGGCCGGGGTAAGAAACAGACATTCAAGACGGTACGCATCGCCCTTGCCGCCGTGGGACCGACGCCGATCTTCGCGCGTGATGCCGGCGCCGGCCTCGAAGGGCAGCCGGTGAATGAGGAGAGCATCCTCGCCGCCGCCGAGGCGGCGAAGGCCGCAGCCAGCCCGATCTCCGATATGCGTGGTCCCGCCGAGTACCGCACCCACCTTGTGGGTGTGCTGACGAAGCGGGCCCTGATCGGTGCCGTGAAGCGTGCCCGCGGACA
>JAYZCA010000090.1:0-9917 GCA_036339235.1 Candidatus Latescibacterota bacterium | reverse complement strand
CTGCCCACCTCTTCCTTGAGCTGGCGGTAGGGCGGCAGAATCCGCCCCGCCTGGCGCATGAGCCAGATGGGACGACGGGGCGTTGGTTCTCCACGACATGCGGCGAGAAACAGCGGTTCGTCTGCCGTCATCTCACCAGTTTGGAGTGACCCCGAGGGACGGGTGGTGGGTGACGCGTGACAGGTCACGGACGCGGATGCCTTCATCGGGATAGTAGACGCACACGTAGTCGTTCTTGGCCGGAGAGGATGCTGTCCAGTCGAGGGACGCGCGCTGCAGGTGTTGACCGAGTACGAGTTCGCCGACGATCAGGTCGTAGATCGCCTTGACCATGGTGCGTCGCCGAACGAGGTGAGAGGGGAGTGACAGGGACGTCGACATGGCGCGCAGGAACTGATTCTGCTCCATGTAGTTCCTGCCAAGGCTTTCCCGAGGAGACTCCATCATGATCAATGCTCACCCCGGTTCCGGGACTTCGGTAGACATCATGCTGTCGTTGCGGTAACGCATGAGGTCGCGAATTTCTCCGAAGAGGCTGATATAGCGCTTGGCCATGTTCTTCACCGTTATCGGCAGCAAGCCCCCCTACTTGCCGGGTTCGACCATCCACTCCGGAAGGGTGATGCGGTAGCGGTAAACGTCATCCTGAGGTTGGATGATGACGGGGCCATCGGCGCCACCTGCGGCCAGGGACTCAGGCCTGTCCATCTCATCGCGATAGGCCAGCACGCGCAGCGGTGGCATGCGGCGACCCTTCCACAATTCTGCCGGGTTGACCTCGATCGTATCGCTGCAGTCGAGAGGGTAGACATCGATGACCCAGTTCTCGTGCGAGAGCACTGCCGCACCGGTAAGGGTCAGGGCCCCCATCGTGAGACGCTGATCGCGCGTATCACAGTAGACGTACTCATCGCATGCGGAGTAGTCGATGCGCCCCGATCCGGTATCGGCACTGTAGACGAGAAGGTCCCCTGGGCCACGGGCAAGGAACGAGCCAGGCGGCAGGCGGTAGCATGTCTCCTCGTCGACCTCGATGGTCCAGTCCTCCTCGAGCGAGCCGTTGACGTGCACCTGCAGGCCATTTCGGTAAATGATGCGAACCTGGCTGAGTTCGTGCGCACCGGCGACGAGGGCCTCGGTTGTTTCCAGGAGGTTGCCGCCGCGCTGGTAGTGGATTGACTCGACGGGAACGCCCAGATAGTGAGGCTGCAGCTTGTGCAGCAGGTAGTAGGTCTTGGCCACCGCCGGCAGCCCCCACTCTTCCAGGTCGGGAAGCAGACCCGCATGACCGAATGCCACCGTTGTCGCAAGGTAGCGATCAAGCCACGAACTGCGGCTGTCCCGCTCCTCTTCCGGAATCTCGGTGCCGAAGAACTCCTCTGGCGTACCGAGGCCGGCGTTGATGTGACCGTTGTGCAACTGCCGCAGTGCGAAGTCGACGAGCAGGGGCTGATCGGCAGGGCGCTCGCCGCGCATGCGGGCCACGCAGCCACCTAACAGGCCGCTGTACAGCCAATGGCTGCCCCCGTCGCCGACGACGGGCACGCTGCTGTTGGCTGCTATCGACGCCAGTAGAGCCTGCTCGGAGCGCAGGGTGGCGACAAAGCTGGAGGGCTCGGGCATTTGAGCATCGTAGTCGACGCGCTCCCACGGGGGTGTCCCGACGTGGTCGCCGAGGAAGATGGAACCAGCACCATAGTCATCGACGAGGCGCTGAATGGTGTCAGCGGCGACCGCGGCGGTGCAGCTGGGCTTGAGCAGGTAGCGCCCCGGCCCGGTAACCGCGAACTCGCCGTCGTCGGCAAGGGCGACACGATCAGATGACCAGGCTGCATCGTGTGGCGTGATGTCGCGAAAGGACGCGTACAGGCCGTACCCGTACCCGAGATCCTTTACCGCATCGAGGTACTCGTGGAAAGCGTCGTCACCGCCCTTGGATTCGGCCCCTACTGTGTCCAAGGTGGGAACACCGCCGTTACCGTCGTGCCAGGTGGTCTCGGGGTGGAGGATGAAGAGGTCTACGAGTCCCGCTTGCCGGAACATTCGCAATTGCTCGTAGGCTTCGACGTAGGCTTCCTCGCCGGCAGCCATCTCGGGTAGACGGCACCAAACCAACTCGGGGGACACGGGCGTTGGTTCGTGGTCGTTAGCGGCGGGCTGGGTCGGCAATACCTCTTCGAAGCGACGGGACACAGTCAATACCCAGCGGTCCCGCAGGATTGCGCGTCGGCCGTCGGAGCTCAGCCGGTAGCTGCATCCGCCGTTGAGGTGCATGCCCCGTTCTTCGTCGCCGGCGACGCCGTGCATCGACGAGGCGTGGGAGTGGAACCAGTCGAGGAAGCTGGAGATGAACACACCCGACGTCGACAGGATGACAGGCTGCTCGTCTCCGAGGCTGAGATACGGGACACGGATAAGACGAGGATGGATCGCGCCCGACACGTAACCGAGGTCGATGCCGGCAACCTTACCTGCACCTCCTTCAAATTCGACGATCAGGGACTTGCCTTCGATCCGGAGACGGATCAGGAAGTCGGCCAGTTCGCTGCCGCGACGGAACTGCCAGCGCGCCTCGATGGCGTCGCCCACGTGTTCACTCGATACGAAATGACGCTCGATTTCCTCGTCGGAGGCCGCCCACTCCTTGCCCTCCATGATCACATTGATGCCGCCGTCTTCTGCCAGCTTGATCGCGTCGGCGTTGTTGATCTCAACCTCGATGTCGGACAGATTTCCCTCGATCGGCGTGTAGATGTAACGGACCACAGCCGACAGCGAGCGGGCCTCGAGGATAAAGGAGATCCCGTCCTTCTCGATCGAGTTGGTCACTTCCTCTTCGGTGACGGGCAACATGGACGGCGTCTCGCCATACGGAGCCGCCAATGTCACCGGTGCCTCTGGCGACGTGATGGCACCTTCAAAGGCAATCTTGTGGATGACGAACTCAGAAGTGTCGCGGTGAATGAGGCGGCGGGCGATGAGCCCGGTCACGCTGCTGCCGCTGGGCAACACGTGGCGCAGCAGATGGGTGCCGGTGAAGTCGAGGGGGCCCAATCGGAGTTCCTGACCGCTGCTGAGTTGCGCGAACAGTTCGCCCGCCTGCTCGGTCTCGGTTGCTCCGGCGGAGCGCATGGTGACCTGCAGGGCGATGGCATCGGTGGGCACCGGGATCGGCGCCGGAGCTGTGATGACGGCGTCGCCGTCGCCGATGCAGCCCATGACGAGTGAACCTTCGCCGTCGGCGCTGGCTTCCCCCGTGAGTCCCTCGCGGAACTCGACCTGCCACTCGGACAGATCGGGAAGGGCGGTCGTGTGGGGATCGGCATCCGACCCCGTCGAGAGAGCGGGACCGGAGATAAACTCCGACGCCACCTCCTCACCAACTTGAGAAACGGTCATAACATCCTCTGAATTCGGAGTTCCGCGACAGTATATTTCAGTATACAGAGACTGGAGAAGATATATGGAGACGGGAGAAGATATACAGAGACTGGAGAAGATAGCCAGTCCCTCGTGAAGTGTCAAGATCAGCGGAGTGCCTTCCGGGTTCCGGCTTGAGCTCGTAACTGGTTATTTAACAACTGGATACACCATGACAACAGAACCCTCCCGGACCCTCGTCATCGGCGGCGGAGCCGCGGGGTTGATGGCCGCCATTCAGGCCGCCGAGGGTGGCTCGGGAGTCGTCCTGCTGGAAGGGAGCCGGGAACTTGGCCGCAAGATCCTGATCTCGGGTAACGGCCGTTGCAATCTGCTCAATGTCGACGGCGACGATCCCTCCCACTACCACGGCAGCCAGCCCCGCTTTGTGCGGCCCTCGCTGGCGGTTTTTCCCGTGCAGGAGGCGCTGCGCTTCTTCACCGAGCTCGGCATAGAGACCAAGCAGGAGAAGCGGGGGAGGTTATTCCCCCGGTCCGATCAGGCGCGCTCCGTAGTCGATGTGCTTGCCGACCGGCTGGCCACGGCGAAAGTCGAGGTGCATACGGACGTACGGGGCGAGCGGCTCTGGCGACGTGACGGGGGTGGCTTTGCCTTGAGAGGCTCCGATGGTGTGGTGCGCGAAGCCGAGCAGGTGATCATGTGCTCGGGGGGGCTCAGCGTTCCCAAGTTGGGTGCCGACGACAGCGGCATGGCCCTCGTGGAGGGCCTCGGCCACACGCGCACCGCACTCTATCCGGGACTTGTCGCGCTGGAGAGCGCCGATCCATGGGTCCTGCGGATGCAGGGCGTCAAGGTCTGGGCCCGCGTGCAGGCGCAGGGGAGGGGGCGGACGACGATCGTCGACACCGACGATCTGCTGTTTGCCAAGTATGGCCTGTCGGGTTTCACAATCCTCAATCTCAGCGCCCGGATCGTGCGCCATCTGCGCGAAACCGGCCCTCTCGATCTGACGGTCAGCCTCCTGCCCGAGTACTCCGCAGAGGAGGTCAGTGAACTTCTGAAGGCACGCTGGGACCGCCATCCCCATCGTGACCTGGCGTTGAGCCTGGCGGGCGTCCTTCACCACAAGGTCACCCGTGCCCTGCTGGACAAGGCCGGCCTCGAGGCCACGGCGTTGTCGGGGGGGGTGTCGAAGCGCCAACGCTGGGACCTGGCCTGCCTGCTCACAGCCTGGCCGATCCGCGTGACGGGTCCGCGGGACTTTCAGTACGCCGAGGTCACGATCGGCGGGATTCGCACCGACGAAATCGACCCCCACACCCTGCAATCCTACGTCGTGCCCGGGCTCTACTTCGCCGGCGAGATGGTCGATGTGCACGCGGACCTGGGTGGCTACAACTTCCAGTGGGCGTGGTCAAGCGGGTTCGTCGCCGGACGTCACGCGGCGGCGCGTTGACACCGACCGACCGCCCCCGTAGGCTCTAGCCAAACCCATGAACAGGCACGACTTTGGACAATGAGAACGGCACTGCCGGTGTCGTCGGTATCCTGCTGGCCGCAGGGAGATCGCGGCGGATGGGGCAGCCGAAGCAGTTGCTTCCCCTGGCCGGTCAGAACACCGTCATCGAAGTCGTCGCCCGCCGGTTGCGACCGCTCGTGGACGGCCTCGTCGTCGTCGTCGGTCACGTGGGGGGCCAGGTGGCGGCGATGATCGCCGATCTGGATATCACCCTCGCCATCAATGACGACGTCGATCGTGGCATGCTGTCCTCCGTGCAGGTTGGTGTACGCGCTGCGGATTCCGACTGTCGCGGGTTTCTCATCTGTCTTGGCGATCAGCCGTCGCTGCAGGCGTCGGTAATCGGGGCGGTTCTTCGCCACCCTGCCACTGACAGGGCAGGGATCGTGATCCCAACCTTCGATGGCCACCGTGGTCACCCCGTTTTCATCCACAGCCGTTATCGCGAGGAGATTCTCGGCCTCGATCCGGTGGCGGTCGGTCTCAACGCCGTCACCCGGGGGCATGTCGACGATACCGTCGAGATCGCCGTCGACGATGCCCTCATCCTCGAAGACATGGATACCCCAAACGACTACGCACGCGAAGTCGAGCGGGCGGGGCGGTGATGGACGACGTCATCGCAGCTGTAGCATCCCTGGCTGGTACCGGAGGGGCCGCTGTGTTGTCTTCCGTGGTGGAGAGCAGCGGCTCGATCCCGATGAGCGACCGCGCCAAGATGCTGGTGCGGTCCGACGGCAGCGTGCTGGGTACGATCGGGGGCGGTTGTCTGGAGGCCGAGATCCTCGCCGTCGCCGGTGACGTGATGAACAGCGGCAGGTCGCAGACCACGTCGTACACGATGACGGAAAAGCAGGCCGGTGAGCATGGTCTCAACTGCGGCGGCACCGTCCGCATCTACAGTGAGCGAATCGACGCCGAGGCAGCCGAAATCTACGCCGATATCGCGCAGGCGAGAAGAGAGCGCATCTCCTGCGTCCTGGCGACCGAACTCGGTGGTGCTGGACGAGCCCTGTTCGGAGCCGAGGGCGCGCGCCGGGGCAGCCTCGGTACGGCCCTCGACGCCAAAGCCCTCTGCTGGGCGCAGGCCAGCCTGGCGCAAGAGCGAGCGGACCTGCACGCGGCCAGCAGCGCGGCCGCCTGCGAGATATTCGTCGAACCCTTCGCCCCGCCGCCGCTGCTCTACGTCTTCGGTGGTGGCCATGTGGGTGGACAGATCGCCAAGCTCGCCCACAACGCCGGCTTTCACGTCGTCGTCGCCGACGACCGGCCATATTTCGCCAATGCCGAACGGCATCCCGATGTCGATGAGTGTATCGCCGCCGATATCGATGCTATCTTCGAGCGGATCCCGATCGACGCGCAGACCTACATCGTGGCTGCTACCCGTGGGCATGAGCACGACGAGATCGTAGTCGAGCACGCCATCCGCACGCCGGCACGTTACATCGGTATGCTCGGCAGCGAGCGCAAGAAGCTCGTGCTCTGGGATCGGATCGAGGCCCGTGGTGGCAACCGGTCCCGCCTCAACGGAGTCTACGCGCCCATCGGCTTCAACATCGGCGCGGACACGCCCGAGGAGATCGCCGTCTGTGTCGTCGGCGAGATGATCCAGGTGCGCCGAGGGGCGAAGAAGGCCTGGAAGACGAAGCGCGATCAGGTCGCATCAGCCACCGCCGTCGCATGAATTGCGACACATTACGCTACGCTGTGGCCGCCTGTCAGGTGGACCAGCCTAACCCAGAAGACCGCACGCAGATAGGCCGCAACACGGCCCGCATGCTGGAGATGGTCGACATGGCCGTCGAGGGGTATTCGCCGTTCTGGGACGTCAAACTGTTTGCCTTTCCGGAATTCGGCCACGCCGCCCCCGTCTACCCCACGTCGCGAGGCCTGCTGGCGAAGCTGACGGTGCCGATTCCCAACGAGCACACCGAGAAGTATGTCGCCAAAGCGCGCCAGCTGGGGGTCTACATACAGACGGGTACGTTCCTCGAGGAAGACCCGAAGTGGCCGGGGAAGGTGTTCAACACGACCTGCCTAATCGGCCCCGACGGGATTCTCAGCAGATACCGCAAGGTGAACCCCTGGATACCCTGGGAAGTACACACCAGCCCGCACGACCTGCCCGACTACGACGAAGAGCTATTCCCTGTGGCCCGAACACCGATCGGCAACATCGGCGTTGCCATCTGCTACGATTGGCTGTTCCCGGAGTCGCTGCGCCAGTTGACGGCGAACGGCGCCGAGATCCTCATTCGCGTGTCCGCGTACATGGACCCCTGGGGCGCCACTGAACCGATGGACTGGTGGACTGTAGTCAACCGCTGCCGCGCGCTAGAGAACACGGCGTACGTTGTGGCCGCCAATCAAGGCGCGGCACTGGCACACTACGCTCCGTTCTCGTGGCCCGGGGGGAGCATGGTGGTAGACTACGACGGTCGGTTGCTGGCGCGGGCGGACCCCGGCCCCGGAGAAAAGATCGTCGTCGCCCCCATCGACGTGGGCAGTCTGCGGCACGAGCGCGATCGTCGTCGAGGACACGACATGCGCTCCCATTTGCGCACAGAGGCGTATCCACTTTACGGTCGCTCCGTTTTCCCCCCGGCGACACGCGGAGATGAGGCCGTGCACACCGTCGATGTGAACGAGGCCGTCATCGAGCAGGCCCGGCAACGCGGGCAAGGAGGCGATTAAACGCTGCTGGGCGTTGGTTCGTCTACTTTGAAGGGCAGTGTCCCAGCCGACCTCACGCATAAGAGAACCTATGACCCTCGCGTTGAAACCGAGACCCATGTCCCGTGACCGGAGCGACCCCGAGGCGGTGCTGCTTGACCGTCTGCGGGCGGGGGATGAAATGGCCTTCGAGGAACTCGTGCGGCAGCACCAGGAGGCGCTCGTCCGCTTCGCCTATCGGCTCGTCGGCGACCTGGACGAGGCCAGCGACGTCGCCCAGGAGACCTTCATCCGAGCCTACGAGCGGATCGCCGATTTTCGGGGCGGCTCGACACTCTACACCTGGCTGTACCGCATCGCTTACAACCGAGCGATCAGTCTGCTACGCCGACGACGGGTGCGCCGCTTTCTTCGCCTGGATCTGGATCAGGAGCTTAGCGAGGGAGTGGAACTGCAGCTGGTTGCCACGGGTGACGCGGCCACCCAGGTGGAACAGAATGAACTTCTGCGACATGTCGAGGTCGCCATCGAGACGTTGCCGCCGCGGCAGCGCGGGATCTTCGTCATGCGTCACTACGAGGGCATGAGTCTCGCCCAGATCGCCAAGGTCGTGGGTCGTTCCGAGGGCGCCATCCGGGCCGGGTATTTCCACGCGGTCCGCAAGCTGCGCGTCGCCGCCCGCGAGGCGGGATTGTTTGAAGGGGGGGAAGAGTCGTGAATACACATTTGACCGATGAAGAATTGCTGGCCGTGATCGATGGTATGGAGGCCGGCGAGGCACAACAGCACCTGTCAACCTGCGCCAGCTGTCGCCGGCGCCATGGCGAGTTCAAGGCGACACTGCAACTGGCCAGCCGGTTGCCGGAGGTGGAATGGACGCCGCTTCAGGGTGAGATCCTCGTGCACGGGGTGCGTCGGCGCCTGCGGGCGCGTCGCGCCCCGCGCCGTCCCGCCTGGCAGCCCGCTCTAGGGGGAGCGCTGGTGACCGGTGTGCTGGCGGCCGTCGCCGCTCTCGTGCTGGTACCGCAGGGAATGACGCCGGAGCTGGCGCCGGCGACCACCATCGTCCAGGACGCGATCCCGGTTGTCTCCGACAGGCAAGTCGGGGTAGACGAGCAACTGGATGATGCCGAGTTTGCCGACATGATCGAGACGTACCTGATCGAAACGGCGTCGGCCGACGAACTCTTGCTGGAGTTTGGTGAACTGTCCGACGACGAATATTTCGCGCTGCTGGAAGAGTAGACGATGCCCTGTCACAGGAGAGACAACACGGAGGCGATCATGCAATGGTGCCCGCAGTACCGGCGATGGACACTGGGTGTGCTGACATGGACGCTGGCGTTGGCCTGGGGTCTGCCGCAGGTTGCTGACGCACACCCAACGATGTTCGAGACGATGAGCGGCAAGAAGCGGGAGCACCTTGAACTGCTGCGCATGTGGCGGCTCGTCGACAAACTCGAGATAGACGAGGAACAGGCGATGAGCGTGTTCCCCGCGTTCCACCGACAGCGGACGGAACGGGAGACCCTTGAGAAGCGTCGCCGCTCGCTGCTGGCCGTCGTCACCCGACAGCTGAAGGAAGAGGTGGGCGACGACGATCTGCTGGCATCGATCCACAAGGTGCATGCTGTCGAAGACGATATCAAACGCTCGGAGGCGGCCTTCAGCAAGGAGCTGGCCAATTTGTTCTCGACTCGCCAGCAGGCCCGGTTGCTGCTGTTTGATTCGACCTTCCGCACCGATCTGATGGAAGTCGTGCGCCGGATGCGGGGTGCCGGCTTCGACGGGCGTCCGGGTGGGGAGGCCGTGCCCGGACATGGCGATGTAATGGGACGCGGTGGCATGCCGGGACGCGGTGGCGGGCGCAGCAAGCTCTGGAGCCCGTGAAGCGATACTCGAGCCGCCAGATAACCCGGACTCTCAAGAAATACGACATCACCGAAGTAGAGGTCGTACTCGACGAAGGTCTGCGGTTGTCGATGGTCGAGACGGCCGACGCCTACGCCCTGCTCGATCGGCTCATCGAACAGGAAGAGAAGGAAGGGGGCCGCAACCGAGTCACCCGATTTCCGTACTGGGCTGAGATCTGGCCTGCGGCGCTGGCTCTGTCAAAGTGGTTCACCAAGTTGGCGCTGCCCCCCGAACGGGCACTGGAACTCGGGTGCGGGTTGGGCCTGGTAGGAGTCACTCTCGCCAGACTCGGGTGGACGGTGGATGCCACCGATTTCGTCGAAGACGCTCTCGTGTTCACGGCACACAACGCCGAGCGCAATGGCGCCGGCAGCCGGCATACGGTGTCCTATCTCGACTGGAGCCACCCTGTGGGTACTCCAAGCCC
>JAYZCA010000089.1:0-19802 GCA_036339235.1 Candidatus Latescibacterota bacterium | reverse complement strand
CGTTGTCTGCTGTCTGACTTCGATGATGCCGAGGACGGCCACCACGCCACCGATGACATACAGCGCCCTGAAGGAGCGGATGGTGTCGACCCATGGCATTCTATTTCACAGGCCCTGCTGCACTTCCGGCCTGCGCACCTTCCAGATGAAGGCATCGTAGTAATAGTGAAGCAGGGCGAAGGAGGACAGCAGCGAGTAGGCGAAGAGATCGAAGTTGGTGTTGAAGCCGATCACCCCGAAACCGAAATCGCGGATGTGGCCCTCGGTGAGGGCATGGAACAGCAGCGCGTAGGCGACGCAGAGAAGCAGGAAGGCCCGCACGTTCCCCGACCGCGCGACCCAGGCGTGCAGCGGGGAGTCACTGACGCCGCGTTCCTGCTTGTTGCGCAGATAGGAGTAGACCATGACGATGTACTGGGTCCCGTGCATGATCCGGTGGGCGACGGCGTAGACGAGCAGATAGGTCGTGGTGAAACTCGTGTAATACCAGAGGAAATAGCTGGCCAGCAGGAACAGGTACTTCATGGGGTTGATGGCATATCCCCGGCGCAGGCACCAGACCGTGTGACCCACATAGACCGCCATGCCCGCCCCGGTCACCGTCCACGAGATCTGCTGCACGAGAAGCACCGCTGAGGCGTCGATCACGACATGCCACTCGTGCAGCATGCGCACCCAGATCACCGAAAACAGCGGCGATACGACAAGCATGTTGACGAACAGAATCCAGTTGAGCCCCAGATCGAATCGGCCGGTCATTCTGCTGCCGGCCTTCGCCTTGAAATCGTAGACCCGTGCGAATCCGTACTGCTGCATCAGACTGTGCTGGTGATCCCACAGGGTCACCAGCAGCACCAGGCTCAGCGGCGCATACTGGATGAGCAGATAGGTTCCGAGGATCATCAGGATCGGACCGACGATGAAACGCTCGCGGAAACGACTGAACTCGTCGGAGGACCCGTAGACCCGCAGCCAGGTGACGAAGTGATGGGGGACGGTCACCCACAGGGCGATGGCCGCCAGCGCTCCCCCGGGCAGGTGTCGCTGCGCCGTGAGGGCGAAGACGACCGCGGCGAAGGGCAGCGTCAGGAACCAGAAGGCATCCTGGCGGGGACCGATGATGTAGCCGGGACGGATAACGACAGGCGTCTCAGACATGGCCAAGCAGCAGCACTTGCTGGGTGTAGATCTCGACGGCCTCGGCGTTGGTGGCACGCAGCTGTTCGAGGTAGCGCTCGAAGACCTCAGATCTCTCCTGCGCCAGCAGATCCCGGGTCACGGTCTCCTGGACCTCGGAAAAATCGGGGATGCGAGACTCCCGGCCCTCCTGAGCGGGCTCCCGGTAGTCTTCGCGATTCGCGTCGAAGTGCAGACGTACGAAGTTCAAGCTGGGTACGGGGACCTCGCTCTCGATTCTGCGGCGGATGAGGCCCAGTTGCGCCCGGCGGCGGGACTCGACGAGCCCGCTCTTGACTTCGGCGGAGTTGACCAGGTCGAGGCGTCCGATCTCCTGCGGCATCAGGATCTCGCGAAGGATCCGCTGTTCCAACACCTGGCGCAGCCTCTCGGGTGTGCCAGGCAGATCGCTGGTCGTCGTCAGCAACCGCAGACAAGCCTCGACGGTCAGGTCCCCTTCTCTGAGACGAGCGACGACCTGCTCGCCCACGGCGGGTGGCCCGCCGTCCCCGGTGTCGGCAACGACGGACCACAGGCCCGCCAGGCCCGTCTCGTCGAAGGTTACCTCGTAGCGTGCCATCAGGGTATCGGCGAAGACCGTCAGCTGCCGTGAGAGGTGCTGCTTGTCCCAGAGGTGGACGATCGTCTCGCGCTCCTGCTCCAGACTGACGGAGCGGACATCGGTCACCTTGAGAATGAAGAATCCGTCGGCAACCGCAAGGGGCCCGGCGACCTGGCCTGGCTCCATGGTGAACGCCTTCTGCGTGAGCGCCTCATGGGAGGGCATCGTCTCGCCCCAGCGGTGATAGCCCATGTCCGCATGACGCAGGAGGATCCGGTTGTCCTGGGAATGCGCCATCGACAGTGCCTCGAAATCAGCCCCCGCCTCGAGCTGTGCCATCAAGGCGGGAATCTTGTCGGCATCCCTGACCATGAGCAGCAGAAAGCGCACGCGCCTGCTGTAGGGAGTGGAGGCGAAGAACGCCTCCAGTTCCGCTGCGGTTGCCTGCCCGCGCACGATCCCCTCGCGTCGGTAGAGTTCGGCGAGGGCCAGCTGTCGGGTCTGTTGTTGAACCAGCTGGCGGTACTCGACACTCTTGTCGAGGCCAAGCCGGCGACACTCGGCCAGGATCAGCTTTTCGTCGATGATCGCCTGCAGGACGCGGTGCGCCTGCACCTCGCTGCGGGCCTGGTCTGGCAGGCGGTCGAAGTGACTGCGGTAGTCGGCGACAGTCACCACGTCATCACCGACGCGAGCCAGCACCTCTGCATCGACCAGGGGGTCGGGGGATTGGAACTCGCTGCAGGCGCCGCCAAGGATGACGAGCAGCAGCCCGGCAGCCTGACGCAACCCGCCCGATCCTGCCACGGACGCGTCCTGGAAAATCACGAGCCTCCCTTCCCGAAAGTTGGCAGCTACGGTATCGATGTCTCCAAATGTAAGGGACGACCATAGGGCGGCAACGCGTCGTTGCCCCGTCACCTCGACAGAGCGTGGGGCCAAACCGACTCCGGCACCGATGGCGGCGAAGGCCGTGAACCCGCTGGTGGCGACGAGGAATACCGGGTCTGGGTGTATTGGAACACCGCGAGCCAGGCGATGATCACCAGGGCGAGCACGAGGACGACGGAGCCGCTCCCCGTGTGCGACCTGGCGCTGCGTACCGCTTCGCGGCGGCGAATCACCGCCGTCGAGGCCAGCAGATAACAGACCCCGCCAGCGACTGGAATCCACATGCTGCCGATGGCGATGCCAATCACCACCGCGCCCAGAGACCCCAGAACGGATGCAGCCCCGTTGACCGTCCACATCCATGGGATGGCAACCTCGCCTGCGTCCTTCGCCTGTGTCAGGGCTGCTGGGAAGGGTAGCCCAAGGAGGAATCCCGTGGGTAGGACGACGCACAGGCTGGCCACACAACGTCCCAGCAGCGACCACCCCTGAGCCTGGCTGAGAAGACCCGGCGCCATGGGTAGCAGCCCCGCCCCGAGAGCACAGCCGAGGAGCGCCATTCCGAGACCTCGGCTGGATGTCAGCGGCAAGCGCTGACCCAGTACGGCGCCGATACCGGTGGCCAGCAGGAGGCCGAAGAGAGTGACCACCAGAGCCAGGATTGGATGGCCGAGAACGAGCGTAAGCCGTTGCAGAAGAAAGATCTCTATGAACATGTAGCCGGCGCCGAGGGCGGCGGCCAGGGCGACGAAGATCTGCCCGCCCGGCTCCGATTCGATCGGTTTGCAGGCCCGCAGCCCCATGGCCAGCAGCATCGCCGTCAGCGTCGCCACCGTCGCCAGCGCCGCCAGCAGCTTGCCGTCGACGCCGGGGGTGACGTCGTAGAAATACGGCCGGTCGTCGGTTACCGGCGTCACGTCGATTCCCGGTGCCTGCAACTCACCGGACCGTAAAGACCCCAGGGGCGCCGGCTCAAGAATACCGGGCGCGAAGAATACCTCGAGTTCGAGTTCGTCGGCCGTCGCCAGGAGGGTGTCGAGGGTCTCCGGATCGTAGGGTGTCTGCTGGATCAGCAGCACGGGGCGCTGCACACGCCCCGTGTTGCGCGAGGCGCGCGAGCCGTTGACGACGACGAGATGGTCGAGGACCGCGCCGGGGACGGCTCCCCGTTGCCGCCACAGATCGTTGAGGGTAGCCACGGCGCGCACCATCAGTTCGTGGTCGTGGAGCACGAGGGAGAGGCGGCCGCCGGGCGTCAGATGCTCGAAATACCGTGCGAAGGCCTCCCGGGTGAACAGGTAGTTCTCCGTCAGCTGGTAACCGACCAAGTCGGCTGCCTCGGCATAAACGAGAGGCAGGGAGATCAGATCGTAGAGGTCGTCGCTGCGCTCGAGGTAGGCGCGGCCGTCCCCGACGTGAATCTCGACGTTGGCCAGATCGTACAGACGACCGCTGTAGCGGGGTCGACTACGCACCATGCGGACGGCATCCACGTTTACTTCGACGCCGTCGATCTGCTGCCACCCCGTCAGCAGAGCAAACAGGACGTCGGCTCCCCCACCGGGGCCGATGACGAGCACCCGTTCCCTGGACCCGAAATAGTACGGGAAGCAAGGAGCCTCACGGCGCAGGAAAAACAGCCGTCGAAGGTCGCCGTCGAAGCGGAACAGGTACGAACCTGCGGCGCCGTCCAGGTAGAGGTTCAACCCCGTGTCGCCGGTGCGGTCGACCAGATCTGTGCGCGCATAGGCGCTCCACGAAGTCTCCACGATACGGCCGGGGTGTTGCCTCGCGGACAGGCCTCGGAACATGGGCTTGTCCGCCGCCTCGGCCAGTTCGTCGATATCGATGTCGAGCAAGGTGGCAGCCACGAGTGCCAACGCCAGGCAGGTTCCTGAAGCGGCCAGCCACAGGTGCCGCCGGGGGGTGGTCAGGGCGGCCAGGACCCCGGCACCGGCGGCGACCGCCGCGCACAGACCCAGGGCCCCCGGCCCGAGGTCCATGGCGGGAACAATCCAGGCCGTGCCGAGGGCAGCACCTGACAGATCCCAGAAATACAACCTTTGACTGTCGTGTCCCCACGTGCGGAACAGCAGCGCCAGGTAGGCACCCGCCGCTACCAGCGGCACCCCGGCGGCGACGAGCAGCAGGGCGACGCCGGATCGGGGTGCATGGAGAATGAATGCCCCGGAAAGGCAGATGGTGGCGCTGGTGGCGACTGCCAGCGCCGCGACCCAACTGGCGGCGGCGTGGGAACTGAGTCGGCTCACAGCCAGAGCGCCGAGACCGAGACCGAAGACGGCCCCCGAGACGATAAGGAATGAGTAGTGGTACTGCAGCAGGAAGGAGAACAGTCGGGTGAGCACGATCTCGTAGGCGATAACGGCGCTGGCCAGCAGCGCCAGGGAGATCGCCAGTGAGATGGGGGCGCGCTGGCTCATGGCCCTCCAGCGCGCAACCGAGCCAAGGCGGTTTGCGCCGGGGCATAGTCGGGATCGAGGTCGACCGCCCGTTGAAACGATCTGGCCGCCCGCCGTGGCTCCCCGGCCAACAGCCAGGCGTTGCCGAGGTTGTTGTGACCGCGCACGTAGGTCGAATCGAGGACAAGCAGCCGGCGAAAGACGTTGAGGGCGGCTCTCACTTCGCGACGCCGCAGGTGGATGTTTCCGAGATTGTTCAGCGCGTCCCTGTGGCCGGGGTCGATCGTCAAGGCCGCCCGGTAGGCCTGCCACGCCGCCTCGAGACGGCCGATGCGCGAGTAGACAGCCCCGAGGGAGTAGTAGGCCCGGGCGTCATCCGGGTTCAAAACGATGGCCGTCTTGAAATCCAGCAGGTCGGTGTGGTGGGTCTGCAGCCGCTGGAAGCGACCGAGTGAGGCCTCACCGGCGACCCGCATGCCGAGGTGCAGGTACAACCGGCCGAGGTGATACCGAGCCTCCTCGAGGTCCGGGTCCAGTTCCACGGCTCGCTCTAGATGGGGCAGCGCCTCCTGGAGGGAGTCCTGGGCCACGAGGGCGCCCCCGAGCCGGGTTCGTAGCTGGGCGTCGTCCGCTACCTCTCGCAGTCCCCGGCGCAGCCAGTCGAGCGCCTCTGTGGGACGTCCCCTGTCGGATTCGATCCTGGCGATGAGGGAAAAGACGTCGGCTCCTGCCTTGCCGGCCTCGATGAGCCTGCGCAACTGCTCTGCAGCCTCGTCGTAGCGGGTCTGCACGAAAAGGATGCGTGCCAGTTGCTGGCGTAGTTCCCCGGCCTCAGGCAGGGCCCTGAGGCCGCGACGCAGGGTCTCCACCGCCGGACCGTAGTCGGTCTGCCGTGCGTGCGCACTGGCCAGATTGACGTAGCTGCGCAGATGTAGCGGATCACGGGTCAGGGCGGCTTCGTAGGCGGCGGCCGCCGCCCCGAGATCTCCCTGACGCACCAGCAGATTGCCGCTGTAGTAGTGAGGGTCCGCCAGATCGTCGTCGGCGGCGATGGCGTCCCGGTACCGGGACAGCGCGGCGACAAGATTCCCCTGCGACATCTCCAGCTGGCCAAGCCCGGTGCTCGCCGAGGCACGCGTCTGCAGGGACTGCATCGCTTCCAGGTACAGGGCCTCCGCATCCGCGTGTCGTCGATGGACCCGCAGGGCCTCCGCATAGTCCAGGCGCGCCGCCGCCAGGCTCTCTCCCTTTCGCCGCGCCGATTCGAAAGCGATCCGCGCCAAACCAAGATCAGGGACCCCCCGCTGCGCCCGCACTTCGGCCGGCAGGACCATCGGTGCCCTCTCCCAGGCGGCCGAGATCTGGAAGCTGTCGACGCCGACGGATATGTCTGCATGGTCACCGGAACCACCCCCCGGCAGTGCAGCCGTGCTGGTGCGGGCGCCTGACGGTTCCTCGATCCTCAGCACGCGGTCGACGGCTACATCCTTCAGCGCCTGAGTGCGGCCGGATGGCCAGCGGATGGTGACCGAGTCGACCGCCGTACACGGACCGAGGCCGAAGTGCAGTCGCGGGTCGTCCTGGGAGAGGTAGCTGACGCCGCTGCGGTGTTCCTGCAGCCAGGCGCTCCCCCCACAGACGACACGGACGCGGGCACCGAAGCCGTCGCGGTTGGTGAACCGTCCCACAAGTTGCAGGGCCAACCAGTGGTTTCCGTTAGAAGCGTCGTTGCGAAGCAGCCGGGCGGGTTGGCCCGAGTTGACGACGAAGAGATCCTGATCGCCATCGTCGTCATAGTCGAAGGCCACCGAACCCCGCGACACGAGGGCCACAGCGAAGGCCTCCCCGGCGACGGCTGAAACATCCTCGAAACGGCCGGCGCCGTCGTTGAGGTACAGCTGGTTGGGCTGCCCGTAGGCGGCCTGGGGGTCGAAACGATCGATGTCCTCGTCGATGTGGCCGTTGGCGACGAACAGATCCTGATCGCCGTCGTTGTCGGCGTCGAAGAGGTTGATACCGAAAGCCAGCCGGTCGAAGCTGGACCCGCCGACGCCGCTCTCGCGCGACACGTCGTCGAAACTTCCCGGGGAGGTGGCTTGATAAAGGGTGTTGCTCTCCCATTGGAAATTGGTCATCACCAGGTCCTGACGTCCGTCGCCGTCGACATCGCCAGCGTCGACGCCCATGGTACCCTCGGGCTTGCCCGAGCCGTTGAAGGCGACCCCCGCGAGCAGACCGACATCGACAAAGGTGCCGTCGCCCTCATTGCGGAACAGATCATTTGGCGTCGCATCGTTGCCCTGAAACAGGTCCGGGTCGCCATCGTCGTCGAAGTCGAGGAAGATGACCCCCAGCTGACGGCCTTCGAGGCTCGACAATCCGGCCACCTCGGTGATGTCGACGAACTGTCCGTCACCGTCGTTGCGGTAGAGAAAGTCGCGTCGTCCAGGATATTCGGTGGGCGCGATGTGGCGGCGGGGACGCCCCGGGCCGGAGTCGGCCGGAGGGAAGGAGAACTCGAGGTAATTGGCCACATAGAGGTCGAGGTCGCCGTCCAGATCCACGTCGCAGAAAGCTGCCCCCGTCGACCAGCTCGTATCCTGGCCGATGTCGCTGCTGCCGCTCACGTCCTCGAATCGAAGCGATCCGGAAATCCCGCCCGATTCATTCCGGAGTAGTCGATTGGCGCCGACGTTGGTGACAAAGATGTCGGGATCCTGGTCGTTGTCGTAGTCACCGACGGTGACACCCATGCCGTAGCCGCGGTCATCGACCCCCGCCTCGACGGCATGGTCGGCGAAGGTCCACCCCGAAGCGGGCCCCCCGTTTCTCAACAGGGCATTGCACCCAACCTCCAACCCGGTAAATCCGGGCAGAGTGCCGCTATCAACGACGTAGAGATCGACAAACCCATCGACGTCGTAGTCGAGGGCGGCGGCGCCAGAGCCCATCGTCTCCACCACGTACTTTCTCCCCGAACTGCCGTTCGTGTGGTGGAACTCGATGCCTGCCGCCTGCGTGACATCGGTGAACACGACGGCAGCCGCGACTGCAGGCGGTTTCTCCTCGACCTCTCCAGTGTCGTTGCTGTCGCCGCCCTGATGGCAGGAGGTGACCAGGACCAATGTCGCTAGCAGCGCACGCGCACGATCACCTCCTTGCAACTTTTGGCAGTCGACGGCTACTTTCATTCGCATCTCAGATTGCTGTGCCGCCGCTGAGATATTAGCGGCTGGCTCCTACGACGATTCAGGAGAACCTTTTTTGCGCTTCGAAACAAACCACCGGTCGCCACATTCAGCCGCCTGGAACATGCTCGCCGCCTGTTTCCTGTTCACAGCAGTGCTGTCGGGTTGTGGGTCCGCTCGTGACGAAGTGGGGCCAGACGTGGTCGCCGTCATCGGCGATGTCGACATCGCGGCAGACCGGCTGGCACAGGCAATCGACCGGTTGCACCCGGGAGCGGAGGGTCGCCAGGCGCGACTCTCCGAGGAGGTGGCTCGCCGCGTACTCGGACAGTTGATCAGCATTGAGCTGATGGTGCGGGCAGCCGAGAACCGCAACCTCGATCGGGACCCGAAGGTACAGGGCCAGGTAGAGCAACGCCAACGGGAATTGCTGCTCGAGGAGCTGTTCCATCGAGGGATCGTCAAGGTCAGTGCCAACGTGACCTCAGCCGAGGCCAGGACCTATTTCGACGAACACCACATCGGTGAGCAACGACGGGTACGACGAATCCTGGTCGACACGCCGCAGGCTGCGACACTGGCGATCACGCGGCTGCGGGGCGATGAGACCTTCGCCGCCGTCGCCCGGGAGTTGAGTCAGGACCCGCAGACTTCCGCCCAGGGTGGCGATCTGGGCTGGTTGAGCCGACTCGATTTTCGCAACTACATCTTGCGCCGGCAGGTCTTTTCCGCACAGATTGGACAACTCGTCGGTCCGGTGCAGGAACCGGACGGGTACTCTGTCCTCACCGTCGAAGCCGTCCACCAGGGATCCTTCGAAGAGGTAGAACAGAAGGTGCAGGATGCCGTCGCGCAGGAGAAACGGAGTGTGGCGACCTTCCGTTTTCTGGAGGATCTGGCCAACGACGCCGACGTCAGACTGGACCATGACGCTGCCGCCATTCTCTTCGGGCGTTTGCGGGATTCCGGGGTGCAGGCACCCCAACTGGGACGTGGCGAGGCGGGGATGGTGTTGCTCAAGCACGGTGACCAGACGTGGGGGATCGGGGATTTCCTGGAAGCTGTCACGGCCCGCAAGGATCCCGTGGAGATCGTCGACATCGAAGGGTTGCACCGCTATGCGCGCCGGCTCTTCGCCTACTACGCGCTGCTGCCGCTGCGCGCCACCGACCTCGGCCTCGACGACACGGAGCGTGTGCGCGAAGGCGTGAGAAAGGTTCGCCGCGAGGCCCTGCTCGAACGCCTCAGAGAGGTGGAGGTCACCGAGTTGATCGAGATCTCGGAGGAGGATCTCCGGCAGTACTACGAGCGCAATCTGGCAATCTACGTTCGCAGCGACAGGATCAGCATCCTCGAAGTCCTGGTAGACGACCGGGAGCAGGCGGACGACCTGATACGGCAATTGGAAAATGGCGGCGACCTCGAACAGCTGGCCAGCCGCTACAGCATGCGCAGCTCACGCGTGCGCCGTGCCGGTGGCCGCATGAAGCTGATGCGACCGGACAAATACGGACGCGTGGGATTTGAGGCATCCGAGGCAGAGGTGGGGGAGATCGTCGGACCCATCAGAAGTTCCCAGGGATTTTCGGTCTTCAGGGTGCTGAGAAAAATCCCGGGGTATCAGTCGAGCTTTGAGGAGGCGCGATACCGCGCTGGCTGGCATATGAAACAGGATCTGGCCGTCGAAAATTTCGACCGTTATGTCAACAGCCTGCTGGAGCGCAGCGGCGCGTACCTGATCGTCGAAGACAACCTCAAGGCCTTCCTCGCCGGACGGCAGGGCGCTTCGTGATTGGCGTTAGGCTGGGCTAGCGCAGCAGCGTCAGCCGACTGGTCCGCCGGGTGCCCTCGAGGGTGAGCCTTACCAGGTAGACGCCGCTGGCGACTGGACGCTGATCATCGTCGCGTCCGTCCCAGTGGAAGACATGATTCCCCGCCGGGTAGGCACCCAATGCCAGGTGGCGCACAGGTCTGCCTAGCAGATCGAAGAGAACCAGGTCCACCTTCCCCGCCTGTGGCAGGCCCACTGCGATGCTCGTCTCGGCGTTGAAGGGGTTCGGAAAACTCGACACCCGGGCTGCCGATACTGTGATATCCAACGCCGCCACCAGGCTCTCTCCTGCCGTCATCGACGCGTCCGACGAACCCTCCTGTTGCAGTTCGAGTCCCGCTGGCGGCAGACCGCTGGGTACACGCTCGGGTACGAGGACCTCGATCGTCGGGTCGGTCAAGGCCAGCAGGAAGGCCTCCAGTTGCACCTTCTCTTGGGACGACAGGCCAAGGGGCACCAGCTCCTCATCGATCCTGTCTTCAGGGATCGTCTCTTCGTCGCCCCCGCCTTTATCGTAAAACTCGATGACGTCGGCCAGCGTCTCCAGCGCCCCGTCGTGCATGTAGGGAGCCGTCTTACCGATCTGGCGCAGCGTCACGGTGCGGAAAGCGAACAGTTCGTCCCGATTCCCCGACGTGACGAAACGACCTCTGTCCATGCCAGAGGGACGCGGTGTGCCGGTCTGTGTCGATGCCAGGCCCTGGCCCGGGCCGATCTGTTCGACGCCCTGAACGCGGAAGCTCGAATCGGTGAACAGCGGTCCGCTGTGACAGGCGGTGCACTTGGCTTTCGTGTGGAACAGTATGAGGCCGGCCTTCTCCTGAGGCGCCAGTGCCCCGTCGTCGCCGGCGACATAGCGGTCGAACGGTGAGTTCCTAGTGACCAGCTCGCGCTCGAAGGCGGCCAGGGCCCGTCCGAGGGTCGACCGGGTGATGACCGACTGTAGCGGTGTGGGATCCCAGAGGCAGCCAAGGCGCGGGATCTGCTGGTCCACCGAGTCCGCTTCCTGCGGAAAGGCCTGCCGGAACAGCTCGACGTATTCGGGGATCCCCCGCAGGCGCGTGAGCACGCTGTCGACGGCATACTCTCGCTTGAAAGCGTCACCCCGCAACTCGACACGTATGATGATCGGCCGCAAGGCCTGCGCCTCCAGACCTCGATCCTTGCCGTCCCAGAGCATGAACCCCTTGGCTGACGGTTGGCCGGATTCGTCGCCGTTGAGGCCGGTGTTGAAGATGGTCATCGTGTGCCGCGCTTCGGCGATGACCGTGTCTCCCGTCACCTTGGAAAAACCCAGCACCCGGTCCGGGCCCAGGCCGACCCCCGTGGTGCCGGCGCCCAGTTGGCGACCATCGGCCATGCCGAACTTGGGGATATGGCAGGTGCCGCAGGCGGTGTCCTTCTCACCCGAAAAGATGGGATCGAAAAACAACAGGCGGCCCAGCTCTTGCCGGTCGGGGTTGAACGGGTTGTTCTGCGGATAGGGGATCGGCGGCACCGCCTGCAGGTCATAAATACGCCGGATCTCGTCGTCCCCCGGCAACTCCGGCGTCTGCGCCGTAGCCTGCACAGCCGTCAGCAGGCACAACACCATCCCAGGAATTCGTCGTCGACTCATCGTTCCCGCCTGTCCTGAACCGCATCCACACTGCCTGGAACCTTGACATCGGCCCACGAGGACGGCTGGACGGCGGTCATCGGCAGACTCGCCGCGCATCGAAATCCAACCTCAGGTCCCCTCAGCTTCGGATCGTCGCGCGCCCGGTAGGTGGGGCGCACGTGGCTGGCGTCGACTGCGTACGAGCCACCCCGTACGGACTTGACAACGCCCATCTCGGGACCCAGGGGATTGCGGTCCGGGCTGTCGGTGAAGTAGGCGGAGTGATACCAGTCGTTGGTCCATTCCCAGACGTTGCCGACCATGTCCTGAGCCCCGAAAGGGCTTGCCCCGGAGCGCGTCTGGTAACCATCCCGATTGCTGCCGTCGAAAAAACCCACCGGTGTGGTCTGCAGGATCGTGCCGATTCCCGCTTCGAAGGGATCCTCACTCTGGAAGAAGTTGGCACGATGATCGTCGAGTCCATCGCCCCAGGGATACTTGCGGCCGTCGTCGCAACGGGCGGCCCGTTCCCACTCCGCCTCGCTGGGCAGACGCTTCCCTGCCCATTCGCAGAAGCCGGCGGCATCATACCAGGTGACGAAGGCGATCGGGTGGACCCGCCGCTTGGGCGAACTCTGCAGCGTCCATTCCGGAATCATCACGCCGGTATCTTCCTGATACTGGCCCCATTGACCGGCGGTTACCTCGTACTTGTCGATGAGGTACTCGTCCAGAAAGATCATGCGCACCGGCTGTTCGTCGAACTCTTCGCCCTCCGCACCGCGGGGGAAAGAGCCGGCGGGGATCCTGACCATCTCGGTCAGGTAGCCGGTGGGCAACGGAACCTGCTGCAGCAACTCCTCGTGGCGCTCCTGCGAACACAGCGACGCAGGCGGTAACAGGCAGGCAAGCCACATAAGGGCGGATAGATGTCGTTTCATCTCAGCCGTAACTTCTCAACCCCCTCAGGCACTGTCAACGGACGCTGATTCATCTGGCGAGCGCGCTGGCGTCGACGACGATCGTTTCGCCGGCGAGGGGTTTCAGCTTCAGGTTGGCGCCGTCGTAGGAGACTCCCTCAATGCCGGTGAAGTCCGCTCCGACGGGAGCCAGGAAATTGAGATAGGAGCGCGTCACCGTCTCACCCGCATCGATGTGGACGAAGATCTGCCTGTCGAAGATCTTTCCCTTCTGCACCAGAATCGGAAACGGCTGGTGCAGGCCCGACGTGCCGAACTCGAGTCCGCGAGCGAAGGGCTTGTCATCGCGCACATTGCGCCAGTCGTCGTACCAGGCGTAGTCGTCCGTCTTCCACAGATACCCGATCAGCAGGCCCTTGCCGGCATTGGCAGCCGTCGTCCAGCCCCACTCGGCGTCGATCACGAAGGAGACAACCCCGGGGTCGGAGTTGTCCGAAAATTGCCTCAGATTGACCGCGGTACCATCCCGTTTCAGTGCTTGCGGCCACATCACGGAAGGCTCTTCTGGGTTGGGTAAGGTACCACCCTGCATGAAACCCTTGCCGGCGTTGGCGTCGACTACCGTCGTCTTGTCGAGGAAGGGCGGGCCGATCGTCGGGTGCTGCACCATGTTGTAGATACGACCCAACGGACGGTTGTTGGTCACCGCTTCCGTCACCTCGAACACGGCGGCGGCTTGTGACATGCGGATGGTGCGGCGCACGGACAGACCGGCCAAAGGCAGGTCCGCCGTCAGCACCGCCTCGAGAAGGCCGTCCTGCTCGACGACGTCCTGAACCACCTCCCAGACGACACGTGACGCCTCGCCGTGCCAGCCCATGCCGTTCTCCATCTCGGCGGCGGACGCCGGTCCCCAGCGGTCGAGACAGAGAAAGTGCCCCATCGATCGTGGCTTCTTGGGGGTCTCGGCGAGGGTGGAATCGAAGGCGACGGAGTCCCACTGCAGGGGGTTCAGCCCGTGATCCAGCCGGTGGAAATCCTTGATGGAGCCGCCCGCGAGATCGACGACGAGTTGCACCACGTCGCTCTGCATGACCAATGCGCTTCTTCCATCCACGTCCATCACCTCCCCGTGGGAAGCTGTGGCAACGACCATCGCCCCCAGCAGTGCCCGTGTCGACTGCGACAGCATGTTGCGCATTTCTTCAGTGTCTCCTTCTGTCAGATGCCGCCGATGCGACGCGGACCGCGGTCCATGGCCAGCATGGAGGCGTCGAAACTGCGTTTCATGAGGTCGGCGCGGATGTTGGTGAAGGCGGAATTCTCCCACTGGTTGTCGAATTCGTCGGGATCCTCCTGCAGATCGTAGAGTTCGCCGTACTCCCGACCGTGGTAGACGACGAGCTTGTGGCGCCGGTCCCGATACATCGTGGCGAGGGTGCCGTCGGGAGCCTGCAGAGCGTCGTAGTATTCACAACGCACGAACGCGCGGTGATGATCCGGTGGCGCCTGACCGGTGAGGATCGGTAACAGTGACTTTCCGGTCATGTTATCGGGGATCTCCTGCCCGCACAACTCCAGCAGGGTCGGCGCCTTGTCGGTCAGCTCTACCAGCGCATCCGAGCGCTGGCCTGCCTCAATGTGGCCAGGCCAGGAGAAGATCAGAGGAACCCGTACGAGTCCTTCGTAGAAGCGGCAACCCTTCTGCACCAGGCCGTGATCACCGAGGGTCTCGCCATGGTCGGAGGTAAAGATGACGATCGTATTGTCGCGTTGCCCACTCTCATCCAGAGCCTGCAGGATCCGCCCAAGCTGGTCGTCAACCAGCTTGATCATCGCGCAGTAGACCGACTTCAGCAGGCGCGCGTCGCTCGGCGCCCAGGGTGCGTCTTTCTCTTCGGAGTAGTAGCGATTCTTCCAGGTCAGTTCCTCCGGGTGGCGCCCCTTCGACTGGAAGTCGGCGAAGGACAGCCGCTCCTGCTCGGCCAGGTCGGACTCGCGAAACAGGGGTCCGGGCATGTCCTGCGGGTCAAACAGGTCGCGGTACTCGCGCGGAGCATTGAAGGGCGGATGGGGGTCGTAGATGTTGACGCTGGCAAGCCAAGGGGCATCGCGCTTTTCGGCCATGAACTCGATCGTCTTGTCGGCACACCACGTCGTCTGGTGGTACTCGGTGGGCACACCCTCCGGGTCAGGCACGAGGTCGCCGAGGATCTTGCCCTTGGAGCGTACCCAGTCGGCATAGCCGTGACCCTCAGGCCAGTCGTCGCGCGGCGCATGGCTGTATTCCCAATAGCGGTAGCCGTCGTCGGCACGCGGCTCGATGCCCTGCGAGGCGCTGGCCAGATGCAGCTTGCCGATCAGGCCACAGTCATAGCCCGCGTCGGCGAAGGTGCGTGTCACAAGTTTCGGTCGATCCGGGAAGTATTCGAGTCCATTGCCGTTGACGTGCACGGCGCTGGCGTACATCCCCGTCAGGAAACTGGCACGGCTCGGCGTGCAGATTGGGCTCTGACAGTAGGCGTGGGTGAAAGTCGTGCCGGCGGCAACGAGGCTGTCGATGTTCGGTGTCGACACGTGTTCGTATCCCAGGGCACCGATCGTGTCGTAGCGTTGCTGGTCGGTGCAGATCCACAGGATGTTCGGTGTCATCGGTTGCGCAGCCTCAAACGTTGTTTCTCCAGGTTGCTTCGGGTTTGGTGATCACCCTAGTCGTTGTTACCTTGCCGAGGCTGGCTACAGTCAGGTTGCGACGGCGACCAAGATGGTGCGTTTTCCCCCAGGCCGGGTCAAGTCAGGGCGGTCGTTGAATCAGATCATTCGCTCAACCCTCGTCACACTGGTGATCCTGGGGCCGATGGCGGTCCGGATGGACGCCCAAAGCCTGACAATCACCCCCGGTTCCGTCTGGGATGAGTGGAGCTTCCCTTCAGGAGCGGTGACCCTCGAAGATGGCCGCTTGCGGCCGTTTCTCTACCGCAAGGACATCAATGCCGCCAGGGGCGCCACCGTGCGCGGCGCCGGCTCGAACTCGTCGACTGCGGCGGCGCTGTTCGATGGCGACCTGGAGTCCACATGGTCGCCGGATCCGGGTGCTCCTCTGGAGGATCAGTGGGTTGAGATCGATCTGCAGCAGGTGCTTCCCGTCAGTCAGGTGCGCCTGCAGTTCCATCCTGACAGTACGCCTCTCGAGTTCTTCAAAATTTCCTTCTCCGATGGAGAACGGTTCATCGACGTGGCCAATGTCCTCGTCGCCGGCTCGCTGCGTTTCGGCAGCAGCCAGACATTCTCCTTCAATGACGCCCACACCGTCACCCTCGACCTGGACGACCAGCCGATTCTTGTCGTCAGACTCCAGGCGACCCGGCGAACCGACGCTGTGCGGATCGCTGAAATCGAGATCGATGCTCTTGGTGACAATGTCGGCTTCGGCCTGATCCAGCGCGGCGGCAGCGTCGATGTGGTGGCCGAGATCGTCGCCCTGGCGGGAAACGCCGCGGTGATGTTCGATGGCGACATGGCGACGGCCTGGCGCGTGAACCCCCTGGCCAAGGGTTCTACCGGCGGCGGGGAGACCTTCGGCGACTACCGCATCGACCTGGGGGCGAATTACCGCATCGATTCGATCCTGCTGTTTGGCGACCCCATCGCCATCCAGCCGCGGTCGCGTGGCGCCTATGCCAACTTCCTGTCATACCAGATCCTGCATTCCGATGGCTCCCTCGCTCCCGACGGAACCCTCGAATGGCAGGTCCTGGCATCATTGCTCGACGATCAGCGGAATCTCTTCGAAGTACGCAATTTTACACATCACTTCGAACCGATCGCAGCCCGCTATCTGCGCCTTTTCTATCCTACAAGCGTCGGTGGGTTGATCATCGGCGGCGCCATCGATGGCATGGGCCTGCGCCTCGATGGCCTGGGTTATATCGGCGAATTTCAAATCTTCGGCGATGGGTATCCCGAGCATGTAGCGCTGCGGTCTCCGGTGATCGACCTAGGTTCGGATTGGAACATAACCGCTCTGTCCTGGTCTGCCGACGTCCCTGCAGGCGCCCGAATCTTGTTTCGATCCCGCACCGGCGACGAGGTAGAGGAGGAGATTCATTACTACGACAGCAAGGGCAGGGAGGTTACCGAGCGACGTTACGGAAAGCTCATCAAGAACTTCCGTGGCCCTGTGGTTACGGTGATCAGCCCGAGCGCCGGATGGAGCGCCTGGAGTGAAGATTACCTTGAGTCCGGCATACCTTTCCGCTCGCCCTCGCCCCGACGCTATCTGCAGATCGAGACGGAAATGTTGTCAGAAGAACCGCAATCCGCAGTGACCCTGGGCGACATCGTGATCGAATACGGACGACCCTTGGCCGGCACCGCCGTCGGTGAGGTCGTACCGGCCCAGACCGAGCCAGGCCTCACCCGGACTTTCTCCTACTTCCTGCGGCCCACCTTCGATCGGCAGAACCTTGGTTTCGATCGTCTGCTGCTGGAGTCAACGATCCCCATCGTGTTCGAGGATCTGCTGTTTGATGGCCAGCCCGTCGACGGAGTCAGTCTGGAAGAGGTGGTAGGTGGATTCCGTCTGCATCTGCCCAACACCGTCGACGCCGTCGATCTTGTCGAAATCCGTTTCGATGCCACCGTGTTCCAACGGACGCGGTTCCACGCGACTCTCGAGATCGACCGGGCCGGCGAGAGCCTACAACAAAGCGTCGACCCGGGAGATGCCATGACTAAGGTCGGTGACGATTCCGACTTTGTCTCGCTGCCCTTCAACGGCACGCTCTTCGCCAATCTCGCGGTGTCGTCGGGGGTCTTCACGCCCAACGGCGATGGCCTCCACGATGAGGTTACCTTTTCCTTCGACGCTTTGAGGCTGACCAGTAACCGGCCGATCCTGGCCTTGGTCTACGATCTGCGGGGGCGTCCCGTGCGCCGGCTCGAGCAGCAGGGCGGGGCGGGGCACTACGATCTGTCCTGGGATGGCCTCGACGAACAGGGGAACCTGTCTCCGCCGGGTCTCTACCTTCTGCGCGTCGAGGTCGTGGGAGACGCGGTCACGGGATCCGCCACGCGCGTCGTCGGTCTCGCGTACTAATGGACGCCGCCGCATACGGTCTTCCTCGGCGATTATTTCATCGGCCGCTTCGAGGTGACGAACCTTATTCTGTTGAGCGAAAACAAAACTGTGCTTCACAAGCAGGCAAAAATATTGGGCTGAATCAATGAAGTTAACTTGTTTTTTCTAACAAAAAGATCAAAAATATGTGGAACCGATCTGTCTGCGGGCTTCCTATACATCATCATCCTTCTGTAAGCCGCCTTTCTCAACGACGTCGGGGATCACCACGACACGGAAGGTCATCACTTTGTCGACGTGGGGGACCCGGACGCCGGCATCCGCCGAACCCGTTCCGGTAGCATTCGCGTTTTCCCGGACAACCTGTCCACACAGCCCCGTGGTAGAGGTCAGTTGGCTGGGCGCCGCAGCCTACTGCGCCTGGACGAGTCTGCTGTTGCGGTCCGAAGCGATGTGGGAAAGGCGGCACGGGGCACCGACGAACGCACCTACCCTTGGGGGAGGGAATCTCCCGTGAACATGCCAACCACGGTCAGGAGAACTGCTGCGGTGGCGACTTTGCCGACGGCTTTCTCGTCTCGTCACCGGTGGGTGCGTACGAGTTGGGAGCCTCACCTTGTGGCGCCCATGACATGGCCGCCAATCTCTGGAAGTTCGTCAGCGACTGGTGTGGTGAGACGTATTACGCACTGAGAGCGGCGAGCGATCGCGAGGGACCCGCGAGCGGCATCAGCCGCATGCTGCGCGGCGGCTCCTTCGGGAGCGCCGCACGCCGTCTACGAACCACGGACCGCAGGCTCTTGGGCCGCGTTGAAAACGGATCTTTCTGCCAGCAGCCCGTCGGCCGGTTCAATAGACGACGGCTACAACACGGTGTTCCTTCTGCACCCGCGCATCTCCTTCCAGGCTCACCACCAGGGCATACAACCCTGGAGCCACGAGCCTGCCCTCAGCGCGTCCATTCCAAGTAAATTTGTGTTCCCCAGCCGTTACTAGGCGCTCGTCCCTGTAGACCAAATGGCCGGCCAGGTCGTAGAGTCGCAAACTGAGTGGCCGAGGGCTCAGGACGTTGACAAGATCGACGTGCACGGAGAGTTCGTCGTTGCGCCCGTCCCCGTTAGCAGTCAGGATATCAGGCGTGATGTCGATGTCGGCGAAGAGGCCGGCGCTGACGGGAATACTGACGACGGTGGAATTGCTCTCCACGTCCGGATTGGCGTCACCGGCATCGACGCGCTGGCGGATCTGTTCCCCGTCGCGGCTGTCCTTGAGAGACATTTCGAAGCGGGTTGACTGCAAGTGCACGGAAGCGGCGAAGCGCACCTCTATGAGCTCGCCCTCGCGCACCCGGCGCGGCAGGGACACCAAGAAGCCATCCTCGGTCGCCGTCGCCGTCGCCGTCGTGGTCGAACCATCGATTCGGGCCTCGATGAACTCGAGAGCAGGCGATCCTTCGATGGCCAAACGGTCGAAGCCGACAGGACTGTCTTCGGTGCGCAGGAAATAGCTGAACTCCGTACGTGTACCGGGAATTACCTGACTCGGTGTGACCTCACCCAGTGCGCGTCCGGCCAGCGGCGGGGAGAAATCGACGACGACCCAATCGAGACTCGGCGCCCGGTCCCGTTCACCGGTGACCAGGCGGATATCGATCTCGAGGTAGCGCCGCGGTGACGGTGATTGGAATCGTTCGCCAGAAGTGCCGTAGATCGTGCTCCACGGGCTCCAGTCGTTGCCGGCAACGAGAGTTGTATCGATGGGGCCTCGGAAGCTCGGAATTAGTCTGCCCCAGGTGCGCTCGGTGACCTCCTTGAGGTTCTTGTCACGAAATGTAAGCACGTGATCGATCTGGCGGCCTGTGCGCGTACGGATCTCGACCCGCGTGCCTGGCGGGGTGTCGCTCGCCCAGCGCAGGTTGTCCAGATTCTTGCCGTCGCCCAGGTCGAGCAAGGGTGAGCGCAGCGTCACCTCGCTGGGAAAACCCTCGCCGAATACCTGCATCTCCTCCGTCCACCCCGTGACCAGGCAGTTCCTCGACGTGAAGGTCTGACTGCTGACCGCGGCCCCGAAGGCGCAGGCCGCGTCCCAGACCCGCCACCGGAAACGCACGAAGCGCGCCGGGATGGGCTCGAAG
>JAYZCA010000088.1:0-2242 GCA_036339235.1 Candidatus Latescibacterota bacterium | reverse complement strand
ACCGCTGGTCAACGCCTGCCGCAAACCGGGAGAGTGGCAGGCTTACGACATCGTCTTCGAGGCCCCCGTGTGGGACGAGGGCTGGCTCGTCGTGCCGGCGTCGGTCACCGTCATCCAGAATGGCGTCCTGCTCCATCACCGTCAGGAGGCCATGGGTCCCACGGGTCACCGCAACATCTGCACCTACTCGACGCCCGACCCCGACGTGGGCGGCCTGCGCCTGCAGGACCACGGCGACGCCGTGCGCTTCCGCAACATCTGGGTCCGTTCCCTCGCCGGTTACGACGCGGGCTGATAGAAGACGCGACGCCATTCCTCGGTGAGCTCGGTGTGCGGCCTCCTCCTGGCGTTGTCTCTGGCGTCGGCACAGGGAGAATCGCCCACGGTCTCCACAGTCTCAATTGTCCGCTCCGATGACGGCGCGCTACCGACTCCCGCGGCCCGGTCGGTGGCGGCGATGCCGGTGCGAATACCGCGGCGCGCGTCGAAGGGCAGCCCCATACGCGGCGTCATCTGCACATCACCACCGCGTGGCTCGATGAGGGGAATGCCGAACTGCCGCAGGTGTTGTTGAGTCGTCGACAGCAGGAACATGCCCCGCGCCTCGCGCATCATGAAGGCCGCCTTCTGTGCCGTCAGATGTCCGGCGGCCACGATCAGGTCGCCCTCGTTCTCGCGCTCATGCGAGTCCACCATCACGAGGAAGCGGCCCTCTCGCAGGCTCGCGATCGCTTCGTCTACGGTCACGTAAATGCTCAAGGACGCCGCATCCGCGTCGTACCAAACCAGTGCATCGTGTGTTCTACCATCCGGCGGCGCGCCTCCTGTGCCTCGGGTTTGTCGTAGAGGTTGTCGAGTTCGTCGGGGTCGCCCACCAGGTCGTACAGCTCGCCGTAGATCTCGCCGAGATACAGCACCAGCTTCCACTCCTGCGTGCGCGACATGACCCGCGGCCCGTGTTCAGAGAATACGCAGTCGTGCAGTTGGCCGCCCTCGCCGCGCAGCAACGGCTGCAGCGCCTTGCCGCTGGCCTCTGCCAACGGTTCCAGGCCCGCCATCTCGAGGAAGGTCGGCCCCAGGTCGATGACTTCCACCAGCGGGTCGCAGACACCCAGTCGGCTGACACCGGGGCCGGCGAACACCAGCGGCACCCGCGCCACGCTGTCGTAGTGCGACGAGAACTTGTACACCTGGTGATGATCACCGAGACAGTCGCCGTGGTCGCTGGTGAAGACGATGACCGTATTCTCCAGCTGTCCTCGCGCCTCCAGAGCGGCCACCATCTTCCCTACCCAGTCGTCCATGAGGGTCACGTTGGCATAGTAGTGCTTGCGCATGCGCCGGATTCGTTCCGGCGTGGCCCGGCTCCACCACACCGCCGCCGGCGAACGCTTGCCCTCCATGCCCGCCATCGCCGCGCGCTGGGGCGGGGGTTTCGTATCGAGTTCCCCCTCGATGCCCACCGGGTCGGGTACGTCCACCTCGTCGTACATCGCCAGGAAGTCCGCCGTCACGTCGTACGGATCGTGTGGTCCGGCAAAACCGCACCACAGGAACAGGGGATTGTCGAAGTCGTAGGACTTCAGATACTCCACCGTCCGCGCACCGACGAAGTTGTCGGGATACAGCTCGTCGGCGTGGGGCCACACCGTCGCCTGCAGACGATCCGGCCAGTCGTCGATGTCCTGGTAGTAGGTCAGTGCCGGCCGCTGCAGGCCGTGGTGCTGCAGAAACAGGTCGTAATCGTCCGCATCGGGGCCGTGATGCCCCTGTCGGTAGTTCTTGTTTTCCACCACGGTACGATGCTTGAATCCCACCGGAAGCCGGATCGGCGCGGTGTGCATCTTGCCGATGTTCACCGTGTGATAGCCGCCGTCACGCAGGTTTTCGATCCAGTTGGGCTGTTCCGGACGCAGCCACTCTTCGTTGCCGTAGACGCCGTGGGTGTGCACGTATTGCGAAGAAACGATGCTGTTGCGCGACGGGCCGCAGACGGCGCCCTGCACGAAGGCACGACGAAAGGCCACGCCACGTGCCGCCAGAGCATCGACATTGGGCGTGATCATGTGGTCGTAGCCGTAGCAGCGCAACGTGTCCCAGCGTTGCTGGTCGGTCATGATGAGGAGAATGTTCGGTGCGTCAGGCATGGACTACTCCTCGTAGGGAATCGGCGTGGCGCCGCTGGCACTCGACGTGTAGGCCGCCTCGACGAGTGCCATCGTGCGCACGGCGTCATCCACCG
>JAYZCA010000087.1:0-18695 GCA_036339235.1 Candidatus Latescibacterota bacterium | reverse complement strand
CCGGTGGTATCCCGGTCGAGGCGGTGTACGATGCCGGGACGCAGAACTCCGTTGACGCCGGAAAGGTCCGTGCAGTGGTGGAGCAGGGCGTTGACGAGGGTGCCGTCCGGGGAGCCGTGGGCCGGGTGGACGGTCATGCCGGCGGGTTTGTCGACGACGACGAGATCGGCGTCCTCGTGGACGATAGTCAAGGGCAGGTCCTGCGCCTCCGCCCTCAGCGGCACCGCCTCGGGCACCTCCATCTCCACGCGGTCGCCGAGACGTACACGGAAGCTGGCCTTACGGCGGGTGTCGCTGACGCGCACGGCATCGTCGGCGATCAGGCCCTGTATGCGACTGCGGGAGAGGTCGTCGCAGTAACCCTGCAGAAAGACGTCGAGGCGTGTGCCCTCGTCCTCCTCGTCGACCAGGAACGAACGAAGGTCGGACACAGAAGCGCTGCCTAGTCCGAGTTCTCGACGGCGCCAGCTTCGGCGTCCTGGTGGCGCGACCAGGACAACGCCAGGACGAGAACGCCCACGGTGACGAAGGAGTCGGCGACGTTGAAGACGGGCCAGCGCCAGGCCTCTGAGACGCCGACGTCGAAGAAATCGATGACGTAGTCGAGCCGGATGCGGTCGATGATGTTGCCCAGGGCCCCGCCCAGCACCATGGCCAGGGCGGTGCGTTGCAGACGCGCTGTCAGCGGCAGACTGAGGAACAGCCAGCCCAGCACACCCAGGGCGCCGACGGCGACGACGGTATGCACCAGGGGGCCGCCCAGCTTGAGGCCGAAGGCGGCGCCGGCGTTTTGGATATAGGTGAGGCGGACAACGTCGCCCAGGAGAGACACCGGGCTGTGCAACGTCATCTTGTCGACGACGATCGCCTTGGTGATCTGGTCGAGGCCTAGGGCTCCTGCCACCCACCACATGGCAGCTCCGGCGCGGAGAGAGATCAACTCTCCTTGTTCTTGTCGGCCTGGCTCTTGCATGTGATGCACTGGGTAGCGGTGGGCACCGCCTCGAGGCGGGCATGTCCGACCTCGCCGCCACATACACGGCAGACGCCGAAGGAGCTGTCGTCGATCCGCTGCAGAGCCTCGTCCACGTAGTCGATGTAGCTACCTTCGCGTTGGGCGAACAACAGGTTCTTCTCGCGCTCCATGGCATCCGTGCCGCGATCGGCCATGTGCAGAGAGTACGCCGACCGATCCTCGGACGACTCCTGGGCCGTGTCGGAGCGGGACACGCGTTCGAACTCCTCGAGGTCGGAGTGGGCCTGCGACTTCTTCTCGAGCAGCAGTTTCTTGAAGTACTGCAGGTCTTCTTCAGTCATGGTCCCGGCTTCTATATCCTATTCTGCACTGCCATCGAATCGCGTGGTCAGACCTTGATCAGGGTGACCGTGCAGGCTTCGTCATTCACTTCCAGATCCTTCGTCACAGCCGTCCCTGTCTTCGGCAATGAACCCACGGTGATCTCCTGGGCGAGAGTCTCGGTGGCGATGGTGTCACGAAAGACATTGACAGCCGCCTCGATCACGTCGCTGCCCCGCACCCACAGTCGGATGCGATCGGACACGTCGAGCCCGGCATCCTTGCGCAGGTTCTGGACTCGATTCACAAACTCTCGGGCACCGCCTTCGCGGGCAAGCTCCTCGGTGACATGGACGTCCAAACCGACGGCGAGATTGTCTTCGACGGCGACGACGACGTCGTCACGCTCGCGGCGCTGCAGCTCGACATCGTCGATACCGATCGTGCCGCCCGCTACCTCGAAAGTGTTGCCGGCGGCCAGGTCCTTCACGTGCTCCGGCGTCAGTTCGGAGATGAAGACACCCACCTCCTTCATGCGCTTGCCGAAGCGTGGTCCCAGGGCGCGGAAGTTGGGTTTGTAAGAGACCTCGCTGATCTCCGACTCGTCCTCAACGAGGACAACTTCCTTGATGTTCAGTTCTTCGGCGATGAGATCGCTAACCTGGGCCAGTTCGTCGCGGCTGTGCTCGTCTGGCGGCAGCAGGAAGATACGCGCCAGCGGTTGACGAACCTTCAGATCGTGCTTGCTGCGCAAGGCCCTGCCCAGAGCACAGGCGCGCATGGCCAGGTTCATCTGCTCTTCCAACTCGGCGTCACGCAGGGACTCGTCGGCGACGGGCATGTCACATAAATGTACGCTCACTGGCGCCTCGCTGTTCCACGAGCGCACCAGGTTGTTATAGATGGTCTCCGTCACGTACGGCAGCACCGGCGCCAGACACTTGATAAAGGTCACCAACACCTGATAGAGAGCGGCGTAGGCGGAGGCCTTGTCGTCGTCGTCGTCCGACTTCCAGAAACGTCGACGGCTACGGCGAATGTACCAATTCGTCAGCTTTTCGACGAACTCCACCATGGCCGGTACCGTACGGTAGAGCCGGTAGGCTTCCATCTCTTCGTTGATGTTGTGCACCAGCGTCTGCAATTCTGACACGATCCAACGGTCGAGGCGATTCGTCGGCACCATGCCCGCACTCTGCTGCGGTGACCAGCCGTCGATGTTGGCGTAGAGGACGAAAAAGCTGTAGGAGTTCCACAACGGGATGATGACGTCCCGCAGGCTCTGGCGGATCCCGTCTTCCGTCAGTCGCAGCTCCTCGGCTTTCATGGCCGGCGAGTTGAGCAGGTACAGACGCAGGGCGTCGGCGCCGTGCGTCTCGAGCATCTCGGCCGGGTCGGGGTAGTTGCGCAGGCGCTTGCTGAGCTTGCGCCCGTCCTCGGCCAGCAGCATGCCCCCGACGATGCAGTTGCTAAACGCGGGAGAGTCGAACAGCGCCGCCGACAAAACGGTGAGCGTGTAAAACCAGCCGCGCGTCATGTCGAGGTTTTCGGAGATGAAGTCGGCGGGATGGCCCGCTCCGAACTGCTCGCGGCCCTCGAAGGGGTAGTGCTTCTGTGCGTACGGCATCGAGCCCGACTCGAACCAGCAGTCGAGTACCTCGGGGACACGCCGCAGCACCCCCTGGCCGGAAGGCGAGGGGATCTCGAGCTCGTCGATGACATGTTTGTGCAGGTCGTCGACGTCACGTCCAGTGAGGTCACACAACTCCTGCCGGCTGCCGATGCAGACCGCCTCGCCCGTCTCCTCGTTGCGCCAGATCGGCAGGGGCGTGCCCCAGTAGCGGTTGCGGCTGACCGCCCAGTCCGGCGCGCTCTCCAGACCCTTGCCGAAACGCCCGTCGCGGATGTGCTCAGGGACCCAACGCACCTTCTGATTGGCGGCGATCATCCTCTGCTTCAACTCACCTTCGACGCGCACGAACCACGTGGAGATGGTGCGGTAGATGAGAGGCGAATCGCAGCGCCAGCAGAACGGGTAGCTGTGCTCGATGGAGCCCTCGTTGAACAACTGGCCCGTGCCACGCAGATGGCGGATGACGGGCGTGTCCACGTCTTTGACAAACTCGCCCTCGTAATCCGATACCTCGCTGGTAAACTTGCAGTCCGCATCGATGGGGCAGACGGTGGGCAGCCCCTCGCGCTGGCCTAGCTGATAATCTTCTTCACCAAAACCCGGCGCGATGTGGACGATACCGGAGCCGTCTGCGGTGGATACGAAATCAGCGACGACGACCCGGAACGCACCCTCGGCGGCGAGGTCAGCGAAATAGGGAAACAGCGGTTCGTAGCGGAGGCCGACGAGATCGGCGATGGCCATGTCCTGCACATCGGTGATCTCCGACTCGCGCTTCTTGAAGATCGTCTCGAGGCGTGCCCGCGCCAGAATAAGCTGTCCGCCGTCCGTCGTGGTGACGCGCACGTAGTCGATTTCGGGACCCACGGCGAGGGCCATGTTCGATGTCAACGTCCACGGTGTCGTCGTCCACGCCAGCAGAGAGACGCCCGGTTGGCCGACCACCTGAAAGCGGACGGTGATCGACGGGTCCTGCGTGTCCCTGTACCCCTGGTTGACCTCGAAGTTGGACAGTGGCGTCGCACATCGGGGACAGTAGGCCAGCGATTTGTAGCCCTTGTAGATGAGATCCTTGTCCCACAGGGACTTGAACACCCACCACACGGACTCCATGAAGTCGGTGTCCATCGTCCGGTACTGATTGTCCCAGTCGACCCAGCGACCGAGCCGCTGGACGACCTGCTGCCACTCGGCGGTATACCGCAATACGAGGGACCGGCAGAACTCATTGAACCGAGGCACGCCGTATTCGAGGATGTCCTTGCGCGACTTCAGTCCCAGTTGCTGCTCCGCCTCGTTCTCGACGGGCAGGCCGTGACAGTCCCAGCCCCAGCGGCGCTCGACACGATAACCACGCATGGTCCAGTAGCGCGGCACCACATCCTTCGTGATCGACGCCAGCAGGTGGCCGTAGTGGGGCAGGCCGGTGGCGAAGGGCGGTCCGTCGTAGAAGTGGAAGGCGCGGTCCGCAGGCCGGGTGTCGACCGATTTTCGGTAAAGGTCTCCCTCGATCCAGCCCTGCAGCACGCGACGCTCCTGGGCCGGGAAGTCCGGGTGCCCCGGTACGGGGTCGAAGACGGGACCACCGGCGGGCCGTGAAAAGGCGGCGCTCACAGGTGCAGGTTTCTGATGAACAGCTGGGCCACTGAGATCAACAGCATCAGGATGAGGGGCGTGAAATCGAGGCCGGCGCTCCAGAAGGAGGCGGGCAGTCGGCGACGTACGGCGTTGAGGGCGGGGTCGGTGAGACCGCACAGGATCTGCACGATGCGGTTGTACGGATCCGGGTTGACCCACGAGATGATGACCCGCGCTACGACGATCAGCAGGAAAAACGTCAACATGCCATCGATGAGGCCCAGGATCCCGTTGAGGAAGTTCGCGCCGTCGAACATGGGGCCGTCACCGGCGCCGGTCAGGTCATTCAACTCGTTACCCATGTGGAAACTCGCTCTCCGAATATCACGGTGCCGACACGGATCATGGTGGCCCCTTCCTCGATGGCGATCTCGTAGTCGCCGCTCATGCCCATGGACAGAACCCCCAGGGCGGAGCCGCGGTGACGGTGTTGCTGCGCCAGGTCGTGGAGCTGGCGAAAGCACGCCCGGACGATGCCGCTGTCCTGGCTGTGCGCCGCGATCGTCATCAAGCCGCTTACCTGAAGGTGATCGAGGCCGGCCACATGGTCGAGCAGAGCCGGCAACGACTCCGGGTCGGCACCCGCCTGTTGCGACGCGCCCGACGTGTTGACCTGCAACAGCGCTTCGATGCTGCCGCCCGTCTCGGCGACACGCCGATCGAGAGCGTCGGCGAGACGGATGCTGTCCACGGAATGTACCACATCGAAGATGTCGACTGCCCTGCCCACCTTGTTGCGCTGCAATTGACCGATGAGGTGCCAGCGGGCCGTAGCCTTCACCGAGGCGCGTTTTGCCGCGGCTTCCTGCACGCGGTTCTCGCCGACATCGGTGACCCCGGCGGCTATTGCCGCCGACATCTCTTCGGCGCTGCGCGTCTTCGTCACCGCCACGATGGTCACTTCCGAAATTGACCGTCCTGCATGTTCGGCGGCGCCTGCGACGCGCTCTTCCAGTTCGTGCCAGTTGCGGGCAATACGTTCCATGGAAACCCAAAAAGGTACCCTTCGGCCTGATCACACACAAGACAGACTCAGGAGTCCCCAGGCGGATCGACTTCCTTCTCGGTGACGGCGGGTGGAGTCGGCGCCGGGGGGGGAACGGCGGCGGCAACGGCGGCGAAGAACATCGAGAAAATGAACACGTCGGCGAAAACGACAGCGCGCAGCAGGGCTCCGTCGCCGGCAGAGAGGATGCCGGGCAGCGCGGCGCCGGCACCGAGGACCAGTTCACCGGCGATGAGCCCTCTGGGCAGTAGCAGCCATCCCGAGCGCCGCGAGAATTCGGCGTCGGGCGGCAGGGGGTACCAGACTGCCGGGGCGACACCCCGGATCAACACGAGAGTGACGATCTGCACGACGAGAATCTCCAACAGGCCTCGGGGTACCGGCCACAGGAGGCCGCCGAACGGGGCAGAGGCGGCCAGCAGCCCGGCGAACAGCAGGATGGCCATGGAGCGCGCCGGTGCCAGCAGATGTTCGAGCTGACGTCCTGAGCCCTGGCGCACCGCCAGGCCCAGGCCCAGGCCGAGACCCATGGGCAGGCAGGGCAATCCGAAGCGTCGCGCCACGAGGGTAGCGACGATCGTCAAGGCTGCGAGGCTGAGCAGAGCGGACACCTTGCGGTCCAGCACGTGCAGGCGCCAGAGCGACTCTCCCGCCACCGCACCCAGGAGCAGGGCCACCCACAGTCGCAAGACCCAGTCGATCCCCCCAGGCAGCGCCGTGGCCCCGAGGACGACGCTGAGTACGATGAAGGCGAAGGCGATGCCAAAGAGGCCGATGACCTGACCCTCGCGGCCGCGCCAGAAGGTGGACATCAGCGGTCCCCACATCGAGGCCAGGGCTGCCAAGACGAGGATGGTAACCGGCGGCAAGTCGGTGGCGACGGAGATGCCGCCGGCAACGATGCCGACGGTGAGCAGGGTCGAGGTGGCGATGACGAGGGGAAGGCGCCAGATGCGGCGCGCCTTCGGCCAGCTGACACCGAGTCCGACGAGCAGTCCAGCCCACAGACCGGCGACGGAGAAGCACAGCGCCAGGAGAGGGACACGGAGCGGTTCGACGACGTGGAACAGCGAGGGCCCGAGGACGAGGCCGGAGAGAATCCAGCCGACCACTGCGGGCAGACGCAGGCGGCTCAGAACATCCTGCAGCGTCACCGCCAGCAGCACGAGGGCACCGAGAGCCCACAGCGGCTCGAAGGGACCCCGCTGCGCCGGCGGTGGGGCCACGGCGGCAAGTGTCAGCAGGATGGCGCACACCCCGAGACTGCGCATTCGAAAGAACCCCGGAGACGCCTCCCCCGATTGGGAAAGGCGCCGCCTGATCAGCTCGCCTTGGCCGCCCTGCTGGCGCGCTCGTGTCCGTAAAAGAGCACGGGACTGGCGACGAACATGGAGGAATACGTACCGACGAAGATGCCGATGAGGAGGGTGATGGTGAAGTCGCGGATCACCTCGCCTCCCCAGACCATCATAGCGACGACGGCCATCAGCGTCGTCAGTGACGTGATCACCGTACGGCTGAGACATTCGTTGATACTGCCATCGAGGATCTCAGGGAAGCTCAGTCGGCGGTGACCGAGCAGGTTTTCGCGGATGCGGTCGAAGACGACGATCGTGTCGTTCAACGAGTACCCGACGATGGCCAGCAAGCCGGCGACGACGGCAAGGGTAATCTCCATGTCGAGGATGGAGATGAGCCCCAACGTGAGGATGACGTCGTGGAACAGGGCGACGACGGCGGCGATGCCGTAGAGAAACTGCTTGAAACGCCAGGCCATGTAGACCAGGATCAACGCCAATGACAACAGTACAGCACGTACAGCGGCGCCGGTGAGTTCCTCGCCGATTCTCGGCCCCACCTTTTCCTGGCGGCGCACCCAGTCACTCGCATCGATGTTGTCAGCCAGTGCGGTTTTCAGCGTTGCCTTGATGCCGTCGGCGATGTTGGTACCCGTCTCCTCCTCCGTGACGCGGATGAGGAGGTCATTGGCGGACCCGAACCGCTTGATCTCCGAACTGCTCAGGTCGACGGTCCGCCCGCCGACATCAACCTGCTTGAGTTCGTTGCGCAGGGTCTCGACCTGCACGGGCGGGTCGAAGTGCAGCTCGAGGAGTGTGCCTCCGGCGAAATCGATGCCCGGCGTCAGGCCGTTGTGGGCGAAGATGGACATGATGCCGGCGGTCAGCACGACGCCAGACGCGCCGAAAGCGATCTTGCGCAACGACAGGAAGCCGATTTTGGCGTTTGCCAGGAAGGCGACGGGACCGATGCTCAGGCTCGTCGTCGAGGAGCGTGACGTGTAGGCGTTGAAGATGGACCGGGTCACGACGAGAGCGGTAAACAGGCTGGAGACGATGCCGACGCACAGAGTCAAGGCGAATCCACGGATCGGCCCGGTACCGAACTCATAGAGCACGATACCGACGATGAAGGTCGTGATGTTGGCGTCGATGATGGCGGACAGAGCGTTGCCGTACCCCGAGTCGATGGCGGCACGCACTGTCTTGCCGGCGCGCAGCTCCTCGCGGATCCGTTCGAAGATGAGCACGTTGGCGTCGACGGCCATGCCGATGGTGAGGATGATGCCGGCGATACCAGGCAGGGTCAGTGTCGCGTGGAACCCAGCGAGGACAGCCATGACGAACAACACGTTCATCCCGAGTGCCAGATCGGCGACGATGCCGGCGAAGCGGTAGTAGGCGATCATGAAGAGGGCGACGATGACCATGCTGATGATCCCCGCCACTCGACCTTGCTCGATCGAGTCGCGACCCAGCGACGGGCCGACGGTACGGTCCTCGATGATTTCGACCTCTGCCGGCAGCGCGCCGGCGCGCAGGACGATAGCCAGATCCTTCGCTTCCTCCTGGGTTCCGGAGCCGGTGATGATCGAGCGGCCGTTCATGATCTTGCTCTGGATCGTCGGCGCCGAGTAGACGGCGCCGTCGAGAACAATGGCCAGACGGTCGCCGATGTGGGCACCGGTGACCGTGCGAAAACGCCGTACGCCGTCGTCAGTCGTCACCAGGTCGACGATAGGCTGCCCCATGTAATCGATGCTCTGACCGATGGTGACCTGCGCGTCGGCGATCATGTCACCTGTCATCTCGGGGCGGGTGCGCACCAGGTAGAGTACGTAGTAAGGAGAGTCCTCTGGTCCCTCGGATCGACTCGTAAAGAGAAACTCCACGTCCGACGGGATCAGGCTTTGCGCGCGCGGATCCAGCAGCTTGGCCTTCACCGCCGCAAGGTCGCGCTTCAGAACGCCGACTTCAGGGCCGACGCGAATCAGGCGCGCGAGCAGCCCGGCGGCGGGTTCGGGGGTCTCCTGCTCGTCGCCGAACAGCCCGGAACCGTCGTCGCCGACCTCAGCGGTTTCGCCGAAGAGGCTGGATGTGGCAACCTCGTGCGCCGCGCTGTCGACGACTGCCTCGCCGTCATCAGTCGTCTCATCGTCACCCGGGGCGGACTCTGGAGCCGCATCGGGTTCGCTGGCGGCGAGCACCGCGTCAATCCGCTGCAGCAGGCGGTCGCGGTCCTCCTCCGGCTCGAGCAGCTGGAATTCGAGCAGCGCCGTCTGGCCGATCAGGTTCTTGGCGCGCTCCACGTCCTGCAGGCCGGGCAGCTCGACGATGATGCGGTTCTCACCCTGCCGCTGAATGGTCGGCTCGGCGACACCGAACTGGTCGACGCGGTTGCGGACAACCTCTTGCGCCCGGTCGACGGCATCGCGCGCCTGGTCCGGCTCAAGGCCTTCGGTCACCACTTCCATGACCAGGTGAATCCCGCCCTGGAGGTCCAGGCCCAAGTTGATGGACCGTTTCTGCAGGTCGTAGTAGGTCGTCGGACGATCGCGTTCCATCTGCTGCCGAGCGTCCACATCCATGCTGTAGAACTCGATGGTCGGATACAGGTGGAACGCGGCAGTGACCACGAGGGCCACGATCAGCAAGGGCTTCCAGTTCTGTCTCATCGCTTCGCTTTTTTGCCTGTCGGCTCACAGATCGTGAGCAGGTGAGTCAGGGGGCCGCGTCGATGCGGCCTTGCAGTCCTTCCGACAGCACGCGTTTGAGCATGCCAGCGGTTTCGTAGTAGAGCAAGACTTCCAAACTGTCGTTCTCAGCGGCCCACTCAAGGGCCTGTTGCGGCCCGGCGACGAAGGCCGCCGTCGCCAGCGCGTCCGCCTCCATGGCGCTGCGCGCCCAAACGGTGGCACTCACCGAGCGGCGCGCTGGCATCCCCGTGCCCGGGTCGAGCAGGTGGTGATACCGTTGCCCATCGAACTCGAAGGTCTGTTCGTAGTCGCCTGACGTGGCCAGCGCCGCCAGGCCCACGTCTTCGACGGCGACAATAACCTCCGGATCGCGCGGATGCTGCACTCCGAAGCGCCAGGCCCGACCGTCGGGCTTGGTGCCCCATCGACGCAGGTCACCGCCGGCTTCGACGACGCCCGCCAGTACGCCCGCCGCCTGCAATCTGGCAACGGTGCAGTCGACGATAAACCCCTTGGCGCCAGCACCCAGATCGAGCCGCACGCCGGCCCTGTCGAAGCGAACCCGACGGGTGTCGAGGTGAACGTGCCGGTAGCCGCTGCGGGCAAGGGCCGAGTCGATGGCTGTCGCCGCCGGAGGCCGCGTGGCATCCGGGAACCCCCACAGGTGCGTGAGCGCTCCGAGGGAGGGATCGAAGATACCCCCCGTGCGCCGCGCGATGGCCAGCGACAGGCCCAGTGCATCGGCCAAGTCGGTGGTTATTTCGACCCAACCAGCAGCAGCCTCGCGATTGACTCGAGCCACTTCGCTGGCTGTTCCGTAGTGCGTCAACTGCGCCGCGAGACGGTCGATCTCATCGCGCGCCAAAGCGAACAGCGGTGGCGCCTCAGACTCGTCCACGAACATAGCCACGCGTACGATCGTACCCATGGCCACGTGAAATTCTTCCAGCGGTCGAGCTGGTTCCGCCTTCGGCAGCAGCAGGAGCACCAGACCGAGCCCCACCGCCCCGATCAGGAGGCGGATCTTCAAGGCACTTACTAGCTGTCGCGCTCGACGACCAACCGCACCGCCGTCTCAAGGATTGTGCGGGACACCGACTCCGGCACCCCTTGCAGGCTGGACTGAGCCCGCGCCGCGTATTCATGCGCCGTCTTCCGGGCGGCGGCGACGCCGTCATGCTGGGCGACGAAGTCGACAACCCGGGCCCAGTCTGCCTCGCTCGGATCTGAGGCCGTCAGAATGCCGACGATGCCGGCGCGCTCCGCCGCCGGGGCGATGTCCAGAGCCTTGATCAGAGGCAGTGTGATCTTGCGTTCGCGCAGATCGTGGCCTACCGGCTTGCCCAGAGTGGACGCGTCACCCGTGAAGTCGAGAACGTCGTCGGCGATCTGAAAGGCCAGACCCAGATGTTCCCCGTATTCCGTCAGAGCTTCGACCATCTGTTTCGGAGCGCCGGCCATCAGCGGTCCGATACGGCAGGAGGCGGATATGAGGGAGGCCGTCTTGTCGCCCACCATGGTGAAGTACGACTCTTCACGCATGTCTGCCTGCAGGCCGATCTGAAACTCGAATATTTCGCCCTGGCTGAGGCGCTCGGTGGCGCGCGCCACAGCGCCCAGAGCCTCGAGGTTGCCCAGATCCACCAGCAGGCAAAGGGCCTTGGCTAGGAGGAAGTCGCCCATCATCACGGCGACGTGATCGTTCCACTTGGCGTTGACCGAGGTCTTGCCTCGACGCGTGTCCGCCTGGTCGATGACGTCGTCGTGGATCAACGTGACAACATGGACCATCTCGACGCTGACGCCGGCATCGATGACGCGGTCGTCCCAGTGGCCAGTAGCCCGCGCACAGAGCACGATGAGGGCTGGCCGCAGTCGTTTTCCCTTGAGCGTGGCCATATAGCGGGCCACATCGTGGACCATCTCGACGTCGGCTTGGAGCATCTCGTCCAAGCGTTGCTCGAAGAGATCAATCTCCTTCCGAATGGTGCCGAGGAGTTGGCCGAGGGATCCGGAGGAACTCATCAGGGCGGGGCGTCACACGTGAAAGAGGGAAAATGTGGAAATTAAGGGACAACTATATGAGTGTCAACGAAATGGCCGGCCGCTTCAGGCGACCTCGGCGAGTCGCCCGGGGTTGAACAGCCCCTGGGGGTCGAGGGTCCGTCGCAACGTCGTATTGAGCCGTGCCACACCCTCGGCCAGGGGCGTAAAGGCGTCGTCGTTGGGATCCTCCGGACCGCTACCGATGCGCGCAGCCATGCCCGCCGCGTCACCGACGACAGCGTGAATGTCGGCGGCGGCACAGTTCTCGGGCAGTACGGCCCACAGCAGACCGCCACCCCAGTCGAGCGCACAGCGGCACAGGCCCAGCTCCTCAAGTGCGGTCACGATGTCGTCGGCTCGGGATGGTGGCACGGCGATCCGATAGAGCACTTCGCCGGCCGCTGCTGTCAGGGCGCCGGCCTCACGGAGCCGATCCCAGTAATCCCGCGACGCTGCCTCGTCGAGGATGTCGCCAGCGCCTGCCTCGCGCCACAGCGCTTCGGCCTGCGGTGCCGCAGCGACGGATGAGCCTTCAACGCGCGCCCACAGCGTGCCATCTGCAGGTGTGTACGACAGCCCGGAAATCGCCTCCGGCCGCCGCGACCACGCGAACATGCGCGCCAGCGCCTCGGTCCGCGTCAGGCCACCCACGGCGACAGTGCGTTGCGTCTCCGGGAGGGGCCACAGCTTGAGGCACACCTCCGTCATGATGCCGAGTGTGCCGTAGGCGCCTACCAGGGATCGCCACATGTCGAAGCCCGTTACGTTCTTGACCACGCGGCCGCCGGCGCGGATCACCCGTCCCCGGCCATCGATGAATTCCATACCCAGGACGAAGTCGCGAGCCGCTCCGGCGACGAAACGCCGGGGGCCGGAGGCGCCCACACCGAGCGTGCCACCAAGTGTGGCAGCGGCGCCCCAGTGGGGGGGCTCGAAGGCCAGATGCTGGCCGTGCTCGGCCAGCAAAGTCTCCACCTGGGTCAGGGGCGTGGCCGGCCGCGCGATGAGGATTAGCTCCTCTGGTTCATAGGTGACGATGCCGGCCAGTGCCGACAGGTCGACGGCGTCGGTCGCAGATGTCGCACGCCCCAGCCAGTCCTTCGTGCCACCGGCGCGCAGGGCCAGGCTGGTGCCGGCGTCAGCGGCGACGCGCACACACTCGGCGACCTCAGTGGTGTCGGCAGGGCGGGCCGTGCCGGGCACTAGAAGCGGTCCAGCTCAGGGAAGGGGAGGTGGCCGCCCTGCACGTGCATACGTCCCTCGGCACAGGTGCGCAGCGTCGGATACACCTTACCCGGGTTGAGCAGCAGCCCCGGATCGAAAGCTCGTTTCAGCTCCTCCTGCAGATCGAGATCGTCGTCGGACAGCTGGCAGGGCATGAGGTCGCGCTTCTCGATGCCGATGCCGTGCTCGCCTGACAGGACACCGCCAACCTCGACGCACAGCTTGAGGATTTCTCCCCCTAATTCCTCGGCCCTCTCCAGCTCTCCGGGTACGTTGCTGTCGTAGAGGACCAGAGGATGCAGGTTGCCGTCGCCAGCATGAAACACATTTGCCACGCGCAGACCGTAGGCGGCCGACAGGGAACTGACGCGGTCAAGGACCTCGGGCAATCGACCCCGTGGGATCGTGCCGTCCATGCAGTAGTAGTCGGGGCTGAGACGACCCATAGCGGGAAAAGCCGCCTTGCGCCCCGCCCACAGCAGCTGTCGCTCCTGTGGCGAATCCGCGTGGCGAATCTCCGCTGACCCGGCAGCGCGCACGAGTGCCTCGACGGCGGCGATCTGCGCATCCACCTCGGCTGCGGGACCGTCCGCTTCGACCAGTAACAGCGACTCGACGCCCACGGGGTATCCGCAGCCGAGAAACTCTTCCACCGCCTCGATGGACAGGCGGTCCATGATCTCCATACCCGCCGGGACGATGCCAGCGCCGATGATGTCGGCCACGGCGGCGCCGGCGGCGGCGACCGAATCGAAAGCAGCCATCAGGGCCCGTGCCGATTCGGGCTTCGGCAGAATGCGCAGCGTCGCCCGGGTGATGATGCCCAGCAGTCCTTCCGAGCCGGTGAACAGGGCGAGCAGATCGTAGCCGGCGCGCTCCATGGCACCGGAGCCGATGTCGACGAGGTCGCCGTCCGGCAGCACGATCTGCACGCCGAGGAGATTGTTCGTCGTCGTGCCGTATTTCAGGCAATGAACGCCGCCGGAGTTTTCGGCGATATTGCCGCCGATGGTGCAGGCGATCTGGCTGGAAGGATCGGGGGCGTAGTAGAAGCCGTGGGACGCCACCGCGTGGGTGACGGAGACGTTCGTCACGCCGGGCTCGACGGTGACACAGCGATCGTCGACGTCGATGCTCAGGATCCGGTTCATGCGCGCCAGGCTCAGCACGATGCCGTCGCCCCGTGGCAGAGCGCCGCCGGACAGTCCGGTGCCGGCGCCCCAGGGGACGATGGGGATGTCGAGCTGGCCACAGGCACAGACGACATCTGCGACCTGCTGTGCGGAGGTCGGCAGGGCGACAGCGAGGGGCGCCTGCCGGTAGGCGGACAGGCCATCACACTCGTAGACCACGAGGTCTTCGTCACGATGGATGAGACCGCCAGCGTCGACGAGGTGGGTCAGGCGGCGCACCAGGTCAGCGCGGCGGGCCAGGCGCTGCGGCTGTGGCGTGGGCAGGTTCACCCGTCGTCGGTCCCACCCAGCTCGAGGCCGAGTTCACCGGCGTAGGCGAACAGCGCTGGTGTGCCGCCGGTGTGCACGAAGACGGCGGTATGGTCAGCCGTCCACCAGCCGGCACGAACGTGGGCGATGAGACCGGCCATGGCCTTGCCGGTATAACAGGGATCGAGCACGAGACCCTCGTTGCGCGCCACCAGCTGCAGGGCCTCACGGCTGCCGTCGGTGACGACGCCGTAACCGGGACCGACGAACTCGGCGTAGCTCTCCAGGTCGGCGGGGGTGATTTCCAGGTCGAGGTCGAGGATACGACAGTGCTCGGCAGCCAACTGCGCCATTCGCTGCGCCGCCGCGGCGTCGTCCCGTGGACTGGGACTGATGCCGACAAAGCGCAGCGGCAGGCCCAACGCCCGTGCGGCGACGACCATGCCCGTGTGCGTGTGCGCTCCCGAAGCCACGTAGACGACATCTGGCTCGATGTCACGCTCCTGCAGCTGTGACCACAACTCCAGGAAGCCGTCGACGTAGGCGATGCCGCGATAGGCGGCGCCATCGGAACTGGTGTTGAAGGGTTTGTGTCCGGCGGCGCGAAGATCCTGGAGTGTCGAGCCCAGTCTCTCGCTCTGCTCGTCGGCAGGCGGCAGGTGAACCTCGGCGCCAAACAGGCGCGACAGCAGCAGGTTTCCCTGCAGCTGCGAGTGGGCGTCGGCGCGCCCCACCTGTACAGCCTTCATGCCCAGTCGGGCCGCCACCGCCGCCGTCTGCCGCGACTGGTTGGACTGCGCCGCGGCACCGTGCACGAGCACGTCACACCCGGCCTCTACCGCCTGGGCGATGGAGTACTCGAACTCGCGGATCTTGTTGCCGCCCAAAGCCAGTCCCGTAAGGTCCTCGCGTTTCATCAGGATGCGAGGCCCGCCGATGGCCGCCGACAGGCGCGGCAGGTCGTCGAGAGGGGTGGGGAGGGCGGCCAGGCGCAGGCGCGGCAAGCGGTCGAGGCGCTCGCGCAATTGCCGCGAAGTGTAGGTCTCTGGCATGGTCAGTACGGCTCCTTGGGGTCCCAAATCTAATTCGTCCGGTCTCGGCGTGACAACCGCCTGAAGACCGTGTTGCCACGCGTAACTTAGTGCGTTAGCTTAGGTTACGCGGCTTGAAGGGTCAGTGACAGGACTTGACTGGCCCCAACACCGAGAGAATTCAGTCCCTTAGGAAGGTTCCCGCGGCCTCGCGCCGCATCTGTATGAACGTGTTTTCCCGCCCCCCGAGGAGATAGCCCCCATGGATCTCCTCGAACCTATCTCGGAAGAACTCGAGCCCCATCTGCGCCGGGAACTGCATCCCGGCGAGCTGCTGCTGGCTCTGCTGGTGGCCGATCTCGATCGCGACGGTCGCTACGGCGAGAACTGGCTGGCTCTGACGGACGAGCGCATCCTCGTGCTGCGGGCCAACGGCGGCACTCCGAGTGTCGATTCCTGGCTGCTGGCCGACGTGCAGCGGATCCAGACGCGCAGCTACGTGGGCAACGGTTCGCTCGTCGTCGAGATGCCCGACGGCCTGCACGAACTGGTCCGTTTCTCCCAGGGTAGCTACTTCAAGTTTTCTTCCATCCCGCAGGTCGTCGAGGCGGCCATGGCCAGTCCGACGGCGCGGGCAGGTGAGGACGACGACGAGGGCGCCATCCCACACCGGCGCGTCGAACACTGCGAGACCTGTGGTCGGGCCCTGCGGGCGGGCTCGAAGGTCTGCCCCGCCTGCATCAAGAAGAGCGAGACCTTCTGGCGGCTGTTCTCCTACACTAGACCGTATAAAATGGCAGCCGTTTTCGGCTTCTGTCTGACTCTGATGATGACAGCTGTCGGGCTTCTGCCGCCACAGTTGAACCGATACCTCATCGATGATGTCATCGTTCCTGTCATCATGGAACGCGGTTCCGAATTCGAGGGCGTGGTGACGCCACGAGCCGAGTTCGTGACGATGCTCGGTTGGGTCGTGCTGGGCCTGCTGTCCATTCACTTCAGTCGCATGCTGATCAACGGCCTCCGCTCGTACACTCTGGGGTGGCTCGGCCAACGTATCACCTACGACCTGCAGACGGAGATCTTCAGCTACCTGCAGCTGCTTTCCCTGTCGTTTTATAGCCAGCACTCCACCGGGCGGATCATGACCCGAGTGACGAGTGATACCGAACGCATGCGTGGTTTTATCACCACGGGCTTCCAGGACATGGTGATCGCCGTCCTGACGCTGCTCGGCATCGGCGCCATATTGTTCTGGATGAACTGGGAGTTGGCGCTGCTGGCGCTGATTCCGACACCGATCATGCTGGCCATCACGCTGTTCTACCGCAAGCGCATCCACTGGGTGTTCCACACGATCTGGCGCCGAATCTCGGCGCTGAACTCGCAGCTGGCCGATACGATCCCCGGCGTCAAGGTGGTGAAGGCTTTCGCCCAGGAAGGGCGCGAGATCGCCACCTTCGACAAGCGTAACACCGAGCTGCGCGAGTCGCGCATGGTGTCGGTGAAAATGAAATCCTATTTCCTGCCCGTCATCGCCTTCATCACCTCCACGGGGTCGGTGATCCTCTGGTGGTTCGGCGGCAACCGGGTGCTGGAAAACTCACTGTCGTTGGGCGATCTGCAGGCCTTCATCTCCTACATGGTCATGTTCTACAGCCCGGTACGTGAGTTGAGCCGTTTGTCGGACGAACTCGAGTCGGCGGCGACGACGGCGGAGCGGGTCTTCGAGATCCTCGACACCGAACCCGACGTGATGGACAAGCCCGACGCCAGGGACCCGGGTGTCATCGAGGGGCGCGTCGAGTTCCGCAATGTCTCCTTCACCTACGACGGCTTCGCCCGCATCCTGGACCGAATTTCCTGCACGGTTGAACCGGGTGAGATGATCGGGCTCGTCGGACACTCCGGCGCCGGCAAGTCGACGCTCGTGAACCTGATCTCGCGCTTCTTCGACGCTACCGATGGGGAAATCCTCATCGATGGTGTGTCGATCACCGACCTGCAGCAGAAGAAGCTGCGGGCCCAGATCGGGGTCGTCCTGCAGGAGCCGCTGCTGTTTCAGGGCTCCATCGCGCAGAATATCGCCTACGGAAGCCCCGACGCATCCCGCTCCCAGATCATCGCCGCGGCGCGTGCGGCGAACGCCCACAAGTTCATCATGAAGATCCCCGACGGCTACGACAGCGAAGTCGGCGAGCGCGGCGGCCGCCTCTCCGGTGGTGAGCGTCAACGCATCTCCATCGCCAGGGCGCTGATCGGCAACCCGCGCGTCCTCATTCTCGACGAGGCCACCAGCTCGGTGGACACACAGACCGAATTCGAGATCCAGGAGGCGTTGGAGCGGTTGACTGCCAATCGTACGACCTTCGCCATCGCCCACCGCCTGTCGACGTTGAAGAACGCCGACAGACTGTTCGTACTGGACAAGGGACGGATCGTCGAAGAGGGCACCCATGCGGAGCTGCTCGAGAAGGAAGACGGTGTCTATCGCAACCTCGTCGACATGCAGACGGAGCTGGCCAAGGTGAGAGCTCTGTGACGGCGTCGGCGGGGATTCTGGGTCGAGCGGTTGCTCAGCGCCGCCCGAATCGAGATCGCGCCTTCGCCCCACTCCCGCCCACCACGGGACGCGATCTGCGGGCGGTCACACCAAATGAGAGAGGGACGAAGTTGTGAGTGATTCCGAAGCGATCCCAGGACTGGATGTCGGAGCCGGGATCCTCGTGGCGGAGCGGATGCAGATCAGGCGCACAGACCGTGGGTTGCTGGCCGTGCGCATCGGTGAGGAGGAGCACGTCGATGTCACCGTGCGCCGCGCCTTCCCTCTGGAGGCAGCGGATCGCTACATAGGTTTCTTCGACACAGACGGCAACGAGCTTGGAATCCTGGAGGAGCCTGGCGGTCTCGACAGTGACAGCCGGGCACCCCTGGAAGAGCAGCTGGCACTGACCTATTTCCTGCCCGAGATCACCGCCATAACCCATATCGGCGAGGAGTTCAATGTCGTGCATGCCGACGTGGAAACGACGAAGGGACCCCGGCAGATCGAGATCCGCGGCATTCGCTCCAACATCCGCGTGCTGTCGCGGAACCGGGCCCTGGTAGAGGACGCTGAGGGCAACCGCTATGAACTGACAGACTACCGCAACCTGGAGAAGATGACCCGCGAAATCCTCGGGCTGTAAAAAAGGGGGGCCGGGTTGTTCGCTTCAGTTCATCAGGTCCTTGGGGTCGAAGCCGGACTTCAGTTCGGTGTACGGTGTACTCGCCTCAAGGAACTGTTTGCGCGTGGTCTCGTTCGGCTCGACTCGCCAACGGTTGTAGGCGTCGAGCATGTGGTCCAGGGCGTGCGCCTCGATCTGCGGCAGCGCCGCTTCGTGG
>JAYZCA010000086.1:0-3896 GCA_036339235.1 Candidatus Latescibacterota bacterium | reverse complement strand
TCGTTTTCTGCAGCAACCCGACTGGCGCCGCCTGCTGCTTGCCGGGGTGTTCGGGGGGCTGGCATTGGCGAGCAAAATCTCCGCACTGCTGTGGTTGCCGACGACCGCCCTGCTGCTGGGCTTCACCATCCTCACCGGACCACTGGAGGTGCGAAACCGACTGGCGACATGGGCGGGGCCCGTCAGCCGGTCCCGACTGCGTCCGTGGGTGGGCTCAGCCGTCGCACTGGCGGCACTGCTGCTGATCGCCGCCGTCGTCCTCTGGGTGTTGTACGGCTTTCGTGTCATGCCGTTCTGGACAGTGCTCACCTCGCAACTCTGGGACCTCTCCTACGGCCACGAGGCCTATCTCTTCGGACGCTACTCGACCGAAGGCTGGTGGTACTACTTCCCCATCGCCTTCCTGGTCAAAACGCCGGTGCCGACGCTGCTGATAGGCTTCTGGGGCGTTATGACCTTGGTCCGCGACGACGCGAGACGCTGGGACCACGGCCTGCTGCTGATGCCGCCTGCCGTGTTCTTCAGCGCCTTCATCCTGTCCGAGGGTAAGGCCCTCGGTCTCCGTTACCTGCTGCCGATTTACCCGTTCCTCTTCGTCGTCGCCGGGGCGTCGATGCAGACGGCCTGGTCCGCCACCCGTCGATGGCGACGACGCGCCGTCATGGGACTGTGCGCCGCCCTGCTGCTCACCACAGCCGGAATTCACCCCGACCATCTGGCCTACTTCAACGACATGGCCGGCGGCCCCGACGGCGGTCACCGGATCCTCGTCGACTCCAACCTGGACTGGGGGCAGGACCTGAAGGGGCTCAAGACCTGGATGGATGAACGCGGCGTGGCGCGTGTCAAGTTGAGCTACTTCGGTTCCGTCGACCCGGCATTGTACGATCTCGACTACGATTGGCTTCCCAGCTACGTGCTGCCGAATCGGGGTGCAACCGTCGTGGAACTGCCGACGACGGGGTGGATCGCCATCTCGGTGACCAACCGCGTCGGTGTTTATATGGACATGTACGGCCATGGCAAGGGCCTGTTCGAGTGGCTGGATGCGTACGAACCCGTCGCCCGGATCGGCCACACGATCTGGGTCTATCGGATTCCGGACGAAACGCCCTAACTCGCTGTCGGGCTTGAGCTAAGCCCTCGTTCCCACGTTTGTCGGCGAGATTGGAATGAGTATATTGGTCGACAGACCACCATGAGCGAACGATCCCCCGACAATCTCACCGACCTGGCCCTCGTCGAGCCTCCCGAAGCCCTCGGCGGCGATCCCGGCATCGAGACCGACCATGCCGCTCTCGATGCCCATCTCGAGGACGCCCGCGACCATCTGCAGCTGCAGATGCTGCTCATCGAGGTCGCCTCCTGCAACGAGTCGGCCGACTTCGACCTCATCGTCCGCGCCTACCATTTTGCGCACCTCGCCCACGAAGGCCAGATCCGCAAGTCGGGCGAACCCTTCCTGCAGCACAGCGTCGAGGTCTCCCGCATCCTCGCCCAGCTGCGCCTCGACTCGACGACGATCGCCGCCGGCCTCCTGCACGATGTCCCCGAAGACACCTCCATCACCCTCGAGCGCATCTCTTCCGAGTTCGGCGCCAAGATCGCCGCCCTCGTCGACGGGGTCACGAAGATCGAGCGTTTTCAGTTCGAGAGCCGCGAGGCCCGTCAGGCCGAGACCTACCGCAAGATGCTGTTGTCCATGGTCGAGGACATTCGCGTCATCCTCGTGAAATTCGCCGACCGCCTGCACAACATGCGAACTCTCGATGCCCTCGGCCCCGATCAGCAGCAGCGCATCTCCCACGAGACGATCGAAGTCTACGCGCCCCTCGCCCACCGACTCGGTGTGGCGCGGATCCGCTGGGAATTGGAGGACCGCTCGCTGAAGTTCCTCGAGCCGGATTCCTACGCCGAGATCCGCGACAAAGTCGCCATGCGCCGTGAAGAACGCGAGGCGTTGATCGACGAGTTCAAACAGCCCCTGCTGGTGGAGCTCGGGCGCAATGACATCACCGCCGAGATCACCGGCCGAGCCAAGAACTTCTTCAGCATCTTCAACAAGATGCGCTCCCGGAAGAAGCCCTTCGAGGAGATCTACGACCTGACTGCGGTGCGCATCATGGTCGACAACGTGCGCGAGTGCTACCACACCCTGGGGCTGGTGCACACGCTCTACCGGCCACATCCGGATCGTTTCAAGGACTATATCGCCACACCGAAGACGAATATGTACCAGTCGTTGCACACCACGGTCGTCGGTCCCCGTGGCATGCCGGTAGAGGTCCAGATCCGGACCTGGGAAATGCACCACACTGCGGAGATCGGCATCGCCGCGCACTGGCGCTACAAGGGTGGTGCTGGCGAGCACGGAGAACTCGATCAGCAGATGGCGTGGCTGCGCCAGGTCCTCGACTGGCAGCGCGACTCCACGGACCCGGTGGAGTTCATGGAGGACCTGAAGATCGAGTTGTTTCAGGACGAGATCTTCGTGTTTACGCCGAAGGGAGACCTGCACCAGCTGCCGAAGGCGGCCTCACCGATCGATTTTGCCTTCGCCATCCACACCGACATCGGCCTGCATTGCCTGACGGCGAAGGTGAACGGCCAGATCGTGCCGCTGAGTGCCGCCCTCGACAGTGGCGACTCGGTGAACATCATCACCTCACCACACCAGAGACCGAGTCAGTCATGGCTTGAGCTCGTCAAGACCGCGAAAGCGCGTCTGGCGATCAGACGCTGGCTGAAAGAGGAGCACTTTTCTCAGAGTGTGCGCCTTGGGCAGGAGATCCTCGAACGGGAGCTCAAGCGCTACCGCCACCGGCTAGGTCCGGAGGCGCTCACGGAGTTGGCCACCGAACTCGAGCTGGCCGACAGCGAACACCTCTACGCCGGCATCGGCACCGGCGACCTCTCCGTCAGCCGCATCGTCAATCGTCTCATGCCGGACCAGCCCAAACACCGCGTACGCCCCCTGTTCCGCGACCGCCGCGGCATACGCATCCAGGGGATGCACGATATGATGATCCAGTTCGGAAAGTGCTGTACACCGATACCTGGCGACTCCATCATCGGCTTGATCACACGCGGCCGGGGGCTGAGCGTACACCGGACGGACTGCCCGAATATCGCCGACCTGACCGAAGACCCGGCACATATGACGCCGGTCACCTGGGACCTGGAGGAGGAGCAAGCTTTTACCGTGCAGCTGCGGGTGCACGGCAACGACCGCAAGTTCTTCCTGTCCGACATCACCCGGATCATCTCTGAGACGGGTGCCAACATTGTCGGTTGCACGACGCGCACCCTCGCCCATCTGGCGGAAGACACCTTCTGGGTCGATGTCAACAACACGCGGCAACTGCACGGTCTGGTGAAGAAGCTGCGCAGCGTGAAGGGGGTGACGGAAGTGCAGCGAGTCGACGAATCGATACCGGTGGACCCACCGGTTTGACCGCTAGCAGGGAGGATCAGTCGGAGAAGCCGAGAGCGTCGCGGATCTTGCCGAGCACAGCCGCCTCGTCCGGGTTCACAACCTCGCCGCCGCCGTACGGTCCTCCCAACTCCTCCTCCGCCCACCCGTGCACGATCTGTATCTGCAGTCGACTCAGCTGCAGCGGGGCTTTCTCGTCGAGAGCCTGGCGCAGCTTGCGCAGGACCCGGTCCTCATCTGGAAAGAAGGCTCCCTCCTGGCGCCAACCGAGCACCATGCGGAGTTCTCGATCCGTGAGCCTCAGGTGCACCCCTCGCTCCTCTGTCCGGTGATCATCTCACAGTCCTGACGTTGACATCGATCAAGTCAGCCGGGTAAGTTCGATCCTCTTGCGACCGACTCTCTGCCGAGGACTCGTACCGATGGCCGCCACCCCCGCGTTTCTGCCCCACATCGCCAGCAT
>JAYZCA010000085.1:0-15089 GCA_036339235.1 Candidatus Latescibacterota bacterium | reverse complement strand
CCGAGGAGCCGTCGCCCCAGGGCGCCGACCCCGAGGCCTGGGCCGTACTCTCTGCCCGCGCCAAGGCCGAGGCCGTGGTCAGATTGCTCAGTGATGACGGAGACCACCTCGTCATCGGTGCCGACACGGTGGTCTGCTGTGATGGACAACTCCTCGGCAAGCCGGAGGACGATGAGGACGCGGCACGTATGCTGCGGCTGCTTTCGGGGCGCGATCACACGGTGTGTACCGGCGTTGTGGTGGCTGGTGACAGAGGCCAGCACAGCGCCTGCGAGGTCACACGTGTCCACATGAGCCCTCTGACGCAGATCGCTATCGCTACCTATGTCGCCAGCGGCGAGCCTCAGGACAAGGCGGGGGGCTACGCGATTCAGGGACGCGGCGGCCGTTTCGTTGAACGGGTCGAGGGGTGTTACTATAATGTTGTAGGTCTACCCCTTGCCCGGCTCTGCTCCCTTCTCGAGTCAGCGGGGTACGACCTCGATCCCTCCCAGGACACGGAATGAGCGAAGATCTCTCTCTGTCCGAGGAACTGCGTCGCGCTCGCGAAGCCCGCGGCGAGTCCCTCGATCAGATTCATCAGCGTACAGGCATCGCTCTCAAGATCCTTCAGGGTCTCGAGAACGGCGAATTCGATGTCGTCGAGCCCGTCTACGCAAGGCTCGCCATCAACCACTATGCCGTCTACCTGGGCCTTGACTGCAAAGCCTTCGAGCAACGACTGTACGACGATGTGGACGCCACACGGCCACCCCTCGTGCTGGTACAGACCTCGCCGGCATCGGCGATCCACTCGTTGCCGGAGCCTTCGCCACTGGCAGACCTGATCCGCAGCCAGCCACCGGCGCGGCTGGCCACCATCGGCGTCATCCTCGTCGTCGGGCTGGCCATCCTTCTCTACCTTCTCGGCTCCGACGCGCCGCCCCCCCCTCGACCGACAGTCTCCTCACCGCCAGCGCGGAAGGCCCCGCGCACCGTGGTGCAGAGGCCGGTTGCCACCGCGACGCGCGACGCGCCGGTGCGCACCGTCGAGGAGTCGATCGAGCCAGTGGTTGCCGCCTCTGACGACATCGCGGCAGCGATGGATCCAGCCACCGACCCGGCGGACCAATCTCCACGGGGGTCTGTCGACCTCGCCGCCGGCCCTCTCGTGCTGCAGGTCGATGCCCTCGACTCCACGTGGGTCCAGGTCCAGTGGGACGACGACGACGGCGTCGTCGAAATCATTCCAAGCGGCGAGCAGCGCACGTGGGGGGCGCAGCGCTTCTTCATGGTCCGCGCCGGACGCGCTCACGGTGTCCACTTCCGCTTCCAGGGCGAGCTGCTGGGTGAAGGTCGTCTCGGAGACCCGACAAAGGTCCTGCGCTTCCGTGCCACCGCCGGCGGCGTACAACTCCTCGGCCCCGACCTGGCACCGATCGCCCAGATCCAGCCCGACACGACGGAGGCCGTTGCCCGGGTTCGTCCATGAGCCGCCGCCTCGTTGAGGTGGCCCTGCCGCCGCCTCTTTCGCGTCAGCTCACCTATGGTGTTCCCGGAGACCTCCAGGACGTCATCGTCGTCGGCTCCGTTGTCCTCGTCCCGGTACAGCAGCGCCTCGTCACCGGCTTCGTCGTCTCCGAAACCGATCCGGTTGCCGGCAACGGCGCGGCGCACCTGTCGCCGGACCGCATCCGCGACCTGACGCAGGTCATCGACACCGAATCCCCCATCAGCCCCGAAGTCGTGCGTCTGTGCGCCTGGATGGCTGACTATTACCTGGCACCCATGGGTGCGGCCCTGGCCGCCGCTCTGCCTCCTGGGGTCCGCCTCACCAGCAGCCGCACCGTACAGCTCGTCGACCGGGCCGGGGCGCTGCCCGAGGACACCGTCGGCGCCCGTGTCTGCATCGAGCTGACCAAGACCGATGTCCCCCTGAAGGTCACCACACTGCGCAGGCGTCTCGGAAAGCAGGGACTCGAGGCGGCTCTGCGGCGACTCCAGCGCCTTGGCATCATCGACATGCGGTCGGACCTGGCGGGCGCCTCCGTGTCGACCAAACTCCGGCAGATGGTCGGCGTCATCAACGCCGATGCGGCACGCAGCGCCCTGCCCGACCTGATGAGACGGGCCCCCGGCCAGGGGCGCTGCCTCGAATGGCTGCTCGAGTCCGGCGACACACCGAAGCGGCGTCTCGTGGAGGAGGGCTTCAGCTACGCCGTTCTCAAGTCGCTACAGGCGCGCGGCCTGGTCCGGACCTCTGAGGAAGAAGTCCTGCGCGATCCTCTGGCGGGGATCGATGCCGATGCCGCGCCGGACCTCGAACCTACACAGGGCCAACTGCAGGTTATCCAGCAGATCTTCGGGGCACTCGACACCGGGAAGTTCGCGCCGATCTTGCTGCGTGGCGTCACGGGGAGCGGCAAGACCCTGGTCTACATGTACGCCGTCGAACGCGTACTGGAGGCCGGTGGTTCCGCCATCGTCCTTACCCCCGAAATCGCCCTGGCGTGGCAGATGGTGCGGCGCTTCCGCGCCCGCTTCGGGTCCGAGGTCGCGGTGCTTCACAGTCAGCTGTCACTGGGCGAGCGCTATGATACGTGGAGGCGCCTGCGCCGCGGAGAGCAGCGCCTCGTCATCGGCGCCCGTTCCGCCGTCTTCGCTCCGGTAAAGAATCTGGGCCTCGTCATCGTCGACGAGGAGCATGACGGCTCGTATTTTCAGGATGATCTTGAGAGTCGGCAGCCCCTGGCATACAGCGGCCGCGACCTAGCCGTCGTACGCGCCCGCTTCGCCGGCGTTCCCGTCGTGCTGGGTTCGGCCACTCCCAGTCTGGAGTCGTGGTGGAATGCGCGCTCCGGAAAGTACACCCTCGCCGAGCTTCCCAACCGCGTCGACGATCGCCCCCTGGCTCGCGTCGAGGTGATCGACATGCGCCGCGAGCCGTTCCAAAAGCGGGAGCGCACGCTGTTCTCGAAGGTCCTGCGGTTGAAGATCCGCGAGCGCCTCGAGAGCCAGGAGCAGATCATCCTGCTGCAGAACCGGCGCGGCTTTGCCCCCGTCGTGCAGTGCACCTCTTGCGGCGAAGCAGTGGAATGCCGGCGCTGCCTGGTGACGCTCACCTACCATCGCAGCCACGGCGAACAGTTGCGCTGCCATTATTGCGACTACCGCATGCCCCTGCCGGAGAAATGCCCCAAGTGCGGCAGCGATGACGTGCGGCTCGCCGGCGCCGGGACGCAGAAAGTGGAGGAGGCGCTGGAGGAACAGTTTCCAGGTATCCGCGTCCTTCGTATGGATGTGGACACCACCGGTTGGAAGGGCGCCCACGACGAGCTGGTGGAGAGCTTTCGCCGCCACGAGGCCGATGTCCTGCTCGGCACCCAGATGGTCGCCAAGGGGCTCGACTTCCCCGAGGTGACGCTGGTGGGCGTCATCTCCGCCGACACGGGGTTCCACATGCCCGATTTTCGCGCCGCTGAGCGTACCTTCCAGTTGCTGACTCAGGTGGCGGGACGCTCCGGGCGTGGCGGCACCCCTGGCGAGGTCGTCATCCAGACGCGGCTGCCGGATGAGCCGATCCTGCAGGCTGCGGCGCGCCAGGACTTCGACGCCTTCTCCGAGGCGGAACTGCTCGAGCGGCGGGCGGCGGGGTTTCCGCCCTTCGGCCGTCTCGTGGTATTTCGCTGGCGCGGTGCGGCGGAGGCGACGGTGACCCGTGTCGCCGCCGAGGGATCCCGACACCTGTCGCGGTCCTGTCGCGGCGGCGTCGCCGTTCTCGGCCCGGCGCCGGCGCCGCTGGCGAGGCTGCGCGGCAACTACCGCTGGCAGTCGCTGCTGGTGGGAACCTCTGGCCGCGACCTGCGTGCTACGGCAGCGGCGGTAATCGACGACCTGCGCGCCGCAGCGGCGCGGCACGACGTCGATGTTGCTGCCGTCGTCGACCCTCAGTCCACCATGTAAGCGGACGGCTCAACCCGATGCGACACCTCATCCTGCTCACCTGCCTTGTCACCGTGATCCACGTCGATGCCCAACCCATCGATTCGGAGTGGGCTGCCTTTACCAGCATGGACGAGATCACGGACCTGATCGTCGAAGGCTTCGATGTCTGGGCAGCTACCACGGGAGGCGTCCTGCATTACAATCGCGCCATTCGGCGATATCGGCGCTACACCCGGCTCGACGGACTTGCGGGCAACCGAATCGGCGCCATCGCCGCCGATTCGTCCGGCAACCTCTGGTTCGGCAGCGACGGTGAAGGGCTGAGCCGTTTCCACCGCGACACGTCGACCTTCGATTCTCCGTTCCTCGAATTTCGTGACTTGAGCATCTTCTCTCTCTACGCCGACGGCAACCGGCTCTACGTCGGTACCAGCCAGGGCATCAGCGTGTTTCTCATCGACAGGGAGGAGGTCAAGGAGAGCTACCGGCGGCTGGGAAACCTGGCCAAGGACACCGAGGTGACAGCCCTCGAGATCCACGACGGCATCCTCTTCGCGGGCACCCCCGACGGCCTCGCCTGGGCACGTCTGGATCAGGCGAACCTGCAGGATCCCGACAGTTGGGTGGTAAAAGCGAACACAGGTCCGGTGGCTGACCTCGTCGCCGCCGGCGGCCTCGTGCACGCGGGCAGTCAACTCGGCGTGTTCACCTATGAGCCGACGACGGACACCTTCTTTTACGATTACAGCGCCCGTGGCGTCACCGCCGTAGGCGCCAAGAGCGACGTCGGTATCGCCGCTACCTATGATGGCGATTTCGTCCTGCGCCATGGACCCCGCGACTGGCAGCGCATCGGCGCGCCCATCATCAACGAGGTGGCTGCAGCATCTCGATCGGGGCGTAACCACCTGTGGCTGGGCACGGCGGACGGACTGCGCGTCGTCGGCACCAACGCCCCCACCCTGGCGCCGTCCGGGGAACCTGGCTCGAGCCGCTTCTACGAGATCGCCCTCGTCGGCGATGACGAACTGTGGGCCGCCAGCGTACCCGACGATCAGCAGCGCTCGCTGTCGGCCGGGGCCTACCGCCTTGCAGACGACTCCTGGACGGTTTTCGACCGCAGTACGGGAATGCCGAACGACGAACTCGTCGCCCTTGAAACCGACCGCTCGGGCCGTCTGTGGATCGGTACCTGGGGAGGAGGGGTCGCCATGCTCGATGTGAATGGCACCTGGGTCAACATCAACCGCGACCGCTCCGTGCTGCGCGGCATCGACGGGGCACCCGCCTTCGTCGTCATCAGCGACATTCATAGAGACACTGACGGCAACATGTGGCTTCTCAACGTCTTGGCGGGCGTCGCCGTTCTCGACGATTTCCCCCCCACCGAGGAGTTGTTCATCGACCAGACGGCTCTCGGCCTGGACCCGAACGTCGATTTCTACCGCATGGACATCGGTCCCGACGGGCTGAAGTGGATCGCCAGCCGTACGGACGGCCTCATTCTGCTCGACGACGGCGGCACTCCCTTCATCCGCGGGGACGACCGCTTCATCGTCGTCGACCAGACCGCCGAGCCGCGCCTCACGAGCAGCCGGATCTTCGACGTATATGTAGACGACGGCGGGCGCGTCTGGATGGCCACCGACAGCGGGATCAACGTCCTGACACCTGACTATGACCGCGCCACCGGCGTCCTCAGGCACACGGCCTGGCGGACATACACGACCTTCGACGGCCTGCTGTCGTCAGAAATCAACACCTTCGTGGGGGACGACGCGGGGAACATCTGGGTCGCCACCGAGGCTGGTCTGTCTCGCATAGGCGCCGACGGCGAAGTCGACTTCACGCTGACGCAGAGCAACAGTGGCCTCATAGACAACCGTGTGAAGGGACTCACCTTCGACTCCCGCCGTGGAGAGATGTGGATCGGCACGTTCGACGGTCTCAATCGACTCCGCATCGTCGCCTCCGAGGGCAATGGCGACGGCCCCGAGGGATTCTCCGTCTTTCCGAATCCATTTGTCACCGCGGGAAGCCAGGTGCTGACCTTCACCGGACTCCCCCTGGGCGCGGCGCTGCGCATCTACACCGTCGCCGGCGAGCCCGTCGCTTCGCTGCAGGTTGATCCCGGACATGCGTCGGCGACCTGGAACGGCCAGAACGACGGCGGCTTTCTCGTCGCCTCGGGGATCTACTATTACATCGCCGAGGGCGAGTCGGGCGAGCGCACCCGCGGACGCTTCGCCGTCATCAACGGTCCTCGATGATTCGCCACACCGTCGCGGCGGTGCTGTTGACGACTCTCGCCGCTGGGGCTCAGCCAGCCGCCGATGCCTTCACCATCGCGCGCGTGCACTACGACGGCGGCGGGGACTGGTACAGTGATCCGTCCTCTCTGCCGAACCTGCTCGCCTTCGTCCGTGCCCATACCCGCGTGCTTGCCGCCGACACCGAGGCCCGCGTGCGGCTCACCGACGAGGAGCTGTTCAGCCACCCGTACCTCTATCTGACGGGGCATGGCAACATCACCTTTACCTCGCGCGAGGCGGCTCGCTTGCGGGCCTACCTGGAAGCGGGTGGCTTCCTGCACGCCGACGACAACTACGGCATGAACAAATCCTTCCGGCGGGAGATGAAGAAGGTCTTCCCGACACGCGAATTCGTGGAGCTGCCCCCGGATCACGAGCTGTTCCACATCCACTACGATCTGAGTGACGGCCTGCCGAAGGTGCATGAGCACGACGGCGAGCGTCCTCGCGCCTTCGGCCTGTTCCACGCCAGGCGCCTCGTCGTGCTCTACACGTATGAGTCAGACCTCGGCGACGGCTGGGAGGACGCGCATGTACACGACGTCCCCGAAGACACCCGCCAGGCAGCCCTGCGCATGGGCGCCAACATCGTCGTCTACGCCCTGACCCGGTAATTCGTGGCTTGACCCACTCCCCCAGCGAATCAACCTACTCGCGGATGCTGCGGGGGCTGCGTCGACTGCGCCGGCGTCGACTGCTCATCGAGACGACCTGCACCCTAGCGACGACAGCGACCCTCGCCGTGGGCTTGGGAGCGCTTGTCGTTCTCGTCGAAGCTGCTCTGTATCTGCCGCCGTCTTGGCGCCTCGGTCTGCTTGGCGCCATCCTTCTCTGCAGTCTCACGGTTCCCGGCCTTCGATTTTGGTGGCGGGTGCGCGACGGGCTGCCCCTTCACCGCGTCGCCCTCGACGTCGAGCGGCGGGCCCCCGAATTGTCCCAGCGGTTGGTCACGGCCCTGGAACTGGGTATCCCCAACGATGATTTCCGTCGCTTCCATTCCGCACAGCTTCTCGAGGCGACTACCGTCGAGGCCACCAACCTGCTCGCGCGCCTGGAGACGTCCCGAGTGGTACCGGCCGACGACGTGCGGATGGGAGCCGCTCGCCTGGCTGGTGTCGCCGTCATTACTCTTTTGGCCGGACTGGCCGCCGGTGATGTCGGTAGTGCCGCCCTGCGCCGGGTCCTGCATCCGACACAGGCCTTCGAGCGCCCCCTGCGCACACACCTGCGGGTGATGCCTACGGAACTGGAGGTGATCCGCGGTGACGATGCGCTGATCTTCGTTCACATCGAAGGTGAGATGCCCTCCACCCTGCGCGTCGAACGCCGGGAGTCGGACGCCACGTCGACGGAAGAGGTCGTGCTGCCCCTCGATCTGGTCAGCGGCGATTCGGTGCGCTACGCCTTCGAGAACGTGCAGCGCCCTTTCGAGTTCCGCGTCGAAGCCGGCGACGGCACTGCCGGCCCCATCGACGTCAGCGTTGTCGATCCGCCTGCCGTGTCCCGCCTGCGCCTGGCCTACGAGTATCCCGCCCACACCGGCCTGCCGCCGCGCGTCGAGGAAGGAGGCGGCGACATCCGCGCTCTCGCCGGCACTCGCGTCGTCTTCGACATCGCCGCCACCAAGACCCTGGCGACGGCGGCCCTCGTCCTCGATGACACGTTGCGCTTGCCAGCGCATGTAGTCGACGACCGGGCGCACATCGTCTGGCGCCTGCCATCTCCCGATATCGACGGCGATGCGCTTCTCCACTACCGAATCGAACTCGTGGACCGCAAGGGCGTGGGCAACCGCGATCCCATCCGCTACACCGTGCACGTCCTGCGCGACGGCGAACCCTCCGTGTCGATCCCGGTACCGGGCCGCAACGGCGACCTGCCGGAGAGCCAGCAGGTGGACATCGAGATCGAAGCCACCGACGACTTCGGTATATCCCGGGTGGATCTCGTGTACCGCGTCAACGAGGGCCCCGAGGAGCGCATGTCGCTGCGGCGCGATGCGGGTCGCCAGGTCCGGGTGCACCATGCATGGGACCTGTCCGATCGTGACCTGCTGCCGGAGGACCGCGTCACGTACCATGCTGAGGTGTTTGACAACGACGAGGTCGCCGGGCCGAAGAAGGCCGTGAGCGAGGAGTTCTTTCTGCGCCTTGTCTCACTCTACGAGCTGATGAGCGAAGCGACGGTCAAACAGGATCGAAACCTGGAGTCCCTCGATGAACTGGCCGAGCGGGAGGCGGATGCCAGGCAGATCGTGGAACAGATGCGTCGTGAGGTGCTGCGCACGGAGGAACTGACCTGGGAACAGCGGCAGGAACTCGAGACGACACTCGCAGCCGAAGAGGCCCGGGCGCGCCAGGTGGAGGAATTGGCGCAACAGATGGCCGAGACCATGGAGCGCCTCGAGGAGGGGGGCCTCAGTTCGAGCGAAATCCTGGAAAAGATGGACGAGATCCGCGACCTGATGGCGGCGGTGACCTCTCCTGAGCTGCTCGAGGCGTTACAGTCGCTGCAGCAAGCCCTCGACGACCCCGACCCGGAGCAGCTCTCCGAGGCGCTGAAGCAGTTTGCCCAGGACCAGGAGGCTTTCCAGGAACGCCTCGAGCGTACGCTGGCGCTGCTGCGACGGGTTCAGGCCGAGCAGCGTCTGCTCGCCGCCGTGTCGCAGGCGCAGGATCTGACCGAACGCCAGGCCATGATCAACGACGGTGTGGGTCGCGACGACGCCGACCGCCTTGGAAAACAGGAGTCGAGCCTGGCTCGCGACACGGACCGCCTGCAGGAAGAGCTGGAGAGCCTTGGCGACGACTTCGCCGACATCAGTCAGCCGACGGCACAGGCCCTGCAGGCAGAGGCGCAGATGATGGAACAGCAGAATCTTTTCGGGCGCATGGAGCAGATGGAACAGTCGCTGACATCCCGCGCCAGCCAGCAGGCGCGTCGACAGGGCGAGGGTCTGCAGCAGGACCTGGCGCGGCTGAACCAGGCCCTGCAGAACCTGCAGGCCGATTTCGACGGTGCCCAGCGGCAGCAGATGAGCGACCAGCTGCGTGGCGCCATGGCTGGCCTCGTCGACCTGTCGCAGCGCCAGGAGGGCCTGGTGGAGGAAATTGACCACCGCAGCGGCAGCGACGCCGCGAGCCTCGCCAGCCGGCAACAGGCCCTGGCGCGAGGCGTCGAACTCGTCGTCGAAAAGATCGGCCAGGTCAGCCGCAAGACCCTGGCGCTCGACTCGGGTCTGGCGACGACGATCGGCTACGCCCTGATGCGTATGGAGGGGTCGGCGATACGCCTCGGTCAGCGAGAGGCGGGGCGCGCTGCCAGCGAAGCAGGACAGGCGGTGGGCTACCTGAACGAGGCCGTCATGCAGTTGCGCCAGAGCCTCGACAACCTCAGCAAGGCGACGACCGCCTCTGCCTTCGGTGAGGCCATGGAGAAGATGATGGGCCTCTCCCAGCAGCAGATGGCTCTGAACCAGGCGACCCAGCAGGCCCTGCAGGACGGCTCGCAACCTGGGCGCCAGGGGCGGGGCTCCAGTGGTCTCGACCTGCAGCGGCTGGCGGCCCAGCAGCGGCGGATCTATCGCGCCCTGGGAAAGCTGGAGAGATCGTTGCGCGGACAGCGGTCGATGGAAGGGCGTGTGGACGCGATCCGCAAAGACATGGAAGCCGTGTTGGCGCGCATGCAGCGTAACACCGCCGATCCCCTTGTGCGCCAGGGGCAGGAACGCATCCTGCAGCGCATGCTCGACGCCAGTCGTTCGATCCGCAATCGCGGCTTCGAGAAGCGACGTCGATCGGAGACGGCCGCCCAGCGGCTCTACAGCGGACCGGAGTGGCTACCCGTCGATCTCGGTCAGCAGCCAGACGCCCTGGCCGAGTCCATGCGCCGCGCCCTGGCCGGCGACTACCCCGTCGAATACCGACAGTTGATTCGACGCTACTACGAAACCGTCTACGAAGACCTCCACGGAGGCAGCGACATCGAGGGGCTGCCATGATGTCATGCAACAGCAGGCTTCTGCGGGTCATCGGCCTGGGGCTGTGTCTTGCCGTTGCGGCCGACGCGGACCCACGGGCGGACGTGATGGATTCGGTCATCGTGTTGCGTCGGGCCCGCGACTTGGGCGCCGCCACGTCGCGCCTGCAGGCGTGGATCGACTCACATCCCGACGACGGCGACGCCCGTATGTTGCTGGGTCAGGTGCTTGCCGACAGCGGCGACGAGGACGCCGCCCAACGCACCTGGACGGACCTGCTGCAGGCACATCCCGTCGACGTCGAACGGTACCGCGCCGTCGTCACCCGCCTGCAGACGATGGGCCGCCTCGAAGAGGCGATCGACCTGCTTCGTGAAGGTACCGAACGACTCGGGAGTGCCGACCCTTTCTCCTGGCAGCGGGCCGAACTGCTTCTGAGTGTTGGCGACTGGGCGGGCGCCGTCGAGGCCCACCGCACGTTCCTGCGCCAGGAGCCGCACCGCCGGCCGCTCGTGGAGAATCGTATTGCCGCCCTGGCCCGCGCTGACGCCGTTTCCGGCGTCGAGGGCGGACGCGCCCACCGGTACCGAGACGCCCTGCAGGCGGCCAGCGCCGGTGTGCGGGGGGCTGAGGCTACCATGCTGACTCTGCTGCGGGCGGGCTGCTCGCTGGAGATCGGCGATCCCCAGGCCGGCCTGCGGACACTGCGCGACGCCCTCGATGGCGACGACGCGATCCTGCAGGCGCTCTTCCAGTTCGCCAGCCGCTGTGAGGCAGCCGGTCACGCAGATGTTGCCGCCCGTGCGTACGGCCTGTTTGCCAGCCACGCCAGGGACTCCCCGTACCGTGCCAGAGCCCTCTTGCAGCAGGCGGAGATGCTGGCCCTTGCTGGAAACATGGATGGCGCCGTCGCCTTGTACGTCGATCTGTCCGCCGGCGCTGACGCCGAATCGTCAGAAGCGATGCTGCGCGTCGCCCAGCTGCAGCTACAGACCCTCCACGACCCGGATGCGGCGCTGGCGACCCTCGCCACTCTCGAGCGGCGCGTGCCCGTCGGCGAGCTGCGGCGACGGATGCTGGGGCTGCGCGCCGGTTGCCGCCTGCAGCTCGATGACCTGCCCGGCGCCGGCGCCGAGTGGCGGCGCCTCGCCGCCGACCCCGAGGGCCGCGCCGACTCCGAGTTCGGCCTCGCTGAGCTGGCCTTCTTCGAGGCCCGCTTCGATTCGTCTGCTGCCCTCCTCGACTCTCTCGTAGCCCGCGAGCCGTCGCACCCGCTGGCCAACGACGCCCTCGATCTGCTGCTCCTCATCGACGAGTTCGGGTCGCAAGCCGTAGCGCTGGCCGGGCTCGCCCGCGCCCGCCTGCACGGACGTCAGGGTCGCCTCGACGAAGCCCGACGAGATCGCGAATGGCTGCTGCAGGTTGCGCCTGCAGGGCTTCGCCATCTGTCTCTGCTCGAAAGCGCCGCCCGCCTGGAGATCAGCAGCCCTGAACGGTCGCTGGAGCTCTACTCACAGGTCACCGACGACGAACCCGATGAACGCCATGCCGTCAGTGCCGCCCTCGGACGGGCCCGCCTGCTCGAAGCCAGAGGTGCGATGAGAGAGGCCCTGCGCACCTACGAGTCCACCGTGCTGACGGCGCCCCTCGACCCACGCACGCCAGACACTCGCCGGCACATCGTCCGCTTGCGCACCCTTCTTGGAGGAAGAGATTGAAACGCTCCGGAATCCAGATCGTTCTGTTCGCCGGGGTGCTGTTGTCGGCGACCTCTGCGGGCGCCGACCGGCTCCTCGTGCCTATGGACCTGCAGCAGCGCAATCATCTCAAGGCCTATGGACTGGCTTTCTGGATCCTCGAACGCGACATCGATGTGGACTGGCTCCTCAACTATCGCGGCGGCTCCTTCGCTGTGCAGGCCCACGATCTGATCGCCCAGGAGGCGCGCATCCGTGGCGTCAGCTTCGAAGTCGTCTCCGAACCCGACATAGCTCGCATCTGGGCGCAGATCGACGCTGCCAACATGGATGTCGTGCGTCTGGAGAAGGCGCCGAAGATCGCCGTCTACACGCCGCCGAATGCGCAGCCCTGGGACGACGCCGTCACCATGGCGCTCGAGTATGCTGGCATCGATTACGAAAAGCTGTGGGACGAAGATGTCCTCGACGGACGTCTCGACGACTACGACTGGCTGCATTTGCATCACGAGGACTTTACCGGTCAGTACGGCAAATTCTATAGCAGCTTCCGCAACGAGATGTGGTATCGGGAACAACAGCGTCTCTACGAGGCCCAGGCAAAGCGCCTCGGCTTCTCCAAAGTGGCGGACCAGAAGAAGGCGGTGGCCCGGGTCATCTATGAGTATGTCGCCAGTGGCGGCTTCCTCTTCGCCATGTGCTCGGCGACGGACACTTTCGATATCGCCCTGGCCGCCGGCGGCGTCGACATCACACCGGCGGTCTTCGACGGCGACCCGATCGATAGCGGCGCACAGTCCAGGCTCGATTTCTCCCGCACTCTCGCCTTCGAAAATTTCACGATCGAGACCAATCCTCTCGTCTACGAGCACTCCGACATCGACACGACGCCGAAGGACCAGCGCCTGATTCGCAGCGCTGAGGCGGAGTATTTCACGCTCTTCGAGTTTTCCGCCAGGCACGATCCGGTGCCGACCATGCTGACCCAGTGCCACACGAGCGTCGTCAACGGGTTTCTCGGCCAGACCACGGGTTTCCACAGAAGCCTGATCAAGGATCACATCGTCGTACTCGCCGAGGTGGAAGGCACGGACCAGGTCAAGTACATCCACGGGCAGGTGGGCATGGGCACGGTTACCTTTTACGGTGGACACGACCCCGAGGATCACAAGCACCATGTGGGCGATCCGCCGACCCAGCTCGACTTGCACCGCAGTTCTCCGGGTTACCGTCTCATCCTCAACAACGTCCTGTTCCCGGCGGCCAAGAAACAGGAACGCAAGACCTAGGAGGCTTCTGCCTCCACCTAACGAACGAAGGAAGATTCGATGTCGCACAACGACGTGGAAGCGGTGGCCGAGCTCGAAGCCGCGCGCCGTCAACTCGAAGAACAGATCGGCCGGGTCGTCATCGGCCAGCACGACGTCGTCGAGGGACTCCTGGTATCGCTGCTGGCCGGCGGTCACTGCCTCCTGGTTGGCGTGCCGGGTCTGGCCAAGACGCTGCTGATCCGGACGCTGGCGCAGGCTTTGGACCTCAGCTTCGGCCGCATCCAGTTCACGCCGGACCTGATGCCCTCCGACATCACCGGCACCGACGTCCTTGAGGAGGACCACGAAACCGGCCACAAGGTCTTCCGCTTCGTCCATGGCCCAGTCTTCCACAACATCATCCTCGCCGACGAGATCAACCGCACGCCGCCGAAGACGCAGGCGGCACTGCTCGAAGCGATGCAGGAACATGCGGTCACCGCCGGTGGCAACACCATGCGGCTGCCGGAGCCCTTCTTCGTGCTGGCCACACAGAATCCCATCGAGCAGGAGGGCACCTACCCCCTGCCCGAGGCCCAGCTCGATCGTTTCCTCTTCGAGCTGCGTATCGACTATCCGGACGCCGCCCAGGAGGCCGAGATCGTGCGCACCACGACCTCGGCGGACCCGGTGCGCGTGACCCCCGTCCTCGACGGCGAGCAGATCGACGCCTTCCAGCGCCTCGTGCGCCAGGTTCCCGTTGCCGACCATCTCGTCGACTACGCCGTCCACCTGGTGCGCAGCACGCGTCCAACCGAACCCGCCGCGCCCGACTACGTCAGGGAGATGGTCAGCTGGGGCGCCGGCCCGCGGGCGTCGCAGTTCCTCGTGCTCGCCGGTAAGGCGCGCGCCGCCCTGTACGGGCGGCATGCGGTGTCGCTGGAGGACATCCGCGCCGTCGCCCTGCCGGTGTTGCGCCATCGTATCGTCGTCAATTTCCACGCCGAGGCGCAGGCCGTGAATGCCGATGATCTCGCTCGCCGCTTGCTCGACTCAGTACAGCCCGACGGGGCCGACGCGTGACGGAGGCAGCCGCCACCGACCTGACGGCCTATCTCGATCCGGAGACGGCGTCGCGCTTCGGCCGCCTCGACCTGGTAGCCCGCCTCGTCGTCGAGGGCTTTATCACCGGGCTGCACCGCTCCCCCTACCACGGCTTCTCGGCGGAGTTCTCCGAGCACCGTCCGTATATGCCGGGGGACGCCCTGCGCGACCTCGACTGGAAGGCGCTGGCCAGGACCGACCGCCTGTACGTGAAACGCTACGAGGAAGAGACCAACCTCAAGGCGTATCTCATGGTCGATGTGAGCGGCTCCATGAACTTCGCCGGCGGTGATCGCATGACGAAGTTCCGCTACGCCAGCTGTATCGCCGCCGCCCTCGCTTTCCTCATGCTGCGTCAGCGCGACGCTGTGGGCCTGGTGTTGTTCCGCGACGGCCTGGTCTCGTTCGTGCCGCCGCGATCCGTCTCCAGCCATCTCAACGTGCTGCTGCGCGAATTGACCGCCGCCACACCGGGCGCCGAGACGAGCATGGCCCCCGCCTTCCACGACCTGGCCGAACGCCTGTCGCGGCGCGGCCTCGTCATCATCCTTTCCGACTTTCTAGACGACGCCGACGAGGTGCTCACCGGCCTGCGTCACTTCCGTCACCGCGGACACGAGGTGCTGGCGCTGCAGATCCTCGACCCGCGCGAAGTCGATCTCGACTTTCGCCGTTCCGACACCCGTTTCGTCGACCTGGAAAGCCCGGAGGGTCCGGCGATTACGACGCAGCCCTGGCACATCCAGGAAGCCTACCATGAACGCATGGAAGCGCTGCTGGCGCGCTACCGCATGGGGTGCGCGGAGGCCGGTGTCGACTACGT
>JAYZCA010000084.1:0-5454 GCA_036339235.1 Candidatus Latescibacterota bacterium | reverse complement strand
TCGCGGGAACCATCGTTGTTGAGCGTGTTATCGACATGCTCGTGCTCATCATGTTTATCGCCACATCCGCCGCCTTGTTGCCCGGCCAGATCGAAGAAGCCTTCCCTGGGGTAGGTACCGCCACGACTCTGGCACTGGTGCTTTCTCTCGCCGCACTCGTGGGCATGATCGTCATCTCCGCTTACCAGGACCGGGGCGTCGCCATCGTGGAACGCCTCCTGAGCCGGGTCTCGCCACGGCTAGGGCATGCGGTGGGCGACCTGCTGGCACGCTTCATCCATGGCTTGGCGGCGCTGCGCACGCCCTCTGCCTATCTCGAAATACTCGGCAGTTCCTGCCTGCTCAATCTTGGCTATATCCTCATCACCTGGTTCTCCTTCGCGGCCTTCGGCTTCCACGAGGCACCGGAGTTTCCCGGTAGCAAGGCGGCGCTGGTCGTGATGGCCATATCCTCGATCGGCATCGTCATTCCCGCCCAAGGCGGAATCGGCACCTACCACTTCTTCTACGGAACCTGTCTGCACAGACTGTTCGCGATCCCCCTTGCCTCGGCCATGGCCTGCGCCACCTTGGTTCACGGCATATCGAGCCTGACGTACTTCGTCATCGGAGCTCCAGCTCTGCTCGTGCAGCGACGTCGGCACGGCCAGCGTGCCTCCATGAAGGATGAGTTCGAGCAGGCCTCTGAAGACTCAGACGCGGAGAACCCGACGTCCTGACGCGAAGCCTGCGGGTCAGTACTGCAGCGCGGACACGGCCTTGCTGACCATGGCGAAAGCGGCGCAGAACATGCCGATGAGCGACATGCCGACGCCGAAGCCGACGGCCAGTACCATCGCGTAGCGGCGCCACTCCTGCTTGCCGTAGCGTTTCCAGAAATAGAAGCGGGCCAGCAGGGCACCCAGAATCTGCGGCAGCAGGTTGTGCGGGATGCCGAGCACACTCTGCACGTATCCCCAGATGAGGAAGATGGGCAGCCCCAGGAAGGACAAGGTGGCGTAGACGAAGACCCCGAAGCCGGCACCGAAGAGGATGATCGGCCACTTCCAGCCAGCCAACGGATGCCGGATGTCCTCCTCGTCGATCTGACCGTCTCCGTCATCGTCGCGACCGTTGACGAGCTCCTCGTCGACGCGCCCATCGCCGTCGTTGTCACGCAGATCCCCCGTGAAACTGAGGTCGCGCCACAAGACCTCGAGCAGTAGAGGTCGATCCGCCGACTTCTGCAGAAACTCGCCGTCGAACGTAGTCATCCGGTCGACCTCAAAATAGAAGTCGACGGAGTCGGACCCCGCCCCTTCGGCGATGGCACGGAAATTCGGGTTCGCCGTGTCCACAGCGAACCCCGGCGCCGGCCACAACAGCCGTACCGTCAACTCGCCCTCCGGAGGGGAGCCCCGGACTCCGTCCACGCGGACACCGTCCGCCCCCACCACGGACTGTCGAGCCCCCTCCATTGCCGCCAGCACTCGCTGGGGAACTTCCGCAGGCGGCTTACCTGCACCGAAATTGGTGTAGAAGTAGCTCACCTTCGACCACGGGCCGTAGTCGCGCTTGTCGGGATCGGGGATATCGACATCATGTGTCGTCTTCACCCGCCAGTACCACCACCGCTCGTCCTGCAGATTCGATGGACTCCACACGGCCTCCTGCGGAGGTACGCGTACCCCCTCCAGCTCTTCGCCCTCCCGCCACATGCGACTGTACATCGTGCTCGAGAAAAACAGGGCCTTGTCGAAGGCCTGCAGCGGCCACATCAACTGGGCATACGGATAACTCTCCGAGGGGATCGGTCCCATCCGCCACAGAAAGCTCCAGTACATCAGGCTGACGATGAAGACGATAGGCAGCATGAAGAACTCGGCCTTCAGCAGGCTCGTGAAGCGCATGCCGGTGAGTTCGACGACACGGAACCCCTCGGCGTGACCGCCGTAGTTCCGCGTCGGGAACGGCACGAACCAGATGTCGACGCCCCGATAGCCGGTGAGAAAGATGATGGCCTCGTTGATGTACGGAATCGACACCTCACGGCCGATGAGCCCGTCGAGTCGGGCGGATACGAAGGACATGATCGGCGCGTAGATGAAGGCGATACCGAAGAACAGGACCAGCAGCCCCGTCGTCACCAGCGTCGGGAACAGTGTTTTGGCCAGCACGATCGGGTAGATGGCGGCGACGGCAAAGAGGATGACACAGACCCACAGGTTGAAGTCGCCGCGACCGAGGTGTTTGATGCAGTACCCGCGCACCTCGGCGTGGGCATTACAACCCTCTTGCTGGCAGGTATCCGGATACCGGCGCTGATCGCTGACGAGATGGTCGCGGATCTGCAGGCGCCGCTGGCGTGCCGTCGACAACAGCTGGTAGAAGCTGATGACGGTGATTGCAAGAGTGATGCCGATGGAGAAAGCCCGCCAAAAATCGATGCCGGTGACGATCTGAGTCCGAATCGTGTCCATACCCGACGACCAGCTGGGGAGCATGCCGGCCTCGTAGAGGAAGGGGCTGGCCAGCGTATGGGCCATGACACCGGCGAAGGAGCCGACGACTCCCCAGAACGGCATCAGCAGGCCACCGAAGATGATGCCGAGGTTGAGGGTGATACCCAACGGAGTCGCCGGCATCAGGTTGCCGAAATAGGGCGTCAGGTCCCAGAATGGGATCGGGATGAGAGTAATCTTGGCGCCGAAAATGATCTCGGTTAGGGTGGGCACAGCCACGTAGATGACGCCGAAGACCGCGCCGATGACGCCGCCCACGGCGAACACCGGCCACTTCCAGGTCTCCTCGTCCTGCCCGCTCTCCTCGGCCAGGGCCATCGCCGACAGGGCCGACATGGGCGCCGTTGGAAAAGGCAGCTGCTCGCGATCGGAGGTCAGACGGAAGAGGACGTAGCCGCTCGTGAACCAAGTGATGCGGCCGACTATGGTCCCCGACACGAGCAGGATCATCGGCCACAGCCAGTCGCGGTGCAGGAAGGTGCGTGCGGCCAGCGCCGGCGAATCCGGAGCCGGTACCCACCACCAGGGCAGCAAGCGCGAGATTCCGAACTGCTGCGCCTCAGCGGAACGCACGAAATACTGGCGGAACAGCAAGTCGAGAAAGGCCCCCTCCTCCCGAGCCACCAGCGCCGAAGCGACGTAGACGAGGAGGTAGATCTCCTGCCGCCGCAGAGAGGTGAACGAGCGCTTGGCCACCTCCAGGAAGAGGATGACGGTCACCCACTGCGCCGCAGAACCGATGGAACCGCCCGTGACCAGGCCGAGATACATCTCCCCTGGTGTCATGATCAGCGAGATGAACAGCACGCCGATCACGGTGCGCAGGGTGAAGCCGTTCTCGAACCGTTCCGGGGGTTCCAGCAGGGAGCGGTACTCTTCGACCTCCTCCCACTGCCGGCGGCGCAGTCGTCGCCGCCAGCCGAACCAGCCGCTGTCGCGCTCAGCCATCGCTCACGCAGCCCCTTCGGAAGCGTTGAAGATGCCGCCCCCGGAGATCAGATCGCGCGCCACTTGGCTATGGAACGATTTCGACTCGTCATCGAGAGTGTTCCACAGGAGAAACTGCTTGCGCAGGTGGTTGAGAAAACGTCCGTTCGCCCGCTGCCAGTACGTGTCCTGACCACTGAGCCGCTGGATGAAGACCTCGACGGCGTAGGCCCCGCGTGTCGAGCTCGGAGCACACTCGATCTGCACGAACTGGCTGACGCCCATGTCGAACGGTGCCAGCCACAACAGTAGCTGGACGGCATACTCAGCCGCCTCGGATTCCGCGTATGGAGTCCGCACGATGCGCACCTTGTCGGCATAGAAGTCACCGATCGACTCCTCCCCATAGGCCTGGAAAAAGCTGGCCAGGAAGCCGCACAACCCCACCACCTCCTTCTCTGAGATCATGAACGGGAAAGCGAACTCCCAGCGATCCCCCGTCGGCGACGGTGGTCGCCAACGACGTACGGTATCCGGTACGGCCGAACGCGCCGCCACGCGCGCCGGGTAGATCGTCGACAGCAGGACGACACCCATTACCATGCAGGCCGATAGAATCGCTGCCAGCGACGAGTAGTTCAGGTTCATGCCCCCCAGCAGATCGAAGTGAACGAGGACTTTCCCCAGTCCCTGCCCCAGCAAGTAGCCCATGGTGACACCGATGATGGCGTAGACGCAGGCTTCGGCGATGAAGAGCATGGCGATGTGCATCGGCGCCAGACCGACCGAGGAGTAGATGCCGATCTCACGGAGGCGCTCGTAGACAGCACCCATCATGGCGTTGAGCACGATGAGGGAGGCGATGAGCATGGGCACCATCAGGGCCGCCAGCCCCTCTATTGAGGTGACCCCGAGCGACGTAAAAACCGACACGGAGACCCGGCCGGTGTCTGCGTCGGGGAGCCCGGCGAACAGAGTCCCAGAGATGCGCAGGAGAAAATCCTCGATGAGGGCCTGAGCGGGAGCCCCGTCGTCGAAGCGTACAGCCACGGAGCGCAGTCCACCGAAAGCCTCCTGCAACGTGCCGTACGGAAGGATGAGGACGTTGCTGGCCGGCAGGTGGACGAAGGGACGCACCTCGTAGGTTTCAACCCCCTCGAAGACGTTCATCTGCGGCCCCACCTTGGGACCCAGGGCGGCGGTGCTCGACATCTGAAAGTCGGCCGGCGTCAACGGCTCGTCATCGAGATCTCGGACCTCGTCGAAGGCCTCGGCGTCGAAGACGCCGGCCACCGTGAACCGTTTGCCGAAGATCTGCACACTCGCGCGGCCGACGTCGACAGCGCCGATGCCGAGGACGGCAGCCATGTCGTCGGGCAGCAGACACACATCCTCATCATCGCTGTCGAACCAGCGCCCCCACACCAGGGTGGAGGCGACATCGGTAACCTGCGGCTCCCTCGATGACAGGCCCAGCAGCCCCGAGGCGCGAACGCTGATGGTGTCGCGTCGTACGTCGGTGAACTTCTTCTCCTCGTCGTCGTAGGAGATATTCCAGTTGCGCGGCACCACTACCGCTTGGTCGGCGAAGTGAGACCTGGCGTATTCCATGGTCGCGGAGGACAGTGGATACCAGCCGCGATCGCGGATCAGCACGCCTTCGTAGGAGCCAGCGTGATCGAGAGCGAACACGAGAAAGCGCACGTCGGGGCGAAAGGAGGTAAAGGACAGAACGGTGAAGGTGAGCAGCGTCAGCGTCAGCAGCGTGAGCGATGTTCGCAACCGTCGGCGCCGCATGTTCGAGATGCCGAGCATGAAAGCAGTATAAGCGGCACTCACCCGACTCATGTCGGTCTGGTGTACCTTGGCCTGCTCCGCCTGGTAGTCCCTCAGGAAGCGGTTGAAGCGGCTCGAAACCATGGCCAGCACGAAGAGGGCCATGGCCATGATGGAGAAGGCGAGAAGTATGATGAGGGGATGGGCGATCTCGAAGGCTGGATGTACCTGCGAAATCAACCCCCAGATC
>JAYZCA010000083.1:0-22633 GCA_036339235.1 Candidatus Latescibacterota bacterium | reverse complement strand
ACGGTGACCGTAAGCGCTACGTCGATCACGGCCACCCGCTGATCGGCGACGAGTGCTGTACCTTTGCCCCGTGCGTGGCCGACGCCTGGCAGCAGCGGGGCCTCGGCAGCGCCTTGTTCCCTCACGTGGCTGCGTGTCTGCGTCGGCTGGGACGGCGACGCCTCCTGTTGTGGGGCGGCGTACGTAGCGACAACCCGCGGGCTCAGCATTTCTACCGCAAGTTCGGCTTCCGTCATGTGGGAGACTTCGCTGCTGGCGGTGTTGACAGCCTCGACATGGTCCTCGATTTGTGAGGCCGGTTGCCGATGTGGGTGCGGCGATCGCCGCCGTCGGACTCGACGCCGGGCAACGCGTCGCTGATCTGACGGGGGATGATCAGGCCGCGTTCCGACGCTTGGTGGGCTGGGACGCGGGTGGTCCCGTAGTCGCGCGCGCCACGGTCGAGGAGCAGGCGGCGCGCGGGAGGCGTGGAAGGCGACCCGCCTCGGCCGTGACGGGGAAAGATCCCGCCTGCTTTTGGGCGGCGCCGAAATCGACCGGGCCCGCGGGGCTCTCGCCGCAGGCACGGCGCCCGTCTGGCTCGAGCTGCTCCTCGTGGCGGCGCGGGATGTGGCGTCTCTGAATGTCGAGCGCCTGCAGGCGCTGATCCCGGAGCGCGTCCCTTGGAATGGGGCCGGCTCTTTCTGTCCCGCCTGCTTCGGCGACAAGAGCGACGTCGGCACATGCACCGTTCTGGCGTTGGCGAGTCGATGCACGGGGAAGTGCGGGTCCGCACGCGCCTACGGGGAGAAGGCACATGAGAGGAGTGGGGGACCCAAGCGCCTCTTAGGAGACGGCGGTGCTGCTGTCCTGCAGAATCTCGTCGAGCGTCCACAGGCGCTCAGCGTCCACGAGCAGAGCGTCGATGATGAACGGGTGGGCTTTAACCGTGTGGCTGTCGATGAATTCGAATCCGGGCGACCAGTTGCCCTTCCCGTCTTTGACGAACATGCTCTTGTCCTCGATGACGGTTATGTCGTCTGCGCGTCCCTGGGCTTCCTTGTACCGAAACTTGGGCATCGGTCCCTCCTTGGTGAGCGCGGCATTCCATCCACCGCGAATATCTAGCAAATACCATGCCAACCTGCCTTTTTCTCTCTGATAGGTCGGCAAAATGGGTTTCCGTCTGTGACGAGCATCACTTGCCCAGGAAATCAGACGTGCGCCCTCGGGAGTGCTGCCTCGACAGATGTCCTTTTGTGCCCTCTGTATCACAGGCGTAACCTATTTGGTAATAATTAGTTATGTGTTGTCTTGAAGCGCCGGCACCTAGTGCTTGAAGCGCCACGGCCGCGCCGGTCGAAAACTTGAGGCCGATCTCAGATTTTTGCTGGTATCGGCACGTCTTCGCCTGGAGCGCATGGCCCTGCCAAAATAGCGCGGGATCACAGGGTCACAGTTGTGGCACTTCTTGCGCACATACTTGCCACTGGATGTGCAAAAAGCGCCGATTGCGCCACCCGGTCGTGCAAGAATCGGCTTGGCCTCCCGGTCCTACCCGCGCACCACGGCCTCCGTGCTGATGGGGGGACAGATGAACTGGTGCAGGTAGTCCATCACGTTTGTAGCCAGGCCGCGCACGCGCTTCTCCGTGCCCGGGTCCGTACAGGTGCCGTCTTCATCGAAGACATCCTGTAGGCCGCTATGGAGACGAACCCGGGAAGCACGTGGCCGCCGACATGGGTGACGATCGAGCTGAGATGTTCAAGGGACTTGATGGCGCCGATGCGCCCCAACCGCCACTCCCGGCATGGCCACCGGCTTGCCGGACAGGCCCGATGGAAACCCGAGGTTCTCGATGACGAGCTTGATAACACTCGAGTAGCTGCGGTGGTACTCTGGTGTTGCCAGCACGACCGCTGTCGCCGGGTTGAGGATGTAGCGCACCTTCTGCGCGTCGCCCTCGTCGTCGAGTCCGGAAGCTAGCAGACGCAGCTGCCGGGGATCAACGATGTTGGAGGTGACCTCCGGGTAAGAGGTGGCAAACTCGTCGGCCAGCAGATGGACCGCTTTGGATGTGTAATTTCCCTCCCGCACGCTGCCGATTACTGCGGCGACCGGACTTGAGAGCATGTTCCAGCTGGCTGGTGTCATCGGACCCACCGTGGGTGGCTTCGTCATCGCTGCCTCGATTCCGGCAGCCTACGCGCTGGCCGCCTGCAGCTCCCTGCTCTTTGCTTTCCTGCTGGCCCGCATCCCCGAGGCGGCGGGAGTGGCCGACAACAGCCAGGGACCGCGTTTATGTCGCCTCGGTTGCGTCGCTTCGGCTCTTTGGGCGAGATTCACACGAATGAGTGACACCCGATACCGTGCCGCCATCATCGGCCTGGGTTTTATCGGCGGCGCCGATCAGGTCTCCGGGGATGCCCTCGGCCAGCGTGTCGAAGACCTCGACGGCACCCACGTGATGGCGTTGCGCCACCATGACCGGGTCGACCTGGTCGGCGGCAGCAGCCGCGACGAGGGCCGGCGACAGCGCTTCCACACCCGTTTCGGTGTGCCCGTCTTCGCCGACTGGCGACGGCTGTTGCGCGACGCTGCGCCCCTGGACATCGTCAACGTCGCCACCTACACATCCGTCCACGCCGAGATAACACATGCGGCGCTGGCAGCCGGCGCCCGTGTCATCTATTGCGAAAAGCCGATCGCGTCCACCGTCGACGAGGCCCGGGGTATGATCGAGGCCTGTCGCGCTGCGGGCGCTCTGCTTGTCATCAACCACAACATCCGTTTCCACCCCTCCTTTCGGCGCCTGCGTGACCTCATCGCAGCGGGCGACCTGGGCACCCTTACCTCTGCATCCGCCCAGTGGTCGACAGGACGCCTCGGCAATGTCGGCACCCACATGATCGACGCGGTGCAGATGATCACCGGACTGCCGGTGACCGGTGTGTCCGGGACGCTCGACCTCTCGGGGCGACCCGACTGCAGGGGGGAGGAATTCCACGACCCTGGTGGCTGGGGCGTATTGCGCCTGAGACGGGACCTGCCGCACAGCGGCGAAGCGCCTGCCGGAGACCTGCATTGCGTCGTCGACGCAGCCGACTACGGCGCCACCCCCATGCGGCTGCGTTTCCACGGCACCGGGGGATATGCGATTTGCCGTGGTCGAGAGGTGATTGTCACGCGTGGCGAGCATTCCGAAATATGGCCGAACGAGTTTCCGGACTCAGGGATGGATCGCGCCGTGGACGAAGCCGTCCACTGGCTCGATGGGGGCGGCGATTTCCCGTACGACGCCGGGGAAGCGGTGCGCACCCTGGAGGCCATCATCGCCTTCCACCTGTCCCACGACCGCGGCGGTGCCCGCACCGAAGTTCCCCTTACGGGAGCCGACCGGTCCCGGGTCCTGCACACCGGCTGATCTGTTTCCGGACCGCAATGAACGTGGAGATAACGGATGTTCGATGAAGTGCGTAACGTGCAGGGCGAACGGATCGACTACACCTTACACGAGGGTGGCAGTGCCGGCCTTGTCATCCTCGGCCATGGTGTGACGGGCAACAAGGACCGGCCCTTCCTCGTCACCCTCGCCGAGGCGCTGGCCGCTGCCGGGATCACGACCTTGCGGCTGTCGTTTTCCGGCAACGGGGGTTCGGAAGGGCGATTTCAGGACAGTACGATCTCCAAAGAGGTGACGGACCTGGGCAGCGTGCTCGATGTCATCGGCCAGCGTCCCGTGTGTTTCATCGGCCACAGCATGGGCGGCGCCGTGGGGGTCCTGCGGGCGACGACGGATTCGCGTATCCGCTGGCTCGTGTCGCTGGCAGGGATGGTACACACCAAGGCTTTCGCCGAGCGTGAGTTCGGCGAACAGTCGCCGGACACGGGCTTGATGTGGGAGGAGGAGTCCTGTCCGCTGTCGAGTACCTACATGAACGACATGGCCGCCATCGGCAGCGTTGTCGAGAAGGGCGCCGACGTCGCCGTGCCGTGGCTCCTCGTGCACGGCACCGAGGACGACGTGGTACCGCTGCAGGACTCACGCGACATCGTCGCCAGTGCGCCCCACGCCAGCCTGCTGGAGCTTCCCGGCGCCGGCCACGTCTTCAGCGACACCGCGACGACGCCGATGATCGACAGCGTCGTTCCCTGGGTACGTGATCAGATGGGTGCCTGATGGTGGGCTGGACCTGGTCGGAGCGCCATATCGAAGAATACTACCGGCTGGGATACACCGTCTTCGAGGCGATTTTGCCGAACTCGCTGGTCGATGACCTGCGGCGCGCCTGCGACGCCGCCCGGGCGCTGGCACGGGAACGCGCCGGCTCGCAGACCCAGAGATTGCAGCCGCTGTTCGACTTCGACATCGACACCGCACCCTTCGCCGCCTTCACCCAGCTACCCGCTCTCGTCGACGCCTTGCAGAGGACGCTAAGCCCGCATCACACCTGTGGCCACGATGCCCTCGGCGTGCTCCTGGAGCCGGCCGAACTGCCCTGGTGCACGGCTTGGCACCGTGACTTCCGCGACAACCTCTATGGCCTCGACCTGGATCGCTGGGAGGCGGATTTCCGCGACGTGGACCTGTTCAACCAACTCAACTGCGCACTCTACGAAGACGGTTCCACCTGGGTCGTACCCGGCAGCCACCTGCGTCGTGACCTGCCGCGCGAGATGGCGCGATTTCCCGACCGACCGATCGCGGGACCCCAACTCGACGGCCTTGACGCCGCGGCACGGGAGCGGTCCTGCCTGCAGTACTGCGCCTCGCTGCCCGGCGGCACGCAGCTGCATCTGGCAGCCGGCGACCTCTGTCTGTACCGTAACACGCTGTGGCACATCGGCAACTACGTGCCCTACCGCAGGCGGGCGACGCTGCATGACTTCGTCGACACGCCCGCCTACCGTGCCTGGCGTGAGCGGGAGATGAGTGCCGCCAAGCGACGGCATGAAGCCGGAGCCGGTATGGCGAACCCGAACCGGGCTGCCTGAAATTTCATTCCATTTCCGAGTTCACAGATGGCCCGGACCGCCGATGGGGAGGAGAGAGCCGCTCTTTCCATGACAACCTCTACCAACGCCAGCGAGCATCTACAGGCTCTCGGAGCCCCTTCCTTCCGGCTCTATGTCAAACTGTGCCGCAAAGCGCAGACCGAGGGCGAAGAGGAGTTTGTCGTCGTCTCGGGTGAGAGGGGCCAGGGCCTTGGTCCGGTACGGGCCGCGCTGCGACGCCTCGTCTCTGCGCAATTCGTGACTGCGGTACCTTAGAAGGAACGGCGCCTCCGCACCTACCCGCTCAAGACCGTCGAGATATCCGCTGGCTTGGAGCCGGCTACACGTTGCATTCCAGTGCCCGCTCGCCAATTGGCGACGGGCTTTTTTTGGTGCCTTTCACCAGAAACTCCTACCATTCCGCCAGCCGCCATGCTGGCCCGTACTTACGAAATCCGACGAGTTGCGCGCCCTGCAGCCGGGCTGAAGTGGTACCCATTTTCAGGAGACTGTTGATGAAACGTATCCTCTCAGTAAGCTCGAGTCTCGTCTTCGCCTGCATCCTCGCCCTCGACTCGGTACCAGCCAGCGCGGCAGACGACGTCGACATCCAGTACTCGAGGTTCGTCCTCGACAACGGTCTGACTCTCATTGTGCACGAGGACCACAAGGCTCCCATCGTCTGCGTCAACGTGTGGTACCACGTGGGCTCCAAGAACGAGAAGGTGGGCAAGACCGGATTTGCTCATCTCTTCGAGCACCTGATGTACAACGGCTCCGAGAACTTCGACGACGACTACTTCCGTGCCCTCGATCGGCTGGGAGCCACAGACGTCAACGGCACGACCTGGCTCGATCGCACCAACTACTTCCAGAACGTGCCTGTCACCGCCCTGGACGCGGTGTTGTGGATGGAGTCCGATCGTATGGGCCACATGCTGGGAGCGGTGACGCAGGAGAAACTGGACGAGCAGCGCGGGGTGGTGCAGAACGAGAAGCGCAGGGGCGAAGACCAACCCTACGCCAAGGCTGAAAGTCGCCTGGGCGAATTGATGTTTCCCGTGGGTCACCCGTACTCCTGGGATACCATCGGCTCCATGGCCGATCTCGAAGCAGCGTCTTTGGAGGACGTACACGAGTGGTTTGAGAGCTACTATGGTGCCGCCAACGCCACCCTCGTCATCGCCGGTGACATCAACACCGACGAAGTACACGCAAAGGTCATAGAGTACTTCGGGGACATCGACTCTGGACCCGTGGTAGCGCGGCTCGACAAGTGGGTGCCGCGACGCACTGAGGAAGTGCGTGAGGTCATGCAGGACCGCGTGCCCCAGGCCCGTCTCACCAAGGCCTGGGTGTTGCCGGAGTACACCGATCCCGACCGCCAGTATCTCGATCTCGTCTCCGACGTGCTGGCCCTGGGCAAGACATCGCGCCTGTTCAAGCGCCTGGTGTATGACGACCAGATAGCCACCAACGTGCAGGCGTCGGTGTACCCCTTCGAGATTGCCGGCGTACTGCAGATCGACGTCACGGCCCAGCCTGGAGGCGACCTTGCCCAGGTGGAGAGAGCCCTCGACGAGGAGCTCGCTCGTCTGCTGGCCGATGGTCCCACACGGCGCGAGGTGGAGCGGGTCAAGACCCAACACGTGGCGCGTTTCATTCGCAACATCGAGGAGATCGGCTATTTCGGTGGCAAGGCCCAGAGGCTGGCGATGAACCAGGTGTATGCCGGCAATCCCGAGCACTACAAAGTGAAACTGCAGCGGGTGCGCTCGGCGACACCTCAGGACCTGGGCGACGCCGCGCGCCAGTGGCTGAGCTCGGGAGCATCCGTCATCGAGGTCTACCCCTTCCCTGAGTATGCCTCTTCCGAAAGCCAGATTGACCGCTCAGAACTCCCTATGCCGGACAGCTTTCCTGAAGTCAGGTTTCCAACCATGGAGAGGGCGACTCTCGACAACGGTCTGCAGATCATCCTCGTCGAACGCCAGGCAGTCCCCGTCGTCGGCTTCCGCCTGGTCGTCGATGCCGGCCACGCCTCCGATCAACTGGGGCTGCTGGGTACCTCCAGCCTGGCGGTGAGTATGATGGAGGAGGGTACGAAAAAGCGATCCTCTCTCGAGATCAGCGAGCAACTCGCCATGCTCGGGGCGACGCTGAGCATGCAATCGACCCTCGATCAGAACGTCGTGTCCTTCTCTGCCCTGAAGGAGAACCTTGACGCCTCCCTCGACATCCTCGCTGACGTGGTGCTCAACCCGGCGTTCCCGCAGGTCGAATTCCAGCGGGTGCAGAAACAGCGGATCGCCGGCATCCAGCGGGAAAAGGCGACGCCGCGGAATCTGATGTACCGCCTGTTCCCACCGCTGCTATTCGGCGCCGACCACGCCTACGGATTGCCGTTGACGGGCACCGGTACCGAATCGTCCGTAGCAGACCTCACGCGTGATGCATTGATCGATTTCCATCGCACCTGGTTCCGGCCGAATAACGCCACCCTCGTCATCGTCGGGGCGACAACGCTGGGGGAGATCGTGCCGCAGCTGGAACGTCGTTTCGACTGGAAGGCGGCTGAGGTGCCGACGAAAAATCTTGCGCCCGTGGCGCGCCGGACCCGTGCCGAGGTCTACGTCGTGGACCGGCCGGAGTCGGAGCAGTCGATGATTTTCGCCATCCACCTGGCACCGCCCAAGGCCAACCCAAACGACATTGCCAACGAGGCCCTCAACGACATTCTCGGTGGTACCTTCACCTCTCGCTTGAATATGAACCTGCGCGAGGACAAACACTGGGCCTACTACGCCCGCACAAGCCTGACGAGTGTCCGTGGCCCGGGAGCGTATCTGCTCTTCACCGAAGCCCAGGCGGACAAGACGGCGGAGTCCATGGCGGAAATCCAGAGGGAGATTTCGGCGATCGTTGGCGAGGCTCCGCCCACCGCCGAAGAACTGGCAAAGGTAAAGGACAAGAACACGCTGACCCTGCCCGGACGCTGGGAGCGCAACGATGCCGTTGCCCGGGACATCCTCGAGCTCGTCCGCTTCGGCCTCGATGACGGGTACTGGGACGAGTTTCCGAAGCAGATCCGTGGATTGCAGCTCGACCAAGTGAGGCAAGCCGCGCAGGAGCTGTACAACCCAAATGGGCTGCTGTGGATCGTCATCGGTGATCGGGCGCAGATCGAGGCGCCCATTCAGGCACTCGGTTTTGCCGACATCCAATGGCTCGACGTCGACGGCAACCGGTTGTAGGGGATCTAGCGCTCCAGCAGGCGGCCATAGGTTTCGGGGCGACGGTCCTGGCGCAGAAACTGCGCCGCGTCGCCGATGTCGCCGCCGAAGGAGCGCTCCTTCAAGCGCGGCCGATCCAGATCGACCGTATGCGACGCCAGACCGACGCGCACGCCGGCGTCGGCCAGCACGGTGCCCTCGAAGTCGACGATACAGCTCTTGCCCGCCATCATACCGGGCATCCAGGCCACGTTATCCGGCGTGCCGTAGCTGGAGCGGGCGACGTGGACACAGTTATCGATGGCCCGGCAGCGCACCTGCAGTTCGAGGGCCTCGGCGGTAAGCCGTCGCTGCAGAGCGGGGAAGAAGATCACTTCGGCGCCCTGCAAAGCCAGAATGCGGGCCACCTCGGGGAAATGCCCGTCATAGCAGGTCATGATACCGATACAGCCGAAGTCCACATCGAACACGGGGTAGCCGTCACCGGGCACAACGCCCTGGTCTTCACGCTCCACGACGGTCAGATGGGTCTTGTCGTAGCGCCCGGCGATGCTGCCGGCCCGGTCGAGCAGAACGCAGGTGTTGGTGATGCCGCCAGCACGGCCCTCCAGCAGGGGGAGGATGACGTAGGTTGAGTGCCGACGGGCCATGTCGGCGACGACCCCCAGCAGAGGCTCATCCTTGGCGGCGGGAGGGGTCTTCCACATTGCCTCGTGTTGTCCCATGGCGTTGAGATACTCGGGCAGGCAGATGAGGTCGGCACCCGCGGCGCCGGCGCTGTCCAGCAGATCCAGGGCTCGTTGCCGCATGTCTTGGTGGGACACCATGGGGCCCACGGCGGGTGGTTGCACCACGGTGATGTGGACGTCGCGGCTCATGACGGAATCCTCCGGGGTCGATGCAGATCAGCTTGATTTGGAACGTAGAGTAGGGTAACCGATGCCAACCCCCACCAACTACGACGAGTCCCTCGTCCCCGTCTACGAGCTACCCGATCCGCTCACCGATATCTCCGGCGCAGCGGTGTCGACGGCGGCCGACTGGCGGGATCGGCGACGGGGGGAGGTCCTGCGTCTGTTCGAAGATCATGTGTACGGCCACATGCCCGGTCCCTGGGAGGGACCGAGTTGTCAGCGGCTCGACGAAAACGAGGATGCCCTGGACGGCAGAGCCGTGCGCCGCCAGACACGGGTTCGCTTCGGCGACGGCGACGCAGCCCCCGCGATAAACCTGCTCCTCTACCTGCCGTGTGGCGCCACGAAACCCGTGCCGGCTTTTCTTGGACTCAACTTCTACGGCAACCACTCCATCCACGGCGACCCCGGTATCCACCTGTCGACGTCCTGGATGCGCAACGACAGGGAACACAACACGACCGGCCACCGTGCCTCGGAAGCGTCGCGAGCCACGGCGGCCTCGCGCTGGCCGGTGGCAGACATCCTGGCCAGAGGCTATGGCCTGGCGACGATCTACTGCGGTGACCTCGACCCGGATTTCGACGACGGGTATTACAACGGCGTCCACCCGCTGTTCTATGCCGACGGACAGTCGCAACCCGAAGCGCATCAATGGGGGTCCATCGGCGCTTGGGCCTGGGGGTTGAGTCGCGGTCTCGACATCCTGCAGCAGGATCCTGGTGTCGACGCCTCGCGGGTCTGCGTGATGGGCCACTCCCGCCTGGGCAAAACGGCGCTGTGGGCCGGCGCCTGCGACGAGCGTTTTGCCCTTGTCATCTCCAACAACTCCGGCTGCGGCGGTGCGGCGCTGGCCCGCCGGCGCTACGGTGAGACGGTGGAGACCATCAACAAAGCCTTTCCCCATTGGTTCTGTGACAACTACCACGCGTATGACGGACGCGAGGACGAGCTGCCCGTCGACCAGCACCAGCTCATCGCCCTGGCAGCACCTCGTCCCGTCTATGTAACCAGCGCCATCGACGACCGCTGGGCGGATCCGAAGGGGGAGTTTCTGGGCGCCCTGCATGCCAGCCCGGTGTACGAGCTGCTGGGTGAGGGTGGTCTCTGCGACACGCAAATGCCGCCGGTGGACAAGCCCCTCACCGGCGTCAGGATCGGCTACCACATGCGTTCCGGGGGGCACGACGTCACCGCCTATGACTGGGATCGGTGGATGGACTTCGCCGACCTGCACCTGCAACTCTGAGGCCGAAAAAGTGCACGCCGACCCAGCCCTCTACCTGCGCCCCGTCATCGACTCCCTCAAGACGCATTGGCCCGACAACCGCGCTGTGAACATCGTCTGCCATGGCCACAGCGTGCCGGCAGGGTACTTCGCCACGCCTCGCGTCGACAGTCTCAACGCCTATCCCCATCTGCTGCGGGTGGCGCTGGCGGAGCGTTTCCCCTACTCCGTCATCAACGTCATCGTCTCAGCCATCGGCGGTGAATCCTCCGACGCCGGCGCCGAACGCTTCGAGCGCCACGTGCTCGCGCACCGGCCGAACGTGGTCACCATCGACTACGGCCTCAACGACCGGCACATCGGCCTGCAGCCGGCGCTGCAGTCGTGGGAGTCGATGATCGTGGCCGCCAAGAAAGCCGCTGTCGGCGTACTGCTGTTGACGCCCACACCTGACCTGACACAACGGGCCGACGCTCCGGATGAGGAGCGCCAGCCCCTGCTCGACCACGCCGAGCAGATCCGACAGCTGGCCTCGACTCACCAGGTGGGCCTCGTGGACAGCCAGATCGCCGCCGACGCTTACTGCCGGTACACGGGTGAGCTCAGCGACCTGCTGTCCTGGTCCAACCATCCCAACCGCGCCGGCCACGTCGTCGTCGCCCGAGCCCTGATGCGCTGGTTCATGCCCGCATGAGTGGGGACGACCGGGCGCGTCGCCAGAGCCGTGTCGACGTGTTCACCTATGGGTCGCTGATGGTCCCGCGGGTGATGGAGACGGTCACGGGTCGGCTGTTCGACCAAGCGCCGGCGCTGTTGCGGGGGTTTGCCCGGTACGCGCTGCGCGGCGAGACCTACCCCGGCCTCGTTCAAGAGGCGACTGCCGCCACCGACGGTGTCTTATGGCGCGATGTCGACGACGACAGCCTGCGTCGAATCGATGACTTCGAAGGGGACTGGTACGAGCGACATCCGGTGTCGGTGATGGCCGGCGCCGATGAGATACAGGCCGAGACCTACGTGCTCATCGAGGCGCAATGTCATCGCGTCTCCAGGCGAACCTGGAGCCGCTCCCGTTTCGAATCCCGCTACCTGCAGCGCTTTCTGGCCAGCTACGGAGGATCTATACCCCTATGACCGACACGACCCGGTTGTTCGTCACCATCGCCGCTCTGGCTATGACCCTCGCCGTCGTGCTGGGCGCTTTCGGTGCGCACGCGCTGAAAGCCCGGATCACGCCGGCGCAACTCGGAGTCTGGCACACGGCCGTGCAGTACCACCTCGTCCATGCCCTGGGCCTGTTCGTCGTGGCCGCCCTCTGCCACGTGTGGCCGGGGGAGGCCGGCGTGCGACTGGCAGGATGGATGATGGCTGCGGGGATCGTGCTGTTCAGCGGCAGCTTGTATGTCCTGGTCGTGACCGGCGTCAACTGGCTTGGCGCCATCACGCCCCTTGGAGGCGTCGCCTTCATCACGGCCTGGCTGCTGCTGGCGTGGAACGCCTGGCGCGCGTGAGACAACAATTGTCAGACAGATCGATGCAGCTGTCGCTGCATCGACAGGCTAGCCTCGGTAGCTGCAGGCTGGCACGCCCACCACGCCGGGATCCACCTTCACCAGGCTCCCCGCCAGGGGCTGCGCAGTCAGGGCGTCGTCGTCGAGACCGACAACGGCGGAGGTGATGTAGAGTTCGTCGAGATTGTCGCCGCCGAAGGCGCAGGCGGTGACCTGGGCGATGGGCAGACGCACCTCGCTCAGCAGCGCCCCGGTCTCGGGATCGTAGCGGCGCACCCCCCAACCGCCGAAGACGGCGACCCAGAGTTTGTCTTCGGCGTCGATCGCCATGCCGTCGAAGCCGCCCTCGCCCTCGTTGGTGACGACAACACGTTCGTTGCTGATAGCGCCCGTATCGATGTCATAGTCGAAGGCCCGCACCGTGTTGGCGGCGGTGCAGATGTAGTACATCGTCCTGGCATCCGCTGTCCACACGATGCCGTTGGAGATCGTCACCGGCCGGAGTTTTTCCGTGACGGTGTGGTCGGTGTCCAGACAGTACAAGGCGCCAGCGTCGGGGGCGCCGCCAAACTCCATGGTTCCCGCCCAGAAGCGACCCGCCGGATCGCACTTGCCGTCGTTGAAGCGATTGGCGGGAATGTCGCGCTCCGGATCGGCGACAGGCGTCATCTTCTCGGTGTCGAGGTCAAGGAAGGCGAAGCCGTTGTGCAGGGCCAGCACCAGACCGCCGGCGGCCCGCTTGACGACGGTACCCACCGCCTGGCAGGTGGGGATCGTACGGTTGCTCCCTGTCGCAGGATCGTAGATGTAGAGTTCGTGGCTGAGGATGTCGATCCAGTAGATGACCTTGTCCTGCGGGTCCCACAACACCCCTTCACCAACGAGAGTCCGCTTCTCGACGACCTGTTCGGCTACGCTCTGTTCGTTCATGTGTGATATGGTAGAAGAGACCACCGGACCCGGCAACCGCATCGGGCGTTGCCTGCCACGATGTGCTACGTTGCCTCGTGCCTTACCCACACAGACGGATGCAGAGAATTGAAACGAATCGGTGCTGACGAACATGAGGCCTTCCACCGGGACGGCTTCCTTCTGCTGCAGGGCGTTTTCGACGAGGAACGACTGCTGACTCTGCGCGCCGGAGTCGACAGTCTCATCGCCCGCGCCCGTGCGGGTGAGTGTGAGCTGCGCTGGATCGACGCCGATGCCGGCATCCCGGACCGGATCTCGCACATGATGCATCCTGGCAGGTACGAATCGGCATGGGGCGAGTGGGTCGCCGAGGATGTTGTCGACGACATGGAATCTCTGCTGCGCGGACCCGTGCGCCACAGCCTGTTTGGCATGCTCGCCAGCGGCGGCCGCCGCGACTATCGCATGGCGTGGCACCGCGACCTGGGCAAACCGGGTGCTGCCGACGAGCAGGACTATCTGCGCCGGCATCACGGAAATCACGTGCAGTTCAACGCGCCCATCGCCGCCACCGATACCTACCTCCACGTTGTGCCAGGCTCCCATCTGCGCCCTTCCACCACCCAGGAGATCGCCGCCGCCAGGTCCGGCGTGGATGGTGAGATCAGCGCCGGCATTGAGGTGCGCCTCGAACCGGGGGACATTCTCTACTATGACGCCAACCTCTGGCACCGCGGCTGGAACCCGGAAGGGCGCCAGCGTTGGACGATGCACGCCGCCTACTGGAAGGCGGACCGTCCGGTGATGACACACGAGCACGGCCAGCACCAGGCGCTGCTGTCACCCGGTCACCTCGAGGGCATGCCCCGACGAGCCCGGCAACTTGTGCAGCGCTACCTCGATGCCGATGTCGAGGATCCGAAGAGTCTGCAGGAGTCCTGACGACGGTGCCCGACATGAAGAAGCCCGGGGCCGGCCTGCCCATCCACGACGTGGAGACGCAGATCATCGCCGCCGTGAGCTCACCGGGCGCTCTGGTGCTGACGGCACCCACTGGATCGGGCAAGACGACGCAGGTGCCGCAGATGCTGCTGCATGCCGGCATCGAGGGGCGGATTCTCGTACTGCAGCCGCGGCGACTGGCCGCCCGTATCGTGGCCCGGCGCGTTGCCGACGAGCTCGATTGCGGGCTGGGGGGGCTGGTGGGCTACCAGACACGACACGAACGCCACATCAGCCACGCCACGCGTATCCTCTTCCTCACCGAAGGCCTGTTCCTGCGTCAGTTGCTGGCGGACCCGAAGCTGACCGGCGTCGGCGCCGTCGTCCTCGACGAATTTCACGAGCGCAACCTGGCTGTCGACCTGGCCCTTGGCCTGTGCCGCCGTCTGCGCGCCGGTGCGCGGCCCGATCTGCGGCTCATCGTCATGTCGGCAACCCTCGACGCCGGTGTCGTCGCCGATTACCTGTCCTGTCCGTCCGTCCACGCCGAAGGCCGCACCTTCGCCGTCGACATCGAGTACGAAACGGGGGATTCGCAGGCGCCGGTGTGGGACCGCGCCGGCGCCGCCCTGCGCCGCTGGCTGGACGGTGGTGGCCAGGGGGACGCGCTGCTGTTCCTGCCTGGCACCTACGAGATCCGCCGTACCGTCGATGCCTGCCGGCGCCGCCTGCGCGCCGACGATGGACCCATCGATGTGTTACCTCTCCACGGCAGCCTGCCGGCAGCCGAGCAGGATCGTGCCGTGCGACGCGGTGTCGAGCGCCGTGTCATCGTCTCGACAAACGTCGCCGAGACGTCGATCACGATAGACGGCATCCGCTGTGTCATCGACTCCGGGCTGGCGCGTGTGCACCGCTACGACCCGGGGCGCGCCGTCAACGCGCTTCTCGTAGAGCGCATCTCGCAGGCTTCGGCGCAGCAGCGTGCCGGGCGTGCCGGGCGCACGGCGCCAGGTGCCTGTGTGCGGCTGTGGCCGCGTGCCGAAGCGCACGCGCGTCCCGAACGGGACACTCCCGAAATCCTGCGCGTCGACCTGTCCGAAGCGGTACTGCAGACCCTGACTTTCGGCGTTGAAGCCGCGGACTTCCCGTGGCTCGACCCGCCGCCGGCGGCGCGCCTGGAACGTGCACGGGCCTTGCTTGGCGAACTGGGTGCCGTCGACGCCGACGGGGCGCTCACCGCCGACGGGCAGGCTATGGCGGATCTACCCGCCCACCCACGGCTGGCGCGCATGCTCCTGGAAGCAGCGCGGCGCGGGGTGGGGGACCGGGCAACCGTGTGGGCCGCCCTCATCGCCGAGCGGGACATAAGCGCTCGACCGCTGGCAGCCCGCTTTCGAACTCCGTCTGAGGGCGAATGGCCGTCGGACGTGGGGGTGCGTGAGCGCGCTTTCGACGCGGCGCGCCGGGCCCGCTTCGACGCCGGGCGCTGCGCCGAGCTGGGCCTGCACCCCGGCGCCTGTCGCGACGTGGATCGCGCAACCCGTCAGTACGCCCGGATCATCGAGCGCTTCCACAATCCCGTGCGGCCACCGTCATCGACGGCCGATGCCGAGTTGGCCCGCAGCGTCCTGGTGGGTTATGCCGACCACGTCGCCCTGCGGCGCGGCGTCGACAACCGAACATGCGAAATGGAAGGACGCAGGCGTGTCGTCCTCGACCGCGACACGGCGGTGGGGGACTCGCAGGTTCTCGTCGCCGTGGAGGCCCGCGAAGTGGAGGCGCCGCGCGCCGACGGCGGCGGCGTGCATACTGTGATATCGCTGGCCACTGCGGTCGAGCCGGAGTGGATCGTCGAGCTGTTTCCCGACCGCGTCGAGAGCCGGGTGCAGCTGGTGTGGGACGAACAGGAGGCCGCCGTCGTCGAAGTCGAGGCGCTGCACTTCGGCGCACTGGCGCTGCAGTCGGTGCAGCGCGTCCCCCGCGACCGCGCCTCGGCGGCACAGATCCTGACAGCGCGCGTCGTCGCCGGTCAGTTGCGCTTCGACAACTGGAGTGCGGCAGCCGACGCCTGGCTAGCGCGGTCGCGCTGCGTCGCCGAGTGGTTTGCACATCGCCGTCTGCTGACGTACGACAGCGACGATCTGGCCGTCGTCTACGGCGAAATTGTCGGCGACGCCACGCGTTGGAGCGCCGCGCGCCGTGCTCCCGTCCTCGATCATCTGCGCAACGCCATGAGCTGGTCCGACCAGCAGTTCGTCGAGCAGATGGCGCCGGAGCGCATCCGTCTGCCCAGTGGACACGGCATGAAGATCGCCTACACTCTCGGCCAACCGCCGCGGGGCCGGGCGCGGATCCAGGATTTCTACGGCCTTACCGAAACACCGCGCGTCGCCGGCGGTCGCATCCCCGTGCTGCTCGAGATCCTGGCCCCCAACTTCCGACCGGCGCAGGTCACCGATGATCTGAGGGGCTTCTGGGAACGCACGTATCCCGAACTGCGCAAGGAGCTGGCACGACGCTACCCGAGACACGAATGGCGCTGACCATCCGCGTTCTGCTCACTGGCCTGGCGGCTCTGCTCGTGCTGTTCCAGTACACGACGATGGCGAAGTTTTTCCGGCTGTCGGCATCGGTCAGTTACCTGAACCCGGGCCGTTACTGGCGGGCGGTGCGCGATCTGGCACCGTTGAGCCCCGTGGATGGCCTGTTGTTGGGGCTCATCGTGACACTGTGCATCGCAGTCGCCATCCTCGAGATCAAGGGAGGCCATCTGAGCGCCTTCCTGCGCTCGGTCTTCGCCAGCGAGCGGTCGACGATCGCGCTGTTGCTGGCCAGCAGTCTCGTCTTCGTCCGCTTCTATCTTGGCGCCGGTCATTTCAACTGGGCCGCCGACTCCTCGCAGCACATCGCCTACGTCGACATCACCGCCGGTGCGCTGTCCCGCGGCGAGTTGCCCTTCTGGACCTACTACCTGGGCACCGGTTCCCCCTACATGCAGTTTTACGGGTTCGTCTTCTTCTGGGGCGCCGGCCTGTTCAGCTTCCTTCTGGGGGACACCTACCTGGCCCTGAAGATCGTGCTGGCAGGCTGCCATGTGCTCTCCGGCCTGGGCGCCTACGCCGCCGCCCGAGCCGGCGGCTGTCGGCGCGGCGCCGCCTTCGTCGCCGGCATCGGGTTTGTGCTGTGTTTCTGGCACACCCAGCACGTCCTCATCATGGGTCGCCTGCAGCTTTCTATCGTCTACGCCCTGCTACCTTGGCCGATCTGGGCCTTGGAACGCGCCCTGTCCTGTCACGATCCTCGTCGCGGCCTGTCGACGGCCCTTCTTGGCGGGGCTCTGCTGGGCGTCCTCGTGCTCGCTCATCCCAGCTACGGCTACTGGGCTTGCGCCTTTACCGGGCTCTACGGACTTTCCCGTCTCGCCGTCACCGGGTGGTCAGCGGGGTGGCCACGAGTGGGCTTGCTGCTACTCGTGCTCGGCGCCGGCCTCGCCGTGGGTGCCGCGCTCGTGCTGCCCATGTGGCTGGACAAGGTCTACACCGGGCTTGGCGACGGCGAGTACAACCTCCTGGACACTCCAGACCCGCGCTGGTGGCACGTATTGGTCTGGTCCAATTTCCGCTTCTGGTTGTGGCCGCCCAGTCATGCTGAATACAACTGGTATGGCGGCTATCTGGGACTGACCCTGATCGGCCTCGCCGCCACGGGCGTCGTCGCCGGCGCCCGCCATTGGGCGGCACGCCGGTCACCGGCTGCGGTGGCCGCCGCCGTGTGCCTGCTGGGTGGCCTGCTCATGGTCTTCGGCTACCGCACCGCTCTCGTACGTCTGTTGCCCAACAGCGAGATCCTCGGCGCTGGCCGATACCTGTTGTTCGTCACCTTCTTTCTCGCTCTGTGCGCCGGCCACGGTGTCCGTTTTGTGCAAGTGCGCTGGCGACGAAGGGGGGGCGCCTGGCAACGGGTCGCCGGTCTGGCGACGCTGCTCGTCGTCGCCGACCTCGGACCCACCACGTTTCAGCATCCCTACAGTGACCCGGACAGTCCGATCGATGCAGCGAACGTGTCATTCGAGTTCTATGAGAGTGTCTTTTCCCAATCCCGGGCCTACGAAGAGCGCGGTGAGCTTCCGAGCTACCGCGTCGTCTGGGCAACGTCCGATATATACCGCTTCCACCACACCGGACTGCTCTACTTCAATACCCGCACGCCGGTCCCCGACGGGCCGCATCCGGGCGAATTGCACTCGGTGTTCCAATTCGTACGCCCCTTCATGCGGCTCGTCGACATGTCGATCGCGCCAGACCTGGCCGCGGACGGTTCACAGTTGAATGTGAACCCCACAGTCTACGAGGGTCTGACCTTGCTCAACGTCCGCTATCTGCTGGCGCGCGCCGCCTCCGGACGGACCCTGGGTCTGCAACTGCCGGATCCGTCGCCCATCCATGTCTCCGCCAGGCTGTCGTCACCACCGGAGGATCACGCGGCGACGTTGTCGAAGATGCTGCAAATGGATCTCGGCCGGCTGCTGTCGAAAAGCGACCCGCGCGACGTGGTGGGCATCACGAATGTGATGTCCTTGCTGGAGGGCATGGGCGTGGACTCCGAGACACGTACCTGCCGCACCTTCTTCATCGACGGACTCGCTGCAGATACCAACCTGGGCACCCAGGTGGGCGTCGCCCTCCTGAGCCACTCCGTGTGGGCGCAGCGCGTCGACCTGCGTGTGCGTACCCCATCCCGCTGTTTCGCGCGTCTCGCTTACGGGTACTACCCGTACGTCGACATCCTCGTCGACGGTGCCCAGGTACAGCCCCATGTCTCGTCGGCGGGGTTTGTCATCATCGAGCTGGACGCCGGCGAACACGACATCGCCCTGCGACCCCGACTGTCCGCTCTGCGTGCCAGTCTGTTGTGGTGCAGCCTGTTCATCGTGCTCGGCTCGACGGCCTGCTACATCCGCAGCTGCAAGTCCTACATATGAACCGCCGTAACCGCAGCTACGCTGGATCCCGAGGCGCACATGGTTCATCTTGCAGTCGCGCTTTTTCCCCTCCAAACTCATTGGAATCAGCATGAAAATCACCGATGTCAAGACGTGCGACGCGCGTTTCGGGTATGTGCGCGTCTACACCGATGAAGGGCTCTACGGCACCGGCGAGCTGTCGCATCAGGGCGCCGGCTGGCGGCAAATTGTCGACAGCATGAAAGGCCTGCTGCTGGGTGAAGATCCCCGTGACGTGGACATGTGTTTCGAGAAAGTGCGCCGCGCTTTCATCTTCCGCGGCGGTATGGCGGGACATGCGATCTCGGCCCTCACCGGCATCGAGATAGCCCTCTGGGACCTGGCGGGCAAAGCGGCGGGGGTGCCCGTCTACCGACTGTTGGGAGGCAAGTTCCGCGACCGCGTCCGCCTCTACGTGGACTGCGCCCGCGGCGACTACGCCGAGACCGCCCAGCGCGTGCGCGAGGCGGGGTTCACGGCGATGAAGTTCGATCTGGATGACGGCAACCGCCCGGAGAAGATCGATCGCTGGAACTGGACCGTTCACCCCGCCGAGCTGGAGGTCATCGTCGCCGAGGCCCACGAAATCCGTGAGGCGGTGGGCGCCGACATGGACCTGGGTATCGACCTGCACGGCCGCTACGACGCGGTGGCTGGACAGAAGATCGCCGTCGGCGTTGAGGGTCTGGACCTGATGTGGCTGGAAGAGCCGGTGCCGCCGGAGAACATCGACGCTCTGGCCAAGGTCAAGGCCGCCTCCTGCACGCCGATCTGCGTCGGCGAAAATCTCTACTTGCGCTACGGCTTTCGCGAGCTTTTGGAAAAGCAGGCTGCCGACATCATCATGCCCGACATCTCCAAGTGCGGCGGCTTGTCCGAATGTCGCAAGATCGCCAACATGGCGGAGATCTACTATGTACCATTCGCACCGCACAACAACTCCGGGCCCTTGAGCACCCTCGCCGACGCGCACACCTGCGCCAGCGTGCCCAATTTCCTGGCCCTGGAGTATCACCGCTTCCATGACGAAGGCATGGAAAAGATCTTGCTGAAGGACGAATCACTCATCGAGCAGGGACACGTCGTGCTCAACGAAAAGCCGGGCCTCGGTGCCGAGCTCGACGAGGATCACGTGCGTACGATGATGCCCAAGGGCGACGACGGCCAGATGTGGCGATGACGCAGTTGGGAATCGTCGGCTACGGCGGACGGATCCACGGCATGGTCACCGGTCCTTTTCGGCAGGTCGACCCCGACCTGCGCGTTGTCGCCGTCGTCGATCCCGACGAGTCGCGCGTCCGTGAGCGGCTGGCCGATTGCGACGATGACGTCGTGTTCTACGAGAGCATCAGCGCCATGATGCGGGGCACCGATCTCGACGCGGTCGCCGTGGGCACACGCTGTAACCTGCACGCCGACATTGCCACCGAAATGGCCGCCTACGACAAGCCCCTGTTCCTAGAAAAACCGGTGGCTACCACCCTAGAGGATACCATCGCCCTAGAGCACGCCTTCGAGAACTCGAGGTGTCAGGTGGTGGTCAGCTTTCCACTGCGCGTGTCCCCTTTGTGCGCCTTGGCGCGCCAGTATATCGAGAGTGACGCCGTCGGTGAACCCCTGCATGTGCACGCCGTCAACTACGTTCCCTACGGCACGGTTTATTGGGAAGAGATGTACCGCGATTACGCCGTGACCGGGGGCCTCTTTTTGCAGAAAGCGACGCACGACTTTGACTATTTGATGTGCCTTATGGGACACTCCATCACGCGCATCGCCGCCAGGGCGACGCGGGGGCGCATCTTCGGCGGTGACAGGCCAGCTGGCCTGCGATGTTCGACCTGTGATGAAACCGAAACCTGCCCCGAGAGCCCCACCAACCGACGGCGCAACGGTTCCGGCGGCAGCATGTCCGATCACCCCTGCCTGTTCAGCGTCGACTCCGGCGAGGGCAGTCAACTCAACGAGGACTGCTCCAGTGCTCTGTTCGAATTCGCCGACGGCAGCCACGGCGTCTATTCGCAGGTGTTCTACGCGCGACGTGACGCCGGCGCTCGCGGGGCCACGGTGTCCGGCTACGATGGCACTGTCGGCTTCGACTGGTACACCAACGAGCTGACCCGTGTCCGTCACCATCATCCGTTCTCGGCCGTCGAGCGCGCCGGCGAGGGCATGAGCCACTTCGGCGGCGACATGGTTCTGGCCGAAGACTTCCTTGGCGTCGTCAACGGCACCGACACTTCGCACACGCCCATCGAGGCCGGGATCCAGTCCGTCTACGCGTGTCTGGCGGCGCGTGAATCGGCCGAGGTCGCCAGCTTCGTCGACGTGAGGCAAGTCGGCGCCGTGTGAGCCGCCATATCGGTTTTGTCGACCACCGGCTGGATAACTACCACGCAGATGTCTATCTGAAGCTGCTGCGCACCGACCTGTCCGATCTCGGCTTCACCGTCGCCGGCGCCACGGCACTGGAGACGGAACCGAGCCAGGCCTGGGCCGCCGACAACGACGTACCGTGGTTCGACGACGTGGCCACCCTCGATGAGCAGGTCGACCACTACGTCGTACTGGCGCCGTCTAATCCGGGATCACATCTTGATCTGTGCCGTCAGGTGTTTCCCTGCGGCAAGTCGACTTACGTCGACAAAACCTTCGCGCCGGACCTGTCGACGGCGGAGGCGATCTTCGCCCTGGCCGACGAACACGGCGTCGCCCTGCAGACGACCTCGGCCCTGCGCTACACCGAGGTGCAGCGGTACGTCGCCGAGGCCGGCCGCCAGCACGTGAGCCACATGGTCGCCTGGGGCGGCGGCAGCTCCTTCGGTGAATATGCTATCCACCCTGTGGAACTGGTGGTCAGTTGTCTGGGACCGGATGTGGCGCGCATACAACGCTGGGGCGACGAACCGCGCAGCCGCCTGTTGCTGGAATGGAGCGATGGCGCCACCGTCGTCGTACATGTGCACACCGACGGCAGCACCACCCCCTATGCTGCCTCGGTGACGACGGCAGCCGAAACACGTTACGTGTCCATCGACTCGCGGCCTATCTTCGCCAGCACTGCGCGGGCCTTTCTGACGTTGTTCGATCGCGGCGAGGCCAACGTACCACGAGCCGAGAGCCTCACTGTGCGCCGGATCCTCGACGCGGCGGCGCGACCCGAAGCACGCAGCACCTTCATTGATATCTGATGTCAGGAGGATTGATGGAATCCATACAGACCATGCACTGGATCGACTGGACCGTCGTCGTGATGGTTATGGTGTTCTTCATCGTGCTGGCCTACTCCACGAAGAAGTACACCCAGTCGACGAGCGATTTCCTCGCCGCAAACCGGTTGGCGGGACGTTACCTGCTGTGTATGGCCGACGGTGTGGCCGGCCTCGGCGCGGTGTCGATCATCGCCCGCTTCCAGATGGTCTACGAAGCCGGCTTCGCCCCCAACTGGTGGGAGCAGCTGCAGGCGCCCATCGTACTCCTGATCATGCTCGTGGGGTGGGTCGTCTACCGCTACCGCGAGACGCGGGCCATGACCCTGGGCCAGTTCCTCGAGATGCGCTACGGCCGCAAGTTCCGCATCTACGCCGCTAGCATCTGTTGGACCTCGGGCATCATCAACTTCGGCATCTTCCCGGCGGTGGGCGCCAACTTCTTTATCCACTATACGGGGTTGCCGCCGACGTACGGGTTATTCGGTCTCACGCTGCCGATGTACCACACGCTGCTCATCGTCCTCCTCGGTTTGTCCCTCTACTTCACCTTCGCCGGTGGCCAGATCGCCGTCATCGTCACCGACTTCTTCCAGTCTTTCTTCGTCAACATCGTTCTCATCATCGTGCTGATCCTGATCCTGACGAACTTTCCCCTGTCCAAGATCTTCGAGGGTTTGCAGATCGCCGATTCGGGCAAGTCACTCC
>JAYZCA010000082.1:0-6298 GCA_036339235.1 Candidatus Latescibacterota bacterium | reverse complement strand
CGCCGTCGCCAGCGCCAGGGAGCGGCGGCTCCCGTTCTGGCCGGCCCGAGTGTTCCTGGCCGAGGCACAAGCCCTGAAAGTGCCCGAGTACCAACTGTTGCGGCATGACGCTCGCGCCGGTGTGAGCGAGGGCCTCAAGGGCAGCGTGCGTTTGCAGGACGGCGACGACGACTACCGGTTGTCTTCTTACTACCTGACCGATACGTCGCTGAGCTCCGCATACTCGGCGCACACGAACAAGCCCCGGTATCTCACGAGCCATCTCTACCTCACTCTCGGTGACCTCAAACCGATGCAGCGGCGCTCGATCACCATCCATCACGTCCTGTCGGGACCATAGAGTGTAAACAGCCATGAAAAGCGTATCCGACGGCCTCTTCTGCTGGTCCGTGTTTCACGAGGTGCGGCAGCTGGACTTCAACGGACACCTGTGGGTGCGTGCCGAGGGCAACGTCCTGGTCGATCCCGTGCCGATGATCGAGTCCGACCTGGCCCAGCTCGACAGCCTGGGCGGCGCGGCGGTCATCGTGGTGACCAATCGCGATCACCAGAGGGAGGCGGCCGCTTTCCGCGAACGCACCGGGGCGCGGATCGTCGCTTATGCGTCGGATGCGCCGCTGCTCGAATGTGCCGTCGACGACAGGTTGGCTGACGGCGACGAGGTCGTCCCCGGTCTGATCGCCGTGCACATGGGGGCCGGCGGCAAGAGCCCCGGCGAGATCGCCCTCTATTGGCCAGACCGCGGTATGGTGCTGGCGGGTGATCTCGTCGTCGGTGCCCCCGTCGGCCGGCTGTCGCTGTTGATGGACGACAAGCTCGAGGATCCGGCGGCGGCGGCGCTGGCGTGCCGCAAGCTGCTGGCTCTCGACTTCGACACGATGCTGGTCGGCGACGGTCACTCCATCGTCGGAGGAGCACGTGAACACCTGTTGCGCTGCCTGGAAGCGCGGACCGACATCTACATCAACCGAATCAAAGCCGGTGACGTGCCGTGGACGTCGCGTCGGGACCGCGACGGCTACCAATGTGACAGCAGGGAGATCGATGCCCTCATCGGGGCCCGCCGCCTCGGTTACCGCCTCATCCGTCTGCCACCCGGTCAATCGTCATGCCCCTTCCATCTGCACCACAAGACAGAGGAGCTCTTCGTCGTCACCGAGGGGGAATGTACCCTGCGAACCGATCGTGGGGAGTGGTCGGTGACGGCGGGGGACTACATCGCTTTCCCGACGGGCCCCACGGGCGTGCACAAATTCAGCAACAACAGTTCCGCCGACTGCGTCTTGCTGGCCGTCGGCGAACAGCTCGACGACGACGTGTGCGAGTATCCGGATTCGGACAAGGTCAACGTTCTGGCTCTTCCGGGAGAGCGCATCTTCCGCCGACCCGAAGCCGTCGGGTATTGGGAAGGGGAGTAAATACTGTGGGCGATTTGATCGTCGTACATCCGCGTTTCGATGCGGCCTGGCCCTGGGCGGCCGATCACTTCCACGAGTTATGGTGTCGCGACGGGACCCCTCACTTCGTGCGCCTGAAAGATGACGATGCTCCGACGCTGGCGACAGGGTGGCAGAGGGCGGCCCGACCTAAGGGAGTGACGCGACTCGTGTGCCTCGGTTTGGATGTGGCCCTCGCGGATGTGCAGCCGCTGGAGGCCCTGCGCGAGGCCGTGTTTGAGGCAGGTCGTCCGGACGCGGCGGCGCAGGGCCTGCTGGAACAGCGCTCGGTCGCCGTCCATCGGCAGCAGAGCCAGGGGTTCTGGGGGCAGTCGGTGGCGGAAGTAGGGCTGGCGCTGACACTGTGTGGACTGCGGAGGATTCCGCAGTTGTACCGGGAGATGACCGAGTCGCATGTGCCGTGGGACTACGCGCCGTCCGGGGGGCAAGGGCGCCCGGGGATCCGCGGGCATCAGTACTGCGACGACGATCGTTTTGCCAGCGGCACGCTGGAGGGCAAGCGGGTGCGAGTCGTGGGGGCTGGCAACATCGGCAGCCGCTACGCCAGCTTCGTCCAGGCTCTGGGAGCCGAAGTGGCGCTGTGGGACCCCTTCGCCGCCGAACCCGCCTTCCACCGGTCCGGAGCGCGGCGCGAACTGCACCTGGAGCGCCTGGTTGCCGACGCGCAGATCTTTGCGCCCATGCTGCCCCTCACCGAGTCGACGCGGGGGCTGGTGACGGCCTCGCTCATCGACGCGCTGCCGGCGGGGTGTCTCGTCGTCACGGTAACACGGGCCGCCATCTGCGACACGCAGGCGCTGCGGCGCCGGGTGTTGGCCGACGAACTGGCCTTGGCGGCGGACGTATTCGACGTTGAACCGCTGCCCCTGGACGATCCACTGCTGGGCCGACATAACGTCGTACACACGCCGCACATCGCCGGTCGCACGGCGGACGCGAACCGTCGCTGGGCGGAGGCCCTGGCTGTGCAGTTCCAACCCCGAGGCGGTCTCTGAGAGACAAGGGGCTGCCGCGTCTTGCCGAGGGCGGTTGGGCTCGGTAATCTATTGCAGCCGTCGTACCCCCACAGGGAAGAGCACCGAGAATGAACAGCATTCAGGCCGCCATCACCGGTCAGGCTCGCCGCAACAGGAAACTTCTTAACGACACCAAGTACCTCGGGGAGCGCATCACCTCGAAGGTCCTTCCCCTGCAGATCGATGTGGCCCACGCAACGGATCTGAGCCAGGACCAGATCGACGGCCTCGAAGCGCTGCAGATCGAAGCTGCGCGCACCGCCATCGGGTCGCTGGCGTCGTTGTCGAGGATCGGTGAACTCGACCACCTCGGCGGCGGTCTCGAGTTGATCCCGGCGCTGACGCTTACTCTGGCGGTCACCGACTACGAGCGCGTCGACTTCACGATCGAACACGCGCACACGAGCATTGGCTACTTCTCGGCGCTGGCTGCCTACGGCTTCGTTGACTCCCGGGACGTGATCGAGGGCTTCCGCCGCGGGCTCGACATCCCCGGACACGTGTCGTGGTTGCCGGGAGGTACACAACTGAACGGTGGGCGCCTTGGCGTCATGGTCCCCGTGTCGGTGGGTCAGGCTCTTGGCAAACGGGCGCGGCGTGACGATGGCGCCTGGGTCATCACCCACTGCGGCGACGCCGGCTGGGTTTCCGGACAGGCCCTTAACGGCTTCATCGGCGCCGATGTGAGCCGCGCTCCGGTGACATTCATCATGCATCGCAACGGCATTCAGCTGTCCGGCGCGACGCGGTCCATCATGGACAAGGACCCGCGGCCCATCATCGAATCGCTGGGTGTGAGAATTCTCGAGATTCCGACGCTGCACGACACGGCGGCTCTTTACGCAGCCTACCGTGAAGGTTGGCGCCTGGCCCAGGAAGGCACGCCGAACCTGATCTATCCCACTGGTTACCGCTCGCATGAGGACGACGGTGTCATCGACCTGAACTGGTTCGGTGAGCAGTACGGAATCCGCGCCCGCGTCGAAGAAATGGCCAGCAGCAACGGTGTGTCGATGGACCGTCCCGTGTGGGTGCCGGGCTCGCTGATGAGTTATGGGGACGAGGGACCCATGGTGGAGTGTGTGTTCCTCGTCAATGATCTGCCAGGCGGTGTGGGCCACCACGACGGACATATGAAGGGGCGTGACGAGGCGGCGGTCCTGGCCGAGCCGCTGCTGCAATTCTCGCCGGCGCAGAAGGCTGTCCTCGACGGCCTGCGCAAAGCCTCGCCGCGTACCGTGGTGACCGAGGCGCGCCCGCCGAAGGGCAGCGTCAACCTGACATTGACTACCGAACAGCTCCGTGCCGCTTCCCTGCCCGCCGCCGGTGACAACACGAGCGCTCGTGCTGGCTCCGAGGCAGGGTATGCCCTCGTTGCCGGCGCCCATGGTTCGTCGGTGTTCATCGTCAGCTGCGACCTCGACGCGTCGACGAAGCTGGGCAAGGCGAAGGCGCTGGTGGCTGATGACCACGCTTTCGAGTTGAGCATCGAGGAACAGGCGGCGGCGCTGATTGCCGACGGACTGGCCATGAGCTCACGCGAGCCGCAACTGAATGTGGTGTCCACCTTTGCTGCTTTCTACGAGGGCATCGCCCGCGAGGGTTTCGACTTGTGGCGTTACCAGCGCAACCTGACGGGCGTCAACGAAGGCCTCAACGTCGCCTTCCACGTGTCCCACGTGGGAGCCTGCACCGGGCGCGATCATTTCTCCGGGTGGGGTCTGGACTGGATCAACATCGGACTCACCTATCTGCCTTATCTGCACCGCTTCCACGCTCCGGCTGACGCGCGCGCCGCATTCCTCGCCGTCATCGATACGGCGGCGCACTACGGAGGTCACATCATCGGCATCCCGCGCGACAACTTGCCGGTGCTGTCCAGGCAGGACGGCTCGGGTCCACTGTGGGAGGCGACCGACGACTGGGAGGCGGTGACCACTTTCCGGACCTACGAGGGTGCCGAACACGCCATTCTCGCTTTTGGGGCCCCCGCATTTCTCGCCGAGGAGGCAGCGGCGAAGCTGGCCGGCAAGGGCGTGCCCACCGACGTGCACATCATCAACGGCCTGCCATTGGAACCGAAAAAACTGGAACGATTGCTGGCACCCTATACGGCTGGTGTGGTTACCATCGAGGACGGTTTCATCGGCACCGAACTCACCGGGGTGCGCGGCTTTGCCGGTCTGGTGGCCAGCAAGGCGACCGACGCCTGCCTGCCGATCGCCCACGTGGGGATCACCGATCCGACGACGGCGCCGGCGGATGGTCACATGGAAACGTGGGAATATTTCGGCATCACCAGCGCCGCGCTGGTCAAGGCCGTACAGAATCTGTAGAACGACAAGGAGAGAGTATTGAAGACCCTGAGAACCCTGACGACGATCCTCCTCGCCGCCGTAGTCATCGCCGGTTGCGGCAACGGTGACTCCGTCGACGCTGCCAATACCGATGCGACGGAGAGAAACAAAGTGCTGATGGATGCCGACAGCCCGGAGATGAAGAAGCAGGCACCTGCCGCTTTCATGGCGCGGTTCGATACCAACAAGGGACCTTTCGTCATCGCCGTAGAGCGCAAGTTGTCCCCACACGGCGCCGATCGTTTCTACAACCTGGTGCGCAACGGCTACTTCGATGGCAACAAGTTCTTCCGCGTGCTACCCGGGTTTATCGTCCAGTGGGGGATGAACGGCGATCCGGCGATCAACAAGATCTGGAGCGAATCGCGCATCCTCGATGATCCCGTGCAGATCAGCAACAAGAAGGGCACGATTACCTTCGCCAAACCTGGGTCTCCGAACGCGCGCTCCACGCACCTGTTCATCAACTATGCCGACAACAACAACCTCGACGGCCAGGGCTTCGCACCTTTCGGACATGTCTCCGAAGGCATGGAGGTGGTGGAGGCGATCAACTCCGAGTACAAGCAGGCGCCCAAGCAGGGCATGATCTTCGAAGGCGGCAACGCCTATCTCAACGAGCACTACCCGAACCTGGACACGATCCTGAGCGCCAAGATCGTCGACTGATCGCCCGCACCTATTCTCTCGACCACATCGGCCCCGGTGCCGCCTCGCTGGCCCTGCTCACGGCAGCGCTGTGGGGCGGCAACCAGGTGGCCATCAAGGTCGGCCTCGAAGGCATGCCGCCCCTGGCGCTGGCGGCGGCGCGCTTCGGCATCGGCTGGGTGGTGGTGGCCACGGCCGCCGCCGTCACGCGACAGCCCATTGCCCTCGACGCGGGGGAGTGGAAGCCGCTGGCCGGTCTGTGCCTGCTGTTCGTCGTGCAGATCGCGACGCTGAACATCGGCACCCTGCATACTTCAGCCAGTCGTTCCATCGTCCTCATCTCTGCCTATCCCTTTTTTACCGCCATCTGTGCACACCTTCTGATTCCCGGAGACCGCCTGACACGGCGGCAGGTGGCCGGCATGGCGCTGTCTTTCGCCGGCATCATGTGCATGTTCGCCGAGAGCTTCGCCTGGACGGCCACCCAGTATCTGATCGGGGATGCTTTCGTGCTGCTGAGCGCGGCACTGCTGGGTCTGCGACAGGTGGTCCTGAAGCGACTCGTCGCCGAGGCGCACCCGTACAAGGTGCTCTACTGGCAGGCGCTGATGAGTCTGCCCGTATTCGTCGGATTCAGCCTGCTTGTAGAGGGTACGGCGGGCTACGAGTGGAGCTGGCGGGCGGCGGCGGGTGTGCTCTACCAGGGCGTCGTCGTCGCCGGCGCCTGCTTCATCATCCTCGTATTCCTGCTGTCGCGGCACAGCGCCGGCCGTCTCGGGGTCTTCGGCTTCCTGACACCGGTGGTGGGCGTTGCCTTGAG
>JAYZCA010000081.1:0-7809 GCA_036339235.1 Candidatus Latescibacterota bacterium | reverse complement strand
ATCCGGGTGTTCAGAGAGCGGCGGGAACCCTGTTGTCCAAATTGATACCGATTCTCGCGTCAACGAGTTTAATTTTCCTATACAGGAATGGGACGGTAAGAATTGGGTGTATTCATCATCCCAAGTCTTTACCGAAACAGTATGGAGATTTACAGGATCGGCTAGCCGAGCCGATGGCCGTGTGATCGTGGCTGGCGGATATATGATAACGATGACAAACCCCAATGCGCGCAGGGTCAATATTACTATCGGCGAGTTGCGATTCCTCGATACAAACGATATTACGATCGCTGACTACGATGTATCTCCAGACGATGATTTTTCGATTGATCCGGGCGGCTCTGTTCGAAGATCTGGGGATTCCGAAATTGAGTTACTTAGTCTCGACATTCTGGACTTGATCGTCTTCTTGGGAATAATGGCAAAAAGCAGTTTTGAAGTTGAATAGCACGTATCGACGATCGCCTGCCGAGATATTTTCCTCATTGACGCCACCTCGCGAGGGTTCAGCTCCTTCGAGACCATGGTCAAGAGCGGCGATTTCGACCGCCTTCTGCTGCGCCCACACAGCGCTGCTTTGCAGCTGGCCGGCCAGGAGTTGAGTCTGCTCCGCGTCGGCCGCTTCGCCCTGTCTGTTTATTTTGGGCCGCCGTCTCCCTAAAACTGGTGTGGACGTCCGGCCTCGTCCTGCTGGTCCTGGCCGCCCTGCTGGGCGGAGCCTGTCTGTTCGCGCATCATGCGCCAGGCCGTTGATGTGCTGATTGATCATGGCGATCTTCTTCAGCCGATGGCGGTTGCGGCACCACACACACCATCCCGGCGCTGAAGGATACGAGCGCCTCGCGGACCTGGTGGATGGCCGGGACGCATGGTGGCTCTACGAAACCTTCTGCTGGCAACGACTGACAGTGACCGACCCCTTGAATGCTGCGGCGGGCGGAGACGACGGGAAGGAGGGAGGATCCCATGGCCATCGGTGCCTCGTTGAGCGACTCGGCAGCTGAATTCTGTCACTCGCAGCATTTTCTGCTTCTCGACAGCGATCTGAAGGCGCATGCCGAGTCCTTGCTGGCGTATTGGGCGGACGCCGCCGGCGACGAGCCGACAGCGCTGACGGTGAAGGAGGCGATGCTGAGCGTCGCTCACGTCGATCTGCCGCTGGCGCCGCGACGCCGTTTCCCCGAACTGCTGCTGGCGTTTCTCGACCACCTGCCGTCGACAGGGCGCTTTCCGTTGGCTTCTTCGTGGTCGACGGTGGTCGAAGGCGCCGTTGACGGCTACCTTGCCGCCTTCCGCGACGACGGTTCGGTGCGTGGCAAGACGGTGCGCAAACCGGTGGCTGGGGTGGGACGCAATGAGCCGTGTCCGTGCGGCAGCGGCAGGAAGTTCAAGAGGTGCTGTGGCCGCGGCTGACCAAAGGCTTTTCGAGACCGGGCGAAGAGGGGATCCGCCGACCTCTCAACCCCCTGCGGTGCCTGTAGCCCCTCCATTGACCAGCCGCTTCTATCCCTCCTATACTTCAGACGCTCAGATTCGCCCTGCCAACCCAAACTTCCGGGACACGTTCATGTACGACACGCGCTACTACGATCTCGCCAACGTGCTGGTAGGACACTCGACACAGATTCAATCGGGTGAGAAGGTCCTCATTGAAGCGTTTGACATTCCCGATGACATGGTGATCGCCCTGATTCGCACCATTCGAGATGCGGGCGGTGTGCCCCTGGTTACGGTCAAGCATCAGCGCCTCATGCGCGAGTTGGTCCATGCCGGCGACACTGCCGCCATGCAGACCATCGGCGCCTGTGAATCCCATCGCATGGAGCTGGTCCAGGCATATATAGCCCTGCGCGGCAGCCAGAATGTCATGGAAATGTCGGATGTGCCGAGTGAGGCGATGCGTCTGTACGAACAGCACTGGCTCAAGCCGGTCCATTTCGATATTCGCGTCCCCAAGACCAAATGGGTCGTCCTGAGGTGGCCGACGCCGTCCATGGCGCAGCAGGCCCAGATGGGTACGGAAGCCTTCGAGGATTTCTACTTCGATGTCTGCACCCTGGATTACGGCAGCATGGCACGGGCCCTGGTGCCGCTCAAAGAGCTGATGGACCGCACGGACCAGGTCCGCCTCACGGGCCCCGGTACCGACCTGACGTTCAGCATAAAGGACATTGCGAGTGTGGGCTGCTCAGGAGACCGCAACATCCCAGACGGCGAATGTTTCACGGCGCCGGTTCGCAGTTCGGTTAAGGGAGCCGTTGAGTTCAACACCCCGACGCTCTATTACGGGACCACCTTCACTGAAGTCCGCCTGTTGTTTGAAGATGGCAGGATTGTGGAGGCGACGAGCAATAACACGGAGAAGCTGAACGATATCCTGAATTCAGATGAAGGCGCCCGTTACATCGGCGAGTTCGCCATCGGCTTCAACCCGCATATCACCACGCCGATGTTGGACATCCTGTTCGATGAGAAAATCGCCGGCTCCTTCCACATCACCCCGGGACAAGCTTACGAGGAGGCCGACAACGGCAACCGCTCCGTTGTTCACTGGGACATGGTCATGAGACAGACCTCGGACAATGGTGGTGGTACGATCGAGTTCGACGGTGCGGTCATCCGTCAGGATGGCCGCTTTGTTCTAGCGGAATTGGATGGCCTGAATCCTGACAATTCGAAGTAGAGCCGTATCTGGATGATGTATACCGACCCCGACACGCACATACACATAGATGCCGATTTCGAATGCGGCAGCGGTGGGGCCATCCGCAAGATCGCCGCAGCTGCCTATGCCGTCGAGCCGAAACCCGAGTCGGTGCCGGATTGGTTTCTGCAGGCGCTAAATCAGCACTTCGGTGGCGCTGGTGTGCCGCGTGAGTACGCCTTTCACGTGCGCTTGCGCTCCTCGGCTGCGGATTCGCTGCAGTGCAGGGTCCGATGCCTTTTTACGCAGACATCCGGCAAGGGCTATATGGCACCTCCATATTGGATTTATAGGGGGGAACGGTGGCGCCCCATTGCCGACGAATATACCCAATGTGTCGAGCGCGAATATGCTGATCTGACCGTGGCCGTGGCGCCGGGAGAGGTCATCCGGCTGGCGAACAAGCCGTATGTGTCGACGACCCGGATACAGGAAGACATGCAGGACCTGGCGTCGAGGGCTGGCAGCTTGTTGTCCCTGAGGGAGCTCGGGCGCACACGGGAAAACCGTCCGATTCTCGCCTTGGAAACGGAACCGCGGGAGGAAACAGTCCTTATCGTCGCTACCATGCAGCCGGCTGAACCCGCGGCGCGTCCGGTCATGGCCGTCGCCCATTGGCTGACCGACCGCAGCATGCTGACACAACGACTTCTGGAGCGGTTCCGATTCTGCTTTGTTCCCCTGCCCAATCCGGATGGCACGGCCAATGGACGATCCGTGACCAATGCCGTGGGCGAGGTGCCGATGTTCAGCTTCGGACATGTGGTCCGTGGTGAGCCGGCTCCGGCGGAGTCGGAGGCGCTATGGCGTTATGCCCAGAAGATTGTGCCCACTGCCTACCTTGAATTCCATACCCACTACCAGGACAACCGCTTTCACAAGCTGAACCGCATGTCGCTGGACTGGTTTCCCGAATCGATGCACGGGCGCGTTCGCCAGGTAGACGACGCCCTGATGCAGATCAACGCCGCCTGGCGCGTCACGCCGCTGACCCCCGACTTACCGCTGGTAGAGTGCGGCAAATTCGCCAATCTGACCGAGCGATTCCATACCCTCTCCTATTGCTACCAGATCTACACGATCTCCGAAGAGGCCACCTGCGCGCACGCAGTGACGGCCGTCTCGACGCTGGCGCAGGCGCTGGCGGGGCCGGAGTGGGCGGCGGAGCAGCCGGAGGTGAGGGTGGAGCGCGGCTGATTGCGGCCGGGCTGCTCATAGGCACGGCCACGAGGATTAATTCCCTAGATGACGACGCTGAGACAGGAATACGACGAGAACGGCTACTGCATCGCGCGCAACGCCATCGACGCGCAGCTGGCGTCCGAGATGGTCGAGCACGTCCACTGGCTGTGCGACAGACACCCCGATGTGCGTCCGGAGCGACTGGGTCACGGCCTGATGGTCAATGACCCATTCATGCATCGCCTCGTCCGCGACGGCAGGCTGGTCGACATCGCGGCGCAGTTCCTGGGGCCGAACGTCGCCATGTTCGCCGCCCACTACATCGCCAAGAGGCCCGCCACGGGCCAGGCCGTTCAGTGGCACCAGGACGGCTCGTACTGGCCTCTGGAGCCGATGGACGTTGCCACCCTCTGGGTCGCAGGCACGGAGTCGACGATCGGGACCGGCTGCATGCGAGTTTTGCCTGGCACCCAGAACCGCCGATTGCTGAAGCGCAGCGAAATGGTCGCGCTCGACCCCGACAAGTATGTCCTCGGAGTCGGCATGCGGTCAGATGACATTGACGACGGCGACGCCGTGAATATCGAACTCAGGGCGGGCGACGTCTCGATCCACAACCCGACGATCATTCACGGCTCGAATGCCAACACCTCTGACCGCTGGCGAGTGGGTCTCACCCTTCGCTATATCCCCACCACGACAAAGGTCACCACCGAAGGCCACGCCAACATCATGTGCCGAGGTGCCATTGTTGCGGAAGTCGGCAACTCGTACGCGGAGCGACCGGCGTATGTCGAGGGGGAACATATGCCGTTTTCCGGATGCGAGGCCTGGGTTGAAGACGGTCTGGACCACCCGTCCAAGCCATGAGGAGCGCTATGACCGAACACGAACAGATGATTGCCGAGATCAAAGTGTACGGCTTTACGCTGGTCGACGATGTGCTGAGCGCCGACGAGGTCGAGGAGATGAAGGAGGCGCTGATTCGCTGCCAGCGCGAGCACGGCACCGAGCACACGCACCGGGGATCGGCCAGCCATGTGGCCAACCTCCCGACGATGGATCCCGTGTTTTTCAAGGTCATCGACCATTCCAGGATCCTGCCGCTGCTGGAGCACTTTCTCGAAAAGTCGCTCATACTCGGCAGCCTGAACTCGCGCATCGTGCGACCCGGCGACGGCGAGCAGCTGCTGCACAGCGACATTCCGCGATACATGCTCAACATGGACACGCCGGTCATGATGAACACGGTGTGGCTGCTGAGCGACTTCAGCACTGCCAACGGAGGCACTCGTGTCGTCCCAGGCTCCCACCATAGTGGTCTGGTGCAGCCTCCGGAGGGCATGGAGGTCAAGCACGTGGTACAGCCGCAAGCGCCGGCCGGCAGTGTCATCGTCTTCAACGGCCAGACCTGGCACGCGGGAGGCGCCAACACCAGCGACGCCGACCGCTACGCCCTGTTCGGACACTACCGCAAGCATATGCTGCTGTTCCAGTGTGATCCCCATGACGGCTTTCCGGCCGAGTGGCACGATCAGCTGACGCCGCGGCAGCGCGATCTGCTGCGCATGAAGAATGGCGTCCGCGTCGAGCACGCGGCGGATGCGCATATGCGCTGAAGGACCCCCTTCGCGGGCCGGTGTGCTTGTACTTTCCGCCGGAAGCCGCCAGGACCTGCACACTCCCCGGTCACGTCCCCCATGAATCGACGACGGCGCCGTCAGCGAACGCCGTCAACGGCCTGTCAACGACCGCTGTCAACAACCGCTGTCGACGGCGACGACGCGGTCTTCACGGCGGGCGGTCTCGGCCGCGAAGACCATGAGGTGGGATTCCAGTGTCTCCCGCGCACCTGAGAGGATCGACGACGGGTCGCCGGCGGCGACGGCGCGGACGAAGCCGTCCATCAGCCCGCCGTCGCCACCACCATGACCGCCTATAATCGAGGCGTCGCCGGTGGCGGTGTCGACGACCTCCGTCTTGTCGGTGAGGAAGTCGAAGTGATGGATGTGTTGCCCGTCTCCGAATAGGTGGCCGCGGGTACCGAAGATGTTGGTGCGGCGTCCGCCGGCCTCGGTAAAAGCGGTCATGGTGAAAGCGGCGGTGGAGCCGTTGGCGAAGCGCATGTTCACCACTTGATGATCGACGACGTCATTGTCGCAGGCGTAGACGCAGCGGCCATAGGGGCCGTCGCGCAGCGCCGCCGTCACACTCTCAACCGTCGGCTCGGGAGTCAGCACGTCGAGTGGCCAGCCGACCTGGCCCTGCTCCAGACGACCGAGGTAAATCTTTCTGGCTGAGTACGGACAGTCGGCTTCGACGGCACAGTCGAGGCAGCGCTCGGCGGCACCCTCCGGCCGCTCCTCGAGGCGGAAATGGCGCAGCGACCCAAAGGAGGAGACCGCCTCGCAGGAGACGCCCATCATGTAGCGGATCCAGTCGAGGTCGTGGCAGGACTTGGCCAGCAGCATCGACGAAGACTCGGTCTCGTTGCGCCAGTTGCCGCGCACGAAGGAGTGCGCCTGATGCCAGTAGCCGACCGGCTCGAGTCGCTGCAGTGACACCACGTCGCCGATGAGACCATCGTCGAGCATGGCCTTCAACCGCTGGCTGTAGGTCGTGTAACGCGACACGTGGGCGACGGCGAAAAACACACCTGCCTTCTCGATGGCGTCGACGATTCGCCGGCAGCCAGCTTCCTCCGGCGCCATCGGTTTCTCAAGCAGGACGTGGTAGCCTGCCTCGGCGAAGGCCACCGCCGGTTCCACATGCATGGCGTCCTGGGTACAGACGAGGACGGCGTCAGCCAGTTTTGGCGAGGCGGCGAGATCGCGCCAGTCGCTGAAGACCTGGCTTGCCTGGATGCCGTGCTGGGCGGCCAGGCGTTGGCGGTAGAGGTCTCGCGGTTCGGCGACAGCGACAACGCGGGCGCGCTCGGGCAGCTGCTCGGCGAGGCGGGCGTAGCCGCTGCCGCGGCTGCCGGCACCGACGACCGCGAGAGTGACGGGGGTGCTCATGCCATTCACACTCCAGGCGCCCTGGGATTGCTACTCGCCGGAGAGGGCGCTTCACTCCTCCGGCGAAGGGTACCGTAAAGTGACCAATCCACTGACCCACTTCAACCGAGGCACCCTCGAGCGGATCTACTCCAGGCGATCAGGAGGCAATAGTTTCTTCTCATATGAAATGCCCTTGCCTGATATGTCTATCACGAAATAACCCTCTCGACTGTCCCCTCTTTCTGGAAAGGGATCATCTTTGATAGAAAAGCCGATAGCGGGACAGGAGTAGATCGGCAGGCCATCGTGTTCTATCTCAAAGTGGCAGTGCAGGTGGCCATTGAAGACGGCCTTGACGGGACCTTCGTGGAAGACGCCTAATAGCTCCCTCCTGGGATCGGGCTCCAGAGTCCAGTAGCACGATTTCTCGTCAACGTCGCTTATGTAGACCATCGAGTGCATGAAAACTACAGCTCCTCCAGAAGGTGTAGAGGCTAGCTCATCCTCAATCCATGCCAACTGCTCGCGTTCTTCCAGAGAGCCACTGCCGGGGAGTTCGCTGTTGATGGCGACAATCTTGGTACTGCCGTCTTGCTCGGTCCAGCGGTCAGGTCCGATGAATTCCCGAAAGCGCTCGAGGGCCTCCATCTTCAAAGTCTTTCCGGTTTGCTCGTTCAGATGGCAGCCCACGTCGTGATTACCGGGGATCGCCTTCCAAGGGATGGTCAGATTCTCCAGATAGGCCTTGGCATAGCCATAGTGAGATGGATCGTTGTCTCCGTTGGTACAGATGTCGCCTGAGATGATTACCAGGTCCGGAGATTCTTTCGCCACCAACTCTAACGCTACCTGGAAGTGCTGCAATGTGCTCGGCCTGAACGGGGCAAGATGTATATCGGAAATCTGGACAATGCGCATTTGAAC
>JAYZCA010000080.1:0-3703 GCA_036339235.1 Candidatus Latescibacterota bacterium | reverse complement strand
CGTCGTGTCCTCACAATACCACAGATCTCCGTCGACGATCGTCATGCCGTGGCTCTGCGGGGCATCAGCTGGCAGGACGAGGATTGCCAGGCATTCTCCGGTGACGGTGTCGTAGCGATAGACGGTGTTCAACGTGGTGTCGTTGCACCAGACGGTGCGCTTCGCCGCATCGGCCCAGGCCAGCCCGTGGCAGCGGTCGCCGAAGGCCAGCGGAAACCAGCTGCAGCCTGTGATCGACGGACGACCATCGGCATCGGGTTGCAGATCGAGACGGAAGATCGCCCTGCCCGGAGGCGACGACGCCCACAAATGTGTTCCATCCCACTCCAGACCGTGGAATCCGGTGTGCTGGCCGGTGACCGGCTCCTTGGAAAAACCGACGATGCCGGTGCCGACGCCGTGGTGGTCGACGTGGTAGACGTCATCATCCGCCTCGATGACGGTCAGATCGGAGGCGTGGGTGCCGGACAAGATCGTTATCAGCTTGCCGTTCCAGGGCATGACGGTGACGCCGCTGGGGCCGGTGGAACCGGCGGCGAAGCTGCTCTGTTGCAGCGCACCGCGCGGATCCTCGACGGTGATCAGCGCACCGTCGGCCTGATCGGCAACGAGGAGGCGATCGTTGGGAATGTCGTACTGCAGCCCGTTCGGCTTGCCCCCCTCCTTTTCCAGTGTGAACAGAACCTCCACTTCGGCACGACTGACCTGCACGTGATGCATCGACATCAGTGGACCTCCACGCCGGCGGCGGCGGCGATTCGATGGGCGTTGCTGGCGGCGAGGGGATACTTCTCATTCGGCAGGTGTTCGAGCAGCATGTAACCGTCGGGGTAGCTCTTCTGCCACAGTTGCAGCAGATAGCCGAGATCCAGGTCACCTTCTCCGGGGACTTCCTCGTCGATGTGGCTGACGAAGCCGTCGCGTACGGCGGCGTCCTTCAGGTGACCACAGCCGGCGATGGGACCCATCAGTCGGAAGATGTGATCGAGGCGGGCACGTGAATCGTAAACCTGATACACGGCCTGGAAGTGATTGCAGCAGTCCATGACGACGCGCATGTGATCCGAGCCGACGTCGGCGAGAATGGAGGCATTCGCTTCCGGGGAGTCCATGATCGTCAGCAGGTGGGTCTCGACAACCATGGTGACTCCCGCGTTCTCGGCTTTGTCGGCGATGGCGCGCAGTGTTGCGACGAGACGATCGCGGCACTCGGGGTGGTGATTGTCGGGTGAAGCACTGTAGGAGCCGCGCGGGTTGAGGCTGCCGGTGCGCAGCAGGCAGAAGTGGGCCCGCAACTCGGCGGCGACCTCGATGCCTCGACCGATGCCGTCGAGAAGAGGCGCGATGACCGTGGCGTCCGGATCGAACAGGCACTGGCCGTAGCCGAGGCCGAACTGGACGAAGTCCATACCCGCCGCCTCGACTAAGGCCCGCACCTTCGCACACTGAGCTCTGGTAACATCGCCCAGTCCATCGATGGGGGCATGACTGGAGGCGCCGGTGAGCTGCAAGTCGGCGATGGCTGCCAGGTGGGCGGCGGTGAGATCACGGAAGTCGGCGGGCATCATACCCACAACGCCGAGGCGCATAAGAAAGCTCCAGGATTGGGGAGGCTCAAGAGTCGCGAAAGATAGCCTCCTGAATCCCCTCGGCAAGAAGGGCGACCTCGTGGCGCCCCCTGCGACGGTCCGATATCTTTGCCTCTCATGTCAACCGCCATTCTCCCAATCGTCGCCGCCGTCTCCGGTCTCTACACGTCTCTTTGGGGTGCCTTCAAGGACTCGCCCTACGAGGGTTTCAAACCGAAGACGTTCCCGCGCAGCGTCTACTTCAACGTCGTCATCTTCGCGGCGCTTTATGCCCTGCCCGCCTTTCACGAGCGGGTGATGGCACTGGGCCTCTTCCAATTATTTTTCGTGACCATGGGTCTGGAGCGTTTCCTGGCGGAGATCTACAAGGGCTTTTTCCGCACCGAGGATCAGGCTAAGTATTTCGTGCCTTCACGGATCACTTTCTTCGGCCATCACGTGGCCAGCGATCTGACGCGCTACGCAGTGGGTGCGGCGATCGTCGCCGTCGTCTTCGCCGTGGTGTCGATCGATGTCACCATCGAACAGTTCCTCTGGTTCGCCGTCACCGCGTACGCCACGGGACTACTGGTATCGCTGGGGGGCGCCTACAAGGACGCACCCTTCGAGGGTTTCAAGCCACTCAAGTTCCAGCGCTCCGGGGTCGTGTTGGCAGTGCTCAGCCCGCTGTTTTATTACGTCAACGAGGTACAGGGACAGGCACCGGTGTCACTCGGCTTCCTGATCTATATGAACGGAGGTCTGGAGCGGTTCGCGGTGGAGTACTACAAGACCTACATCCAGCGCAACATGTCGGGAAAGTTTCGCCCCGATATCGAACGCCATCAGCACGAATTGGAGACACGCGAGAAGTATCATTACGCCGCGCTGGTAATCATGGCCGGTCTCGTTGCCCTTTACATTTGGGAGCTATCGAGTACGCCCGATGTCCCATGATGCCGTCATCGTCGGATCCGGCTTCGGCGGCGCCTTCACCGCCCTGGCACTGACCGAGGCGGGACTGTCCGTCCTGCTGCTGGAGCGTGGAAAACCGGTGGCTCGGGACGACGGCGATTGGGATCCCCGACAGATCCTTCTGGGGGATCGCTACCGCAGCCCTTCTCCCGTCCACGTGCGCCAGTACGGGGCTAGCATTTACAGCGACATGAGCCACCACCAGGTGGTGGGCGGTGGATCGGTGTTCTACGGCGGTGCGTCGCTGCGCCTGCGCCCGGCGGACCTGGACCGCTGGCCTGTCACCTACTACGAACTCGAGCCACACTACACGCGGGCCGAAGCTCTGTTGGACGTACACGGGGTTGCCGGAGCCGATCCTCACGATCCACCCCGCTCCGCTCCGTACCCCCGGGCGTCCATCGACTTCACGCCGCCAGCAAAGAGACTGCACGACGCGGCGCACGCTCTCGGGTATCACCCATTTCCTCTGCCGATGGCACTGAACTTCAGCGACACTTCGCGCCCTCTCTGCATCCTTTGTAATACATGCGACGGCTACCCGTGCCGCATCGAGGCGAAGAACGATCTGACGGCGACGGTCCTGCGCCGCGCGCAGGCGCAGGGGCTGGAGATTCGCGCCGGTGTGATCGCCGTGAAACTGGAAATCGATGGCGGGCGCGTCGTCGAGGTTGAATGTGTCGACGCGGACACGGGAAAGGCCCACTCCTTCTCGGCGTCAAGGGTTGTAGTGGCTGCCGGGGCACTGCAGACACCAGCGCTGCTGCTGCGTTCCGGTCTCGGCGAGTCTCCCACGGGGGGGCGCTGGATCGGCCGTCGCCTGATGCGCCATTGCAACGCCATTGTTGCCGGCGTGTTCTACGCCCGTACAAACCCGCAGGACACGTTTCACAAGCAGCTGTGCTTCACAGATTTCTACGACGATATGCGCGATAGGCTCGGTACCGCCACGGGGACGATCCAAGACATCTACACGCCAGCGCGACAGGTGATCGAGCACCACGCCCCGACAGGCCTGTGCCGGGTTGCCGGCTGGCTGACGGCGTTCATGCAGAACCTGCTGTGCATCGCCGAGGACGATCCGAGTTTCGAGAACGCCGTAACCCTTGGCGAACCGGGCCTCTTCGGCGTGGTAGCGCCGAGGGTGGACCACGAGTATT
>JAYZCA010000079.1:0-5776 GCA_036339235.1 Candidatus Latescibacterota bacterium | reverse complement strand
GGCGGGGGCCTTGCTGAGTGTGTTGCCGGTGATCGTCGTCTTCTTGTCGCTGCAGCGGTACTTCATCCGGGGACTGACGGCGGGTGCAGTAAAGGAGTAGCTCTCAGTTCAGCTGAAAACGTTCGAGGTTCCATCGCTGGGCCCAGGCGCGACCGAGTCGGACACGCACATGGGCCTCGTCGGCGTCGTAGCTCTGCTCGAGGATCTCGCCCTGTTCGTGCAGCTGCGACAACAGGCGGCCTTCCGCCTGGGGGATCCTGAGGTCGAGGGTGATCTCGTGTTCCTGACAGTAGGACAGAATCTTGGCGCGCAGGACGTCGAGGCCGGCGCCGGTGTGCGCTGAGATGGCGACACGATGAGCCTGGTCGGCGGCGGCGCGCACGAGGGGCTCGACCTCGTCGCCTTCGCCGATCTGGTCGATCTTGTTGAGCACGGTCAGCGTCGGTCGATCCTCGACACCGAGGTCGTTGAGCACGCCCTGCACGGTCTCCATCTGGTGGTCGTAGTGCGGGTGGCTCAGGTCGACGACGTGAAGCAGCAGGTCCGCCTCGATGGTTTCCTCGAGAGTGGCGCGGAACGATGCGAACAGGTGGTGGGGCAGGCGACGGATGAACCCGACCGTGTCGGTGAGCAGGATCTTGTGACGCGAGTCGATGTCGACGGCGCGGGTCGTCGAATCGAGGGTTGCGAAGAGCTGGTCCTCGATGAGGACCTCGGCACCGGACAAGGCCCGCATCAGAGTCGATTTCCCGGCGTTCGTGTAACCCACCAACGCCACGCGAAAGGAGTCGGCGCGGCCCTTGCGGCTCGTCGCCATACGCCCACTGATCCGAGAGAGTTCACGCTGCAGCTGGCCGATGCGGCCGCGGATCAGCCGGCGGTCGATCTCGAGCTGGGTCTCGCCCGGGCCACGTACGCCGGCGGCACCCATGCCGCGGATGGCGCCCCCGCCGGCTTGACGGGACAGGTGGCTCCACTGCCGGGTCAATCGCGGCATTAGGTAGCTGAGCTGGGCCAGCTCGACCTGCACCTGGGCGGTACGCGTACTGGCATGAAGAGCGAAGATGTCGAGAATGATGGCACTGCGGTCGAGTATGCGTTTGTTCGTGAGGGTCTCCAGGTTGCGCATCTGCGCCGGCGACAGGTCATTGTCGAAGATGATCATGTCGGCATTGCGGCTGCTGGCAAGGTCCCTCAGTTCCTCCGCCTTGCCCTTCCCGATGTAGTAGGTTGGATCAATACGCCTGCGGTTCTGCAGAACCTTGTCGACGATGGCCAGCGTCGCCGTATCGGCGAGACGGGCCAGCTCATCGAGGGACTCCTCCACCTCCCACGCGGGCACGCCGGGGAGCACAACGCCCGCAAGCAGAGCGGATTCCTGGGGGACTTCGGTCGAATGCGTCATGTCGGCAATATCCCCGGCGGCGGGCAACGATGTCAAGTAGGTGAGCCTCGCATCGAGCCTCCGACTTTCGCTTGACACCCGTCGAAGGTGAAGTGTAGGCTCGGAGCAGGAAAGGGACCCCAGTGAGCGATACATCCGATACGACGGACACGCCCGATTCGCCGGACGCGCCGGACACCTCGACGGATATCGTCGTCGTCAGCAACGATCTGCCGACGATGGCCATCCTGCCTTTGCGCAACACCGTTGTCTATCCACACATGCCCAACCAGCTCAACGCTGGCCGTGAGCGCTCGCTGCGCGCCCTGGAGCAGGCGGCCGAGGAGGGTGCCCCCATCGGGATCTTCGCGCAGCGCCACGCCGAGGTGGAGGAACCGACCCTTGACGACATCTATGCCGTCGGCACCATCGCCAAGATCCACCGCATCTGGCGACTCCCCGATGGCTCCGTGCGCTTCATCATCCAGGGACTTGAACGGGGCCGGCTGCATTCGCTGGTGTCGAGTGATCCGTTTCTTCTTGGCCATGTGAGCAAGCTCGAGGATGAGGGGGACGAGAGTTCCACTGAGGTGCAGGGACTGATGCGCAGCGTCAACAGCCAGTTCCAGGCCGTCGTCGACCTGTCACCGCAGCTTCCGGAGGAGCTCAAGGTGGTGGCCGTCAACATCGAGCATCCCGGACGCCTGGCCGATCTCGTGGCGTTCTACCTGGACCAGTCTCTCGAGGAGAAGCAGGCGGTCCTGGCCGAGGTCGACATCGCCAAGCGCCTCGAGTACATCGCCGGCGTGCTGGCGCGCGAACAGGAGATCCTCGAGGTGGGCGCCAGCATACAGAACCAGGTGCAGGAGCGGCTGGGAAAGACGCAGCGCGAGCACTACCTGCGCGAGCAGTTGCGCCAGATTCAGAAGGAGCTGTCCGGTTCCGATCCGTCCAGCGCCGACCTCGACGATCTACGTGGCCGGGTCGAGGAAGTGGGGCTGTCGACGGAAGCAGCCGAAGCCGTTGAGCGCGAGCTGGGCCGGCTGCAGCAGATGATGTCGTCGTCCCCCGAATACTCGGTAGCGCGCACCTACGTCGAGTGGCTGCTGGACCTGCCCTGGCAGAAGTCCACCGAGGATCACCTCGATCTGCAGCAGGCCGGCGTCATTCTCGCCGAGGACCACTTCGGTCTCGACAAGGTGAAGGAACGTATCCTCGAGTACCTGGCCGTACGCCGCCTGAAAAAGGAGACGAAAGGCCCGATTCTCTGCTTTGTCGGCCCTCCGGGGGTGGGTAAGACATCCCTCGGCCGGTCCATCGCCCGTGCCATGGGGCGTCAGTTCACGCGCATCTCCCTCGGCGGGGTGCACGATGAAGCCGAGATCCGCGGCCATCGCCGCACCTACGTGGGGGCTCTGCCCGGTCGCATCATCCAGGGTTTGAAGAAGGCCGGGTCGAACAACCCGGTATTCATGCTGGACGAGATCGACAAGGTGGGTGCCGACTTTCGCGGCGATCCGTCTGCGGCACTGCTGGAGGTGCTGGACCCCGAACAGAACTCGACCTTCGAGGATCACTACCTCGATCTGCCCTTCGACCTGTCGCAGGCGATGTTCATCACCACCGCCAACGTGCTGCACACGGTGCCACCGGCGTTGCGCGACCGTATGGAGGAGATCGCCATCCCGGGGTACACACCGCACGAGAAAGTGCAGATCGCTCGACGTCACCTGCTGCCAAGGCAGCTGACCGAGCACGGACTGTCGGCGAGGAAGATGACGGTTTCGGACAAGGTGCTGGCCCAGATGATCGACGAGTACACGCGCGAGGCGGGCGTGCGCAACCTGGAGCGCGAACTCGGCGCCCTGTGCCGGAAATCGGCGCGCCAGATCGTCGAGGGACGCAAGGGCAGGATCACGATCACGAGGGCACGGCTCGCCGAATTCCTCGGACCGGCAAAATTCTACTCCGAAGTCTCCGAGCGCGGCGACGAGGTCGGTGTCGCCACGGGGCTGGCGGCGACGGCGGTGGGCGGCGAGATCCTCTTCATCGAGGCGACGCGGATGAAGGGTCGCAAGAACTTGATCCTCACCGGCCAGCTCGGTGAGGTGATGCAGGAATCGGCCCAGACCGCGCTCAGCTACCTGAAGTCGAGAGCCGAAGAACTGGGCATCGACGCCACCCTCTTGGAAGAGTCCGACATCCATCTGCACGTTCCGGCGGGGGCGACGCCGAAGGAAGGGCCGTCGGCGGGCGTGGCACTGGCGGTGGCCCTCACGTCGATGTTCACCGGCAGACCTGTGCGTCGCGACGTGGCCATGACTGGAGAGATCACGTTGCGCGGCCGCGTGCTGCCCGTGGGCGGCGTTCGCGACAAGGTGCTGGCCGCGCAGCGCGCCGGCATTCGCACCGTGCTGCTGCCGCGGCGCAACGAAAACGACCTGGAGGAAGTTCCCGCCGAAATTCGCAAGTCGATGAAGTTCACGTTGGTGGACGACTTCGACAGCGCCCTGGCTGCAGCTCTGGCACGTCCACAACATCGCAAGGCGAAAAATTCGAAGAAACCGGCGACCCCTCGCCGCTCCCAAGGACGGGGCCGTTGACGGAAGTCCAGCTGCAGGAGGCGCTGCAAGCCAGCGGCGAGTCGGGCTCGACAGACGCTCGCCGGCGGTTTCGCCAGCGGCGTATGGACGAACTGGCGCAGGCCCACCACGACGGAACGGGGGGGTTGGACACGGCGCGCGCCATCGCTGACATGACGGACACCATCGTCCTGGATGCCCACGCCGGGGCCGCCGACAAGAGCCGGGGGCGACACGCGCTGCTGGCCCTCGGCGGGTACGGGCGTCGCCGCATGGCTCCGCACTCCGACGTGGATCTCCTGTTCCTGTTCGCCCGCGAGGCTGACAAGGGGCCGGAGTTCATCAGCGGCGTCCTGCACCCTTTGTGGGACGTGGGTTTCGATATCGGCCACAGCAGCCGCACGCTGTCGGAGTCGGCGAAGATGGCGCGGCAGGACCTCGAGTCGTGTACGGCCATGCTCGACGCCCGCCTGCTGGCGGGTGACGCCGAACTCTTCGCCGATTTTCGGAACCGGGTGCTCAAGCAAATACCGCGGGCTGCGGCCACCCGTCTTCGCAAACTGCACCTGGCGCGGGGACCACACGCCGGGTCAGTGCATCTACTCGAGCCAAACGTCAAGGAATCTCCCGGTGGGCTACGCGAGATCCACCTGCTAGAGTGGGGTCTCAAGTGTCATCTTCGGCGGTCGACGATCGACACTGTCTTCGCCGACTATCTCGACGACGATGATCTCGAGTCCCTGCGCGCCGGCCGCGAGTTCCTCTGGCGTGTGCGTCACGAACTGCACTTTACCACCGGTCGCAAGCACGACGTGCTCGAGAACGAGAGCAAACCGCTGGTGGCTCAAGCCCTGGCGTATTCGGACCGCAGTGTCGACGGCGGCGGCGACGCGCTGGCCCGGGATGGGCACGTGCGCCGCGTAGGCACGACGAACCGGACCGGCGCCGACCGCGGCCGTGAGCTGGCCGTGGAGGCTTTCCTGCGCGACTACTATCTGCACGCCAGCGCCATATTCCACGCCGTGCGTCTCGGCTTCGAACGATTACTGGCGCACCGCAAGAAGGGTCGTCGACTGCTGCTAGAACCCGGAGTGTTGGCTATCGACAACGAGATCGAGCTGCCCGCCGGCGAGGACTGGTTTGTCGAGGATCCCCTGCGTTTGCTGCGCGTATTCGTACTGAGCCAGACCCGCCGCTTGGCGCTCAGCGAACCGGTGGCTGGTCTCGTGCGTCAATGCACCTATCTCATCGACGATGATATACGCGGCAGTCCCGAGGCGCGCGACCTGTTTCTGCGCATCCTCAAGCGCAAGTACCGCGCGGCCGAGACGCTGCGGGCGATGCACGAGCTGGGTGTCCTCGGCGCCTATCTGCCGGAGTTCGGTGCGACCACGTGCCTGGTGCAGTACGACATCTACCACGTCTACACGGTCGACGAGCACACCCTCGTGGGCCTCGAGCAGCTCGAGGGACTGCACCGCGCCGATGCATCGGGCTCCATGCGGGAGATCTACGAGTCACTGGAACGCAAGGACCTGCTGTTTCTCGGCATGTTGCTGCACGACGTGGGCAAGTCGCGCCGGTCCGAACACATCAGCGAGGGCTTGGAGATGGGCCGCACCCTGTGCGAGCGCATAGGGATGAGCGATGCCGATACTCGCTTCGTGTTGTTCCTGATCGAGAATCACCAGGAGATGGTCGTCATCTCCCTGCGGCGCGACCTGGACGACTACAGGATGATCGCGGACTTCGCCGGCCGTTTCGCCAGCCTCGAGTGGCTGAAGGCTCTCTACCTGCTCTCCTACGGTGA
>JAYZCA010000078.1:0-17951 GCA_036339235.1 Candidatus Latescibacterota bacterium | reverse complement strand
CTTGCGCAGGTGCTGGACCCACTCTCCCTGACCCAGCTGGGCATAGAGCCCCCAGTGGATGAACATGCCATAGCCGAGCTGTTCGAAGCGGGCCACGCGGGGTTCGGGGACAGGGACTGCCATAAGGGCTTCCTTTCCGTGTAGAACCAAGGTCTCATATTATATAGTATGAGCCCGTCCGCCAGTGCCGCCACCCGGCGGCTCACCAATGCCGAGAAGACACAGTTCCGCGAGCGCGGTTACGTGAAGAATCTGCCCGTGTTCGATGTCGACGCCGTGGCCGTGATGCAGCAACGTTTCGACGAACTTCTGGGTCAGCTGCCGGAGGGCACCGACATCAACAAGGTGAACTGCTGGCACAAAGCCAACCGCTGGGTCTACGACCTCTGCGCGACACCGGCGATCCTGGATTGTGTGGCGGACCTGATCGGGGAGGAGATGTTCCTGTGGGGCTGCCAGTTCTTCTGCAAGCTGCCCGGCGTCAGCACCGATGTGCCGTGGCACCAGGACGCCCAGTACTGGCCGCTGACGCCCAGGGAGACGGTCACCGTGTGGCTCGCATTCTATGACACGGACGACAGCAACGGCGCCATGCGCGTCGTCGCCGGCAGTCACCGTACCGGGATGCACGAGCACTCGCTGGTAGAAGGCGAAAAGTATGTCCTGGCGCAGGCCATCGACGAGAGCAGCTTCGACGCCGCCGACATCGTCACGATGGATCTGCAGGCGGGTCAGATGTCACTGCACGATGACGGGCTCATCCATGGATCGGGGCCGAGTACGACAGGGGAACGTCGCGTAGGACTTACGATGCGCCTTTCACCGACGAAGGTGAAGTGCGATCTGTCGGTGTGGCCCAATTTTGAAGCCTACTCAATGCGAGGTCAGGACACCTTCGCCCACAACCCGCAGGGCAAAGTGCCAGCTGGGGACGAGGTGCCGACGGCGATGTTCCAGCTGTCATCCGAGTTCGTCTAAGAATCAGGGAGGTTCGACTCCGCAACATCCGACCGCTTTACAACTTCGCGCCGGCGGCGACCGACGAGGAGGTGCGCGCTGCGGCGCTGCAGTTCGTGCGCAAGGTGAGCGGTTTCACCAAGCCGTCGGCGGCCAACGAGGCCCCCTTCGAACGTGCCATCGAAGCGATCGCCGCTACCACCGGTGAGCTGCTGTCAGAACTGGTCACCACGGCGCCGACACGGGATCGCGAGGTCGAGGCGGCCAAGGCGAAGGCGCGGTCGGCCAAGCGGTTCGCGGTGCGGGAGTCCGCGATCTGATTGACCCCCCTATCCAGTCCCGATATACTCCGCCCTGAGGAGAACAGCAGCTATGCCGAGCGGACTCACACAGGAACAGATTCAGCGCTTCACCGACCAAGGGTATCTGATGGTGCCCGACGTTTTCGCCGACGCCGAGATCCAGCCACTGCGCAATGAGATCACTGCCGTCATCGATCAGGCGGCGCGACGCCTGCAGGCGGAGGGCAAGATCAGTTGCACCTGGGACGAGGAGCCCTTCGAGACGCGCCTGACGCGGATTTTTCTCGAGTGTGACGAGATCCTGTCGCCCATCGTCGGCAAGGCCGGCGGCGGCCACAGCGGCCCGGCCTTCTTCGAGTTTATCACCAACAAAAGCCTGTTAGCCAAGATCGAATCCCTGGTGGGTCCCGAGATCGTCGGTTCGTCGGTCTATCGCATCCGTCCCAAGATGCCCTCCTACGCGCCGGGTGCCGTACCCTGGCACCAGGACTCCGGCTACTTCAGTCCGCACTGTGACAAGGATCTGATCGTCACCTGCTGGATCCCCCTCGTCGACACCTATCCGGAGAACGGCTGTCTGCAGGTGTTGCCGCGTGCTCACCGGCAAGGCGTCGTGCGCCACTACAAGAACGGTCCTGGCGGTTTCCTGGTGATCCAGGATGAGGATCTGCCCACCCCCGAGCCCGTCACCGTGCCGGTGCCCGCAGGCGGCGTGTTGTTCATGACCAACCTGACGCCACACAGCTCATCGCTGCACACGGAGGATGTGGTCCGCTGGGCCATCGACGTGCGTTACCAGTCGTCTGATGTTCCGAGCAACCTCGGCGAACTGCCGTCCGACTTCTCCGCCGACCGGCCATTGCAGGAGATCGCCTGCTACCCGCCGGAGGCGGACTTCGTCCTGCAGAGTCCGGCCCATCCCGAGAAGGTGGTGGACACGTGGCACACATTTCATGAGATCCGTCAGCGTTTCGAAGAGGAACGCGTTCCCGGCCCACAGCGGGGCTGGGTGGCGGTGGAGGCGCCGGCCAAATGATGAAAGTGGACGAATGACGCCCATCTCACGGCTGCTCACTGCGGCCGCAACGTCGCTGGCCCTGACATCGCTGGGTTGCGGCGGTGATGGGTCCACTCTCGGGCCGGACGGCAGGCTCCTGGTCGAGGACTGTGGAATCGCCGTTGCCGACGGGATCACAGTCGATGGGGCCGCCGTGACGGTCACCCTCAGTCAGTTGAGCGCCCAGATCTTCACGCCGAACTGTTCAGGCTGCCACGGGTCCTTCCCATCCGAGAATATGTCGCTGTTGCCCGACGATATCGCGGCGTCGATCATCGACGTGCAGAGCAACCAGAGGCCGAGCCTGAAGCGCATAGATCCGTGCAATCCGGATGGATCCTATCTGCTGCAGAAGGTTAGCGGCACTGGGGCCAAGGCGCAGATGCCTCTGGGAGGTACACCGTTGAGCGCCGCCCAAATCCAGCTCATCGTCGACTGGGTCAACGCCGGCGCACCGCCGGAGTGATCGATACGCGTCGAACATGACCGCCAAAGTCACGAAGGTCGAGCGGTTCCTCCTACACGTTCCTTTCGTGGACCGCGTACGCCGCGAGATGGAGCGCGGCGGTGTGCACACATGGTCCGAACTGGAGATCACGAAGATCGAGACCGACGCTGGTCTCACTGGCTGGGGGGAGACGATCCAGAACTACACCTGGGGACGGGTGAAGAACGAGGAACGTGTCGTCGGCAAGGCGCCGGCGGAGACGATGTGGGACGACTCCCTCGGAGCCGGACTGCAGATGGCGTTGTTCGACGCAGCCGGCAAGCTGGCGGGTGTACCCGTGTACCGGCTGCTCGGTCCGAAGGTGCGCGACTGGTGCGCCATCTCGTTCTGGGACCACGACATGTCTCCGGAGAAATACGAAGAAGAGGCAAAGGTCGCCGCTTCGCTGGGGTACACGTGCATCAAGATCAAGACGCGCCCATGGTTCGACGTACGCGAGACGATCGATCGCATCAGCCGGGTCACACCCGACCATTTCCGCGTCGACGCTGACTGGAACGCCTTCCTCGTCAACGCCTCGAACGCGATCCCGTTGTTGCGCGAATTGGAGACGACGTTTCCGAAGATCAAGATCTTCGAGGATCCAATTCCGCGGCACGACGCCTCCGGCAACCACTTCATGCGCTCGCAGATCGAGACGTCCATCGCCCATCACTATGGCCAGATCGGCGCCCGCGAGGGGATCGAGATGGGCGGTGTCTGTGACGGCTGGGTGATCGGCGGCGGTGTGTCGAAGATCATGAGCCAGGGGCACACGGCGGCGGCGCTGAACATGCCGTTCTTCCTGCAGATGGTGGGCGCCGCGCCGACGACGGCGCTCTCACTGCACCTTAGCGCAGTACTGTCCGCCGCCCAGTGGCCGACGATCACCTGCCACGAGCTCTACGAGCACAACCTGCTCAAGCAACGCATGCCCGTCATCGACGGGCACGCCCGCGTACCCGAGGAGCCTGGCCTCGGGATCGAGCTGGACCCCGAAGCCCTGGAGAACTACCGGGTGGAGAAAGTGGACCATTCGCTGCCGCGACGCCTGGTCCGAGTCAATCGGCCGAGTGGCAGCAAGATCTACTTCGCCAATTCCGGCCAGAAGTGGACGTTCTACGGCAACGGCAACAATCCCGTGGACGACTGGGGCTGCAGCACAGACCTGCTCGACGATGACGGCTCGGCCGACTTCGACGACCTGCACAAGCGGGCCAGCCTGTCGCCGGTCATCACAGCGGAATGATGACGATGACGACACGAACACCCGAACTGCTCGTGGACAATCTCTTCTTTCCCGAGGGTCCGCGCTGGCGCGTCGATGGTGATGGCGTCGGCAAGCTGTGGTTTTCAGACGTCCTGGCCAAGGATATCAAGACCGTCGACCTGACCGGCAATCTGCAGTCGGTGGCGGCGGTACCCGAGATGCCGTCGGGTCTGGGTTGGTGGCCGGACGGCACCTTCGTGGCCGTATCGCTGGACGGCAAGCTGAACACCATCGGAGATGACGGCACGGTGACCCCGGTGGCCGACATGTTCGCCCTGGATGGATTCAGCTGCAACGACATGGTCGTCGACGCCCATGGGCGCAGCTACATCGGCAGTTTTCAGGAACTGGATGAGATGCGGCACCCGGGTCCGGGAAACATGCCCGGCTTCAGCCACATCATCCTCGTCCAGCCCGACGGCGCGGCGCGTATTGTCGCCGACCGGATGACCTTTCCCAACGGTCCTGTGGTGTCGCCGGACGGTCGTACCTACATCGTCGCCGAGACCTTTGCCAACCGCTTGACCGCCTTCGACATCGAGGACGATGGCTCGTTGACGAACCGGCGCGTGTGGGCTGACATCGGCGCGCCCACGGACGGCATCACGATGGACGAAGAGGGCTGCCTGTGGGTGGCCGTGCCGTATTACATCTACGGCGGGCCGGGGGGGTTCGTACGCGTGCGGGAAGGTGGTGAGATCGTCGATCGAATCGATGTGGACGGCGTCGCTTCCTATGCCTGCACTCTGGGAGGGCCGGAGATGAAGACGCTGTTTCTCTGCCAGTCAACGCTGATGGGGCGAGAGCGATATCAGGGGGACGGACGTATCATGGTCGTCGATGTCGACGTGCCGGGTACGGGGGGGCCGTGAACTGGGATTTTCCGTACGCCAGCCGGCGCATGCCGGCGATGGCGCGCAATGTGGTGGCCACGTCGCAACCGCTGGCGGCGCAGGCGGGGTTGCAGATGATGCAGCGGGGTGGCAATGCCATCGACGCAGCCCTGGCGGCGGCCATCCCTGACCGTGGTGGAGCCGAATATGAACGGTATCGGCTCCGATGCGTTCGCCATCCTCTGGGACGGCAAAAAGCTGCACGGGCTCAACGCTTCCGGCCGGTCGCCACAGGCGTGGACGCCGCAGCATTTCTCGAAGTACGACAGCATGCCGACGGGCGGATGGGATGTGGTCACTGTATCGGGGTGCGTGTCGGCGTGGATGGTGCTGTCGCAGCGATTTGGCCGGCTGCCATTCGCTGACCTCTTCGAGCCGGCGATTCGCTACGCGCAAGATGGATGGCTTGTGCCGCCAGTTACGGCGACGTCGTGGGCCTTGGCTGAGCGGTCTTACCCCGACATGCCGGACTGGCACGCAGCCTTCCGGCGCGATGGCCGCGTGCCCGCCGTAGGCGAGCGCTTCCACTTCGTGGAGCAGGCGCGTACTCTGGAACGAATTCCCGAGACGAAGGGCGAGGCGTTCTACCGGGGAGACTTGGCGGAGAAGATCGTCGCCCACGCAGAGGCGACGGGGGGCTGATGACAGCCGACGACCTGGCGTCGCACGACCCGGAATGGGTGCACCCTCTGGAGATCGATTACCGCGGCCAGAGCCTGCACGAGATCCCACCCAACGGCCAGGGAATTACGGCGCTCATCGCACTGGGTATCCTGCGGCAGTTCGATCTGGCGGCGCATGCCGTCGACTCGGCGGACAGCCTGCACCTGCAGATCGAGGCGACGAAACTGGCTTTCGCCGACGCGCACCGATACGTCTGCGACCCAGGCACGCGGGACATCGAGTTCGAAGCCCTGCTCGACGATGCCTATCTGCAGCGACGGGCGGGCGACATCGACATGACGCGGGCTCAGGCGCCAACCTTCGGTACACCCGGACAGGGAGAAACCGTTTACCTGACGGCGGCCGACGAAGAGGGCCGGATGATCTCTTTCATCCAGTCCAACTTCTCCGGCTTCGGTTCCGGCGTCGTCGTGCCGGATACCGGGATCAGTCTGCAGAACCGGAGCAGCGGCTTCACCCTCGAAGAGAATTATCCCAACCAGGTGGGTGGCGGCAAGCGTCCTTTCCACACGATCATCCCCGCCTTCGTGACCCGCGACGGAATGCCGCTGATCAGCCATGGCGTGATGGGCGGCCACATGCAGCCCTAGGGGCACGCACAGATGATGGTCCACCTGTTCGACTACGGGCAGAACCCGCAGACCGCCCTGGACGCACCGCGCTGGCGCTTCGACACGGGCCTGCAGGTGGCGCTGGAGGCGAGCGTCGGTGTTGAGGTGTGCGCTGAGCTGGAGCGACGGGGACACGAGTTGCACGAACAAGGCCCCGCCCAGTTCGGGGGTGGTCAATTGATCTACCGTCTCGACGATGGCGGCTACATCGCCGCGTCGGAGCCACGCAAGGACGGGCAGGCCGTCGGTTTTTGCAGTCCCAGAGGCTTGTCTCAAGGGCAGAGAAGACGGAGTTTAAGCCAGCGCTTCTAGTTGTTGGCCCGCTACCCATCAGCCTCCGGGGAATGCTGTGAGCGATCCCACCGAATACGCCTTCTTCGGCGCCCTGCTCGTCATCGGCACGGTGCTCGGCATCGCGCCCGTGGTGGCGCCTCTGTTCCTGGCGCCCCGGTCACGCGGCGCCAAGACGCGCGACACCTATGAGTGCGGCGTCGACACCGAGGGCAGTGCCTGGGTGCGGTTCGATATCGCCTATTACCTGTTCGCGCTGATCTTTGTCGTGTTCGAGGTCGACGTGCTCTACATCCTGCCCGTGGCGGTGGTGTTCGACTCAGGGCGCTACGTATGGCGAGACCTCATCGAGCTGTCCATGTTCATCGGCGTGCTGTTCCTGGCACTCGTCTACGCCTGGCGCAAGGGCGTCCTGCACTGGAGGTAGCGGAGTTGGCAGAAGACAAGGACAGCGCTGAGATCCTGCTCGAGCAGGTGGGTCCCCTCGTCCACCTGGACACGCTTGAAAACCTGTTCAACATCGGGCGGTCCAACTCCCTCTGGCCTCTGACCTTCGGTCTGGCGTGCTGCGCCATGGAGATGATGGCCGTCGGCGCCTCTCGCTTCGACCTGGACCGCATCGGCGCCGGCGTGTTCCGGCCGAGCGCAAGGCAGGCGGATGTGATGATTCTGGCGGGCACGATCTCGCGCAAGATGGGACCGGTGATCAAGACCCTGTGGGACCAGATGCCGTCGCCGAAATGGGCGATCGCCATGGGCGGCTGCACGATCGACGGCGGACCCTTCAAGTACCCGGGCCAATACGCGATCATCGAGGGCGCCGACAGGATTATCCCCGTCGACGTGTATGTACCGGGCTGTCCACCGCGGCCCGAGGCCCTGTTCGCCGGCATTCTGAAGCTCCGGGACAAGATCAGGTCCGGGGACAAGACACCGGCCACCGTCGCGTGATGGGCCGCGTGCACGTGGGCTTCTGGCCCGAGCAGTGGCTCAACGCCGCCAGGTCGAGATCGCCCCACCACTCGTCACCACTCCCGATCTCGACGGTCGTCCAATGATTGGTGAGGAACTCATCCGGCTGGCCGGCGTATCCGCCTCTTCCGAGCAGGACTACGCCACGCGCGGCTACCACGGCGAGCACGAGGCTGCCCCGGAGGCGATGCCGGAGGTGGCCGCCCTGTTTCGCGACGCCGGCTATCACCTCGAGAATCTCACCTGCCTCGACCAGCGGGCTGTCGAAGAGATGGGCCATTTCTCCATCGTCTATCAGTTCGGACGCTACGATGAACTCGACCGTCAGGTCGTGCGTGCGAAGCTGACAGATGATCGGCCCGCGACGAGCATCGCCAACGTCTTCCCCGGGGCTGACTGGTACGAGCGCGAGGTGTTCGACATGCACGGCGTGGGAGTGGAAGGGCACCCGGACCTCAAACGTATCCTGATGCCTCTCGACTATGTCGGACATCCACTGCGCAAGGACTTCGTCGATCAGGACACCCTGCGTTACCAGCTGTCGGGGGTCGTGTTGGAGGAAGAGGTCGAGGAAGAGGCGGCGGGGGACGAATGACGACTGCGACGCCGACGATGGAGTTAGTCCCGGAAGACGAGGACCGCGAGACCTACATCCTGAACATGGGTCCGCAACACCCTTCCACGCATGGGGTTCTGCGCCTGCGGCTGCACCTGGAGGGTGAGCGCATTTTGGAGTGCGACCCGGTGATCGGTTACGCCCATCGGGCTCACGAGAAGATGGCGGAGAACCGGGATTACCTGCAGTTCCTTCCCAATACCAGCCGGCTCGACTACCTGTCAGGGATGATCTACAACCTCGGCTATTGCCAGGCCATAGAGAAGGCGATGCAGATCGAGGTCCCCGAGCGAGCCGAGTACATCCGGATCGTCGTCGGTGAGCTGAATCGCATCTCGAGCCACCTGTTGTGGATGGGCACCTACCTGCTCGACCTGGGGGGGATCACGCCCTTTCTGTACGGGTTCGACGACCGCGAGAAGATCCTCGACCTGCTCGACTACGTCACCGGCTCGCGACTGACCTACAGCTACGGGCGCTTCGGCGGCGTGACGATGGACGTGGACGAGGTTTTCCTGCGCAACGTTGCCGACTTCTGTGACCACTTCAGGGGGCGGCTCGAAGAGATCCACAAGCTGGTGACGGGCAACGTCATATTCCGCCACCGCACGAGGGGTGTGGGTGTGATGGGAGCCGACCTGGGCCTCAGCTACGGCGTGACCGGTCCGTGTCTGCGCGCCGCAGGGGTGGCCCGCGACGTACGTAAGGATGAACCTTACGGCATCTACGACCGCTTTGAGTTTGAGGTGCCCACCGAAGTGGAGGGGGACTGCTTCGGCCGCCATATGGTGCGCATGTCGGAGATGGAGCAGAGCATCGGTCTGGTCGAGCAGGCCATGCGCGACATCCCGGACGGGCCGATCATGGCCGCCAAAGTGCCGAAGCGGATCCGGCCACCGGCGGGAGACCACTACTTCGCAGTCGAGTCCGCCCGCGGCCACTTCGGGATCTACATCCACAGTGACGGCAGCGATGTGCCTCTGCGCCTCAAGCTGCGCACGCCGTCCTTCGTCAGCGTGTCGACGATGCCCGTAGTGCTGCCTGGCACGCTGCTGGCCGACACGGTGGCGATTCTCGGCAGCATCGACATCATCATCTCCGAGATCGATCGTTAGGAGCCCGTTGACAAAGACCATTCGTGTTACGGCCGGCCCTCACGACCAATCTCTGCGTTGCCCTCGCACGTTGGATTTCCCAATCCACCTTAGCTCGGGCGCCTTGATCTTGGCCGCGAGGGCCGGCCTCGCATGCAAAGCGCCTTCGCCAACGGACTCTCGATGGGCCTCATAGCGGAGTTTCCCAACGTATGGATTGCCGTGGGGGCAGCTACGGCGGTGATCATGGGGTTCATCACCATCAATGCCCTGTCCCTGATCTGGCTCGAGCGCAAGGTGAGCGCCCGCATCCAGCGCCGGTTCGGCCCGACGGAAGTGGGGCCCTTCGGCCTCCTGCAGACGCTGGCCGACATGCTCAAGCTGATCAGCAAGGAGCTGCTGACGCCGCAGCATGTACACCGACCTCTGTACCTGATCGCCCCGGTGCTGGTATTCGCCCCACTGCTGGCCCTGCTGGCACTGCTGCCGGTGTCCGAGACGTGGATTTTTCACGACTACGACATCGCCCTGGTCCTGCTGCTGGCGTTCTCCGGGTTGAACGTGATCGGCATCTTCGCCGCCGGCTGGGGCTCGAACAACAAGTACGCGCTGCTGGGCGCGGTGCGCGCCGTCGCCCAGAACATCTCGTACGAGATCCCGCTGCTGCTGGCGGTGCTGCCCATCGTGCTGATGACGCGCAGCATGAGCCTGTTCGAGATCGGCAGCGCCCAGGCTACCTACCCCTTTGTGCTCGTGCAGCCGCTGGCGTTCCTGATCTACTTCATCTCCGCCCTGGCAGAGACGAACCGGGCTCCTTTCGACATCCCAGAGGCCGAATCGGAGTTGGTCGCAGGGTTCCACACGGAGTACTCGGGAATGCGATTCGGCGCGTTTTTTCTCGCCGAGTTCACCAACATGGTGATCGTCAGTGCGGTGGCGACGATCCTGTTCCTCGGCGCCTGGAACGGACCGCTGCTGCCGGGGTGGCTGTGGTTCTTCATCAAGGTCTACGGGTTGATCCTGGTGATGATGTGGATCCGCTGGACCTTCCCGCGCCTGCGCTTCGACCAGCTGATGACATACGCGTGGGCGGTGCTAGTGCCGCTGGCACTGGTCAATCTGCTGCTGACGACGGTGGCACTGAAACTACTGTAGGGAGTGGCTATGCTGAGACAGACTCTTGTTGGCGCCTGGTCGCTCCTGGTAGGTATGAAGGTGACCTTTGCGCACGTGTTTCGGGGACCGGTCACCTCGCAGTATCCGCGCGAGCGGATCGAGATGTCCAAGGCGTATCGCAACGTCATCGTCCTGATCGAGATCGAAGGCATCGGCTCCCACGACTGCATCGACTGCAATGCCTGCGTGCGGGTCTGCCCCTCCGACTGCATCGTGATCGAGGGCGAGCGTCCGGAGGGTATGAGGAAGAAACGGGCGACCCTGTTCGAAGTCGACTTCGCCCTGTGTTCAGAATGCGGCCTGTGTCTCGACGTGTGTCCCACCGACACCCTGGGCTACAGTCGGGAGTACGACCAGGCGGGGTACGGCCGCAACGACTTCCTCTACGACCTGCTGGAGCCGTATCGCGACCGCGAAGAGCAGGTGCGCGAGGTGCTGCGCGCCGAAGAGGCGAAGAAGGCGGCAGCCAAGAAAGCGGCGGCGGAAGCGAAGAAGGCCGCGGCGGCCAAAGCCGCAGAAGAAACCCTGGGCGGGGACACCGACGCCGCCAGCCCGCAAGTCTGATAGATGCTCGAACAGGCCGTCATCTACCTCTTCGCAGCCCTGGTCCTGTCCGGTGGACTGATGGCCGCCTGGACCCGCCACATCCTCTACGCCATCATCGGCCTGGGGATCAGCCTGTTCGGGGTGGCCGGCCTGTTTCTGTATCTCGGCAGCCCCTTTCTTGCGGCCATGCAGCTGCTGATCTACATCGGCGGCATCACGGTGGCCATCGTCTTCGCCATGATGCTGTCCATCGCCATGACGGTGACACCACCAGAGCGCAACCGCGCCAAGACCGTCTTCGCGGCGGTGTGCACCGCAGCCTTCGGCCTCGGCGTGTTCCAGTTGGTGCGCGCTGCCCGTTTCCCGGCGGTGTCGCCAGCTCCTGAAGAGGCCTGGTCTGTAGGCGCCATCGGTCACGCCCTGCTCACGCACTACAACCTGGTCTTTGAAACCCTGTCGGTAGTGCTGCTACTGGCGATCATGGGCGCAATTCTGATCGCGCGCCCGCAGCGGAAGGCCGCGTCATGACCCTTGAAGGGTACCTGACCCTGAGCCTGATGCTGTTCTGCATCGGCGTATTCGCCGTGCTGTCGCAGCGTAACCTGATCGCGGTACTGATCGGCGTGGAGCTGATGATGAACGCCGCGAGCCTGAACGTGATGGCCTTCAACAGGTTCAGCGTCACCGATCCCACGACGGGCCAAATCTTCGTGCTGATCATCATCGGTCTGGCGGCGGCGGAGGTGGCCATTTTCCTGTCCATCATCGTCAATCTGTATCGCACGCGTCGGACGATTGATGCCGAACAGCTGACGGAGCTGCAGGGATAGTGGACACACTCAACCTCATTCTGGCCACCACTTTCGCGCCCTTCGCCGCCTTTGTGCTGGCCATACTGTTTCTGATGCGGCAGCCACGCCTGGCGCAGGTCGTCGTCATCGCTGGCGGCACCCTGTCGCTGGCCGGTGCCGTCAGCCTGCTGTCGGCGGGACCTGTGGAGCCGTTGCGCTATCTGTGGTTTACGAGTGGCGATATCCAGCTGCGCTTCGGCTTTCTGCTGGACGGCCTTAGCCTGATGTTCGGCGTCGCCGTTGCGCTGATCACGTTATGCGTGATGGTCTACTCCCTCGGCTACATGGGCCACGACCCCAGCAAAACGCGCTACTTCGCCATGCTGGCGTTGTTCGAGTGGGCAATGCTCAGCTTCGTCTACGCCGTCGATCTGATGCAGACCTTCATCTTCTGGGAACTGGTCGGCCTGGCCTCCTTCTTCCTCATCGGTTTCTGGTATGAGAAGCCGTCGGCTACGGCGGCGGCGAAGAAGGCTTTCCTGATGACACGGGTCGGCGATGTGGGCCTGTTTATTGGAGTACTGATGGTCCTGCAGGTGGCAGGACATTTCGATGTTCCGGGCCTGTTGGCAACAGAGGGTGGGTTGGTGGCACAGGCGACACCTGCCGTGCTGACGACGATCACGCTGTTGATCTTCGTCGGCATCGTCGGCAAGAGTGCCCAGTTTCCGCTGCACACTTGGTTACCAGACGCCATGGAAGGTCCGACTCCGGTCAGTGCCCTGCTGCACTCGGCTACCATGGTGGCTGCTGGCGTCTACCTGATGGCGCGGCTGCACCCGCTGTTCATGGGATCGGAGACCACCCTCGGGATCATCCTGATCGTGGCTTCGATGACAGCTCTGTTGGCGGCGACGATGGCGATGGTGGCGACGGATATCAAGAGGGTCCTGGCTTACTCGTCGATCAGTCAGCTTGGTTTCATGCTGTTGGGTCTGGCGGCGGGCAGTCTGTTCGCCGGAGTCTTCCATCTGATCACGCACGCACTGTTCAAGGCGCTGCTGTTTCTCTGCTCCGGCCTGTTCATCCACCACCTCGAGACAAACGACATGGCGCAGATCGGCCGTGGCGGCGGGCGCCGCATGCGCTTCGCCACGGCGGGGCTTGTGGTGGGTGGCGCGGCGCTGGCCGGGATCCCGCCATTGGGTGGGTTCTTCAGCAAGGAAGAGATCTTCGCCGCTCTTGGACACGACGGCGTCACCCTATTTTCGGTGGTCGCCCTGTTGGCGGCGTTCCTGACGGCGTACTACACGTTCCGCATGATCTTCCTGGTGACACGGCCGCAGCAGGTGGAGGCGGTGGATGTGCATGGGGATCACGACCGTGCCGAACCCTTGAGCATGGCGCTGCCGGTGGTGTTGCTCACCGTCGGCGCCGCCGTCGCTGGTTTCTGGGGTGGAGACATCGCCAGGGGACTTGGCATCGAGGCAGGACATCACAGCCTGGCGGCGATGGCACCGGCTCTGGCCGTGGTCGCTCTCGGCGTGCTGGTCGCCTGGCTCGACTTCGGGAGACAGACCGCGACACGTACAGGGTTCATCGCCAGGATGCCGGCCCTCGAAAGGCTGTTCACCAACGGCTGGTACGTCGACGCGTTCTACGACGCCGTCATCGTGCGGATCACCATGCTGGCGGCGACGATCCTGTACGCCGCCGAGTCCAGGCTGCTCGACGCCAATTTCGACCGTCTCGGCTTCGGCGTGCTGGGGCTGGGCTCAGGTACTAGGCGACTGCAGAATGGCTGGGTGCAATTTTACGGCGGCTGGGCGGTGGTCCTCGTCGGTCTCGCCGCGGCCTATTTCGGAATGAGTGATTGACGTGCAGCTGTTGAGCGAGATTCTACTCTGCCCGGTGGGGGCACTGGTCCTGGTGCTGCTGATACCGGCGCGCGCGGTTCAGGCCATACGCTGGGTCTGCGCCCTGTCGGCGCTGATGGCGGGGGTGCTCAGCGTGCAGCTGTGGCGCACCTACGACGCGGCGGCTGGAGGGTTTCAATTCGTCGAGATCATTCCCTGGGTAGAAGAAGTGGGGATCAGCTACCACCTCGCAGTCGACGGCTTCAGCACGATCCTGGTGATGCTCACCTCTATCGTGTTCTTCACCGGCGTGCTGACGATGTGGGACCTCGAGATTCGCGTGAAGGAGTTCTTTGCCTTCATGCTGCTGCTCGTGACCGGCGTGTACGGTGTCTTCCTGTCGCAGGACCTGTTCTTCTTTTTCCTGTTCTACGAAGTCGCCGTGGTGCCCATGTATCCGTTGATCCTGATCTGGGGCAGCGGCAACCGCGAATACGCGGCGATGAAGCTGGTGCTATTCCTGCTGGCCGGGTCTGCCCTGTTGTTTCCGGCGCTGCTGGCGATCTATCACGCCTCGGGACTGGGCACCTTCAACATGATCCTGCTGGCGCAGAAGGCCTTTGATCCCGACTTCCAGATCTTCGTCTATCCCTTCGTGTTCCTTGGCTTCGGCGTGCTGGCGGGCCTGTTCCCGTTCCACGGCTGGTCGCCCACGGGACACGTGGCGGCGCCATCAGCGGTGTCGATGCTGCACGCCGGCGTGCTGATGAAGCTGGGCGCCTACGGTATCCTGGCGGTGGGGATACGACTGTTGCCCGTGGGCGCCGTGTACTGGGCCCCGACCTTCGCAACGCTGGCCGCCATCGGAGTCGTCTACGGCGCCTTCGTCGCCATACGGCAGACGGACTTCAAATTCGTCATCGGTTTTTCCTCCGTGTCGCACATGGGCATCGTCGTGCTGGGCCTTAATCTTGCGGTGCTCGGCAAGGCCGGCCAGGATGCTCTCAACGGCGCCGTGTTTCAAATGTTCGCCCACGGCATCATGACTGCCCTGTTCTTCTCGACAGTGGGGTTTATCTACGACCGAGCCCACTCCAAGACGATCGCCGACTTCGGCGGCCTCGGGTCGCAGATGCCACGCGCCGTGTCGGTGTTCATCGTCGCCGGTCTGTGCGGCGCCGGCGTGCCGGGACTGGCCAGCTTCTGGGCAGAGCTGCTCGTGTTCCTGGCGGCACTCAAGACCTATCCCGCATTGGGAGTGGTCATCATCGTCGGCCTCGTACTCACCGCGATCTATGTAATTCGAGTTTTCTCGCAGGCCTTCTTCGGCCCGGTGAACGACAAGTGGGATGACCTGCGGGGGTTGGACCTGAAGGGTTGGCAGATCCTGCCACGAGCGATCTTGGTGGCGGTGCTGGTGTACTTCGGTTTCTTCCCGAGCGCTTTGCTCGACGTCATCGACGGCACCACATCCACCGTGTTGACATCTTTTCGATGAGTGACATAGCGCTGTTCCTTCCCGAAACGGTCTGTCTGCTGGGGGCGCTCGTGCTGTTTTGCGCGCAGGTCTTCGGGGCACGCTACGGCGTCGTGTGGGGCCTGGCGCTGTTGTCGGGAGTCGCCGCCGTCGTCGCCAGCGTGTGGACCTGGCCGCTGGCGGGGGAACCGTTCTTCCCAGGAGTGTACCGCGTCGATTTCTTCTCCCAGTTCGTCAAGGCCATCATCGCCGGCGGCTTCCTCTTCGTCGCCGCCATCAGCGGGCGGCCGCAGACCGTGCGCAGTGACGCCTGGGCGGAAATGCCCATGTTCCTGCTGCTGGCGACGACGGGTATGATGATGCTGACCAGCGCCATGGAACTGGTGACGCTCTACATCTCTATGGAGCTGGCCGCCTACCCGATTTACATCGCTGTCGCCCTGCACCGCAGCCGGAGCATCGGCGGTGAGAGTTCGACGAAGTACATGCTGCAGGGCATGGTGGCGTCGGCGATCACGCTCTACGGACTCAGCTTCCTCTTTGGTCTGTCCGGATCGACCTACCTGGGCACGATCTCCTCCCAGCTGGGCACGCTGGCGACGCAGCCTCTTTTCTGGCTGGTCGTGCTGCTCGTGCTGGCCGGGTTCCTCTTCAAGCTGGCGGCCTTCCCTTTCCACTTCTGGGCGCCCGACACCTACCAGACTGCGCCGCACGAGGTGGTGACCTTCGTGGCGACAGCGTCGAAGGTGGCGGCCATCGCCGTGCTCTGTCGTGTCGTCGCTCTGGTGGCGCCCGCCGGTGTCGATGCCGCGATGGCGTCGCGTGTGCTGATGTGGATGAGCGTCGCCGCCATGACGCTGGGCAACCTGGCGGCGCTGCGCCAGGGCGACTTGAAGCGTCTGCTGGGATACTCTGCGGTAGCCCATGCGGGCTACGTACTGATCGGTATCCAGACAATGACCGGCGCGGGACTGACGGCGGCACTGTTCTACGCACTGGGGTATGCAGCTATGTCAGCTTTGTGTTTCCTCGTCGTCGTCGAGATTGGCCGCGACGAAGATTTGGTGTCGATCGAATCGCTCGCAGGACTGCATCAGCGCGCGCCGTTGCTGGCGGCGACTCTGTTGATCGGGCTCTTCGGCCTCATCGGCCTGCCGCCGACGGTGGGTTTCATCGGCAAGTGGTTCCTGTTCTCGGCGGCCATCGAGCAGGGGCAGTTCGTCTTCGTCCTGGTGGCGGCGATCAATTCGGCGGTAGCTCTCTACTACTATCTGCTCGTCATCCGTCAGGCGTACTTCGCCGAGGGAACCAGTGATGAGCCGATTCACACCGGTGTGGTGACGCTGGCTGTGGCCGGGGGGACGACGGGGTTCGTGATTGCGATGGGGGTGGTTCCGGGGTGGTTCTGGGCGCGGTCTGTGGAGGCTGTTGCGGCGTTGATGGGGTAGGCGGTCCGAAGCGTTGGTCCACGAGGCCGACGCCGGCGCCTACGGCCGCACCGTCCTGGTGCGCGCCCCTTCGGGGCCCTGGTTCGGCGGACCTGCCCTTCGCTGAGGCGGCCTACGGCGCCGTCGCCGACCTCGCGTCCACTCGGCGTGCATCTCTTTTTCTTGTTTGTCGGCGGGGGTGCGGCCTCACTGAAGCGGCCTGCGGTGCCGACGCCGGCCCCGTCCTCCGCACCGAAGCGAGCAGCACGTCGAGATCGTACTCACTCTGAACCACCCCACAATCCATGCATATCCGGAGCGAGCTGAGCAGCTTTCACCTGCGGGAGTTCAACCGCAATGTGCGGTTGTTTTTTCTGTACGGCATTTCGATCAATGCCGGCATGGCGCTGTTCACACTGCTGTACAATCTGTACCTGCTGCGTCTGAGTTATCAGGAGGATTTCATCGGGCAGGTGGCGGGCATGGCGCCGCTGGCGACCGGTCTGCTGGCACTGCCTATCGGCATGCTGAGCGACCGCTTTGGTCGCAAGCCGTTTCTAGTGGCGTCGAGTCTGCTTCTGGCGGTGTCGCAGCTGGGTATGTGTCTGGCGACGACGCCGACGGCGCTGCTGTTGTTCTCGTTCCTTGGCGGCGTGGCGACTGCATGCATCTGGGTCAACCACGTTCCTTTCCTGTCCGACAATGCTTCTCCCTGGCGCCGCGCCGAGGCTCTGGCGCTGTGGTCGGCTGTGCAGGTCGTTGTTCGGATGTTCTGGAGCCTGGCCGGGGGCTTTCTCCCCGGCTTTGTCGGCAACGTCCTCGATACGTCCACCGACATGCCCGAACCCTTCCGCTATGCGCTGTTTCTCGGAGCGGTCTTTTCGCTGATCGCGGCTCTGCCGCTGCTGCGAATGCCGGGCCACGCCGGCAGGGACACGCATGTCGAGGATGTAAACGAAGAGCCGGAGGCAGCCTCAACATCCCCCTGGCCTACGTTTCTTGGCATCGCCGCATTGAGCGGTTCGCGCGGTTTTTCGGTGGGGCTGACCTTTCCCTTTTTCAACGTCTTCTTCGAGGAGGAGCTGCACATCGGCGCCACGGCGATTGGCGCGATCTTCTTCCTCAGTCAGCTGGTGAGCCTGCCGGCGACCTTCACCGCGCCGGCGCTGGTGCGCAGATTCGGTGCGACGATGACGATTCTGCCGGCCCGCACGGTTGGCGGCATCGCCCTCGGTGTCATGGGGACCTTTATCAATCTGCCGGTGGCGCTGGTGATGTTTCTGTTGACGCGCGCCGCTGAGGTCATCGACAACCCGTCCGACCAGCACTTCTCCACCCAGATCCTGCCGCGGCGTTACTGGGCGCGCGTCCAGGGCTTTCGTGTCTGCGGCTTTCAGCTGTTCAATTCCGCGGGAAGCGTCCTCGGCGGCCTGCTGATCCTGAA
>JAYZCA010000077.1:0-15457 GCA_036339235.1 Candidatus Latescibacterota bacterium | reverse complement strand
CATGCCGGCGTGCGTCCACGGCAGGTTCATCACCGGATCCCCTGTCGACTCCAGGCCTCGGGGTGCCGGTCCCCGCGCCGCGGGGCTGATGAGCAGATCGACGCCGGCTGCCTGCATGGCTGCCTCCAGCTCTGAGCGCAGGCGTTCACGCCCTGAGCGGGCGGCCTCCAACTCTCGGGGGGCGATACGCTGACCACGCAGCAGGATCTCTCGTGTGCGCGGACGATAGTCGTCCAGGTGGGTGTCCATCCACGGGGCGTGCTCGATGGCCATCTCCGCCGCCTGGATCAGGCTGTGCCGTTCGTTCACGGCTTCGATGTCGAGCAGCACCTGGACCCGTCGCACCGCATAGCCGGCCCCCTCCAGCTGTGACACTTGTTCGTCGAACGCTGCCAGCCCCTCAGGTGCCGCCTGTGCCAGATAAGGGCCCTCGGGAATTCCAAGCCTGGGCAAGGACAGCCCGGCGCCATCATCCGCCCAGCCGTCGACGATCACCTCTGCGCCCTGCCGAAGGGTTTCCACGTCGGCGCCGAACAACCCGATCGTGTCCACCGATGGAGCGCACAGCAGCAGGCCATCAGTGGATACGCGGCCGTAGCTGGGCTTGAAACCGACGACGCCACAGAACGCCGCCGGCCGGATCACCGAGCCCACGGTTTGCGTGCCCAGGGCCAGCTCGCAGTAGCCGGCAGCCACCGCCGCTGCCGAGCCGCTCGACGAGCCGCCCGGTGAGTGCTCTGCATCGTGTGGATTTCTTGTGGGGCCGGGCTCGAAGTAGGCGAACTCGGTGGTCACGGTCTTGCCGATTACGAGGCAGCCCGTGCGCCGCAGGGCAGCGACACACGCCGCCTCACGATCGCGGGCGAACAGGTCCGGGGGAAGACTCGTGCCGGCGCGGGTAACGAGCCCGTCGGCGTGCAGGATGTCCTTCACGCCGAGAAACCATCCGCGCAGCGGCGCATCGTCTTGGACGGCCGCCGCTTCGCGATGCAACCGTGCGCGCCGGTCGGGTTCGTCCACCAGGGCTCGCAGTTGCGCCTCGCGCTTGTTGATACGGGCGAGGCGAGCCTCAATGCTCACGGCGGTGGGTCGACGGGATACAATAGATTTGTGCGCTCTGCAGTCACGTCTGCCAGATCCGGCAGACCACGGATTCGGTTGGCGTAGGCGGTGTCACCGAAACGCTGAGACGCACGGTGCAGTACGGGGAGCCAGCGAATCGGCTCGAATGGCTCGATCTGTTGCCGGATCCACTTGCGGTCGATGCCGTTGGCCACCAGCCAGTCGAGGGCACGGCGCATGGACCTGCCTCCATCCCCCTCGTGTCGCCACAGGTCGACACCGCAGTGCGCACTCAAGTCGGCCAGATCGAACAGGCCCGTAAGGTTCATCACCGAATACCCGAGCGACCTCGTGCGCGCCAACTCCAGGGGCTGCGCACCGTCGGCCTCGACCTGGTCGTCCAGCCGCTGCCCAGCCCGCTGCGCCACCTGCCTTGCGGCGCCGTCATTGTCGGTGAACAGGGCCAGAGACAGCACCTGCACGTCGTACCAGGTACCGTGGTTGTCCGACTGAACCGCCTCGTCACGTCCGTAGTCGCTCTCCAGCAGCCAGTCGAGGAACTGCGACATCCAGTCCACCAGGTTCTGCTGGTCCTCGTCCGTCCACGACGCCGACGCTCCCAGCAGTCCGACGGAATCGACGAGAAAGCCGATCTGCACCGTGTCGATGATGCCGATGCCGCATCCCTCGCAGCGCCCGGGGATGCCATGGGCGTACTGCAGGTGCGGGTTCATCCGTGTCTGTGGATCGAGGAACCAGGCGCGCAGCAGCAGGCCGGCGCGCGCGGCGAAGTCCTCGTGGTCGCTGAAGAAGAAAGCCGCCGACAGCGTATTGACGGCGCTGAACATCGCTGCCACGGCCTGTCGATCGTGCTGTTCGCGATCTGGATTGGCCTCGCCGTCGCGGCGTACCCATGGCAGGCCGGAGTCGATGTCTGGATCCGGCCACCAATAGGGTGCCTGGCTGAGGTAGTCATGGGGGTCACCGCTCGGCGGCGACGCGTCTTTGTCTACCACCGAAAAGGGGCCGACGGCGCTGGCCGTCTCGGCATCCTGCAGCAGCCTCTGATCCGCTGCCGCCAATATGGGGTCGCCATCGTACACGCGACGACGCGCTGCCAGCAGAGATGCACCGTCGAGCAGGAAAACGCGGGGCCCGGTCTCAGGTGCAGACTCCGTCATCGGCCCTTCGCGTGCCCGTCCGCAGGTGGCGTCCAGTTCTTCAGATGCTTCTTGAAAGACTTCTCCAGGTGCTTCTTTATCGTCTTCACATCCTTGAAACGGTCGCCGAAGACGGACAGCATGTAACCGCCGGCGATCTGCTCCGGACAGGCGAACATCTCGCGACCGGGGCCGGCCTTCTGCAGCCAGTTCGCCAGCGTGGCGTCGGCAAACTCCATGAAATCGACGAACTCAGGCGTCAGACGGCCACCACGGCCGAGGGCGGGCACTTGGGCGTGGTGGCCGTTGAAAGGACGGAAGTGGTATTGGTTGGACAACTGCATCAGATCGGGCCGCACGGCGAGGCGATCCCAGTACGGGGGCGACAGGTGCTTGGTCACCGCCGGATGAGAGAAGTCCCAGGTCATCTTCAGAGGTACACCTTCGGCCGTCTCGAAGCCCTCGGCCAGGGCGTAGGTCTTCTCCGGTGTTTCGGTACAGGTGTCACGATGTACCTCGATTGACACGTCGAGCTCGATCTTGTCCGCAAAACTCATGACCTGACGGGCACGGCTGACTGCAGTCTCTGTCGTAGTATCGTGATCGAGCATCTGCACGTTGACGCAACGCACACCGTGCTCCTTGCAGGCCGTCAGCTTCGGCTCCACATCCTCGGGACCACCCATGTCGGTGGTGCAGGCGAAGATCAGACGTGAAGCCTCGACCTCCTTTGGTGTCAGCATGTGAACACGGCCGAGGAAGCCGTCGAAGCCGGCCTTGCGGATGCGCTTGAGCTTTTGTGGTACCGTCCACTCCCCCTTCTTGCCGCCATAACCACCCAGGGTGCCCAGGCTGCACATGTGCCGGATACGTGGTTTCTTCGCCATTTTGTGCGAACCTCCAGATACAGGACCATCTGCGGCAAATCATCGAGTTGACTGGTCAAGGTAGCGGCGGTGGTCGAACCCGACAAGCCGCTTGACGTAGCTCTGCGCGCTCCTACCTTTCTCGGCGCCACGAGCCCCCAATAGCTGATCTGACTGCTGCGATTTGTGGCACTGAACCGAAGTTGTCGCTATCCACTTCTCGGAGAGACGCCGTTGGTTCGCACAGTGATCATGGCGGTTGTTGCCTACGCGGTGTGGCTCCTCTGGTCTGGTATCTACGAGCCATTGCTGCTCATTCTCGGCGCCGCTTCCTGTATTTTCGTCGTGCTGATCTGTCGCCCAATGGGGCTGCTCGACGAGGAAGGTGTGCCCATCGACGTCCTCCCGGGGCTGATCACCTACATCCCCTGGCTGATTCTGGCCATCGTCAAGTCGAACATCGATGTGGCGCTGCGTATCCTCAACCCGCGCCTGCCGATCTCGCCGCGGCTGGTTCGCACCAAGGCGAGTCAGAAGACCGATTTGGCCCGCGTGATCTACGCCAATTCCATCACTCTCACGCCCGGCACAGTCACGTGCGCCGTCGATGGCGACGAGCTCACCATTCACGCCCTCACCCGCGAAGCGGCTGACGATCTCATGTCGGGTGACATGGATCGGCGTGTGACGAGCCTCGAGACCTGAGAATGTTTACCGCCACAATGGTCGCCGTGCTCTTCACGATGCTGCTGGCTCTGGCACGCGCGGCGCTTGGACCCACCGTCTACGACCGCATCCTGGGCGTCAACATGGCGGGCACCAAGACGGTGCTCCTCATCGCCGTCCTCGGTTTTTTGAGTGGCCGACCCGAGTTCCTCGACCTGGCGCTGATTTACGTGTTCCTCAACTTCATCACGACTATAGCCGTGCTGAAGTTCGTCCAGCACGGTGATTTCGGTCGCAGTGGTGTGAGCAAGAGTTGATGGCACCCGTCGACATCGCCTCCTGGATCCTGCTCATGGCAGGCGCCTTCTTCTGCGTCGTGGGCGGCATCGGCCTGCACAGGCTGCCCGACTTCTTCAGCCGCATGCACGGCGCCGGTATCACCGATACGCTCGGCGCCGGACTCGTCATCTTCGGGTTGGTGCTGCAGGCGGGTTTTACCCTCGTCGCGGTGAAGCTGCTGTTTATTCTGGGCCTTCTCTGGCTCACCAGCCCCACGGCGACGCACGCCATCGCCAAGGCGGCGCGCGCTTCCGGACTGGAGCCGCTCACCGGTGACGACGCAGACAGCGACGACAGGTCCACGACATGATCGAACTCATCGACCTGTCCCTGTTGCTGTTCCTCGCCGTCATCGCCGTCGTCGTCGCCCGGCTACGCAACCTTTTTGCCGTGGTCCTCGTCATGGGTTTCTACAGTCTTGTCGCAGCCGCCCTGTTCACCGTGCTCGACGCCGTCGACGTAGCCTTCACCGAGGCTGCCGTTGGTGCCGGCATCTCCACCGTCATTGTGCTGGGAGCCCTTCTGCTGACCACATCCGAGGAGAAGCCTCAGCCCGTTCGGGTCATGCCATTCGTGGTGGTGGTGTTTACCGGCGCAGCCCTGATCTTCGCCACACTCGACATGCCCAGCTACGGTGATCCCGAGGCCCCGATCCACAAGCACGTAGCGCCGCGCTACATCGAGGATTCCGGGCGCGAGATCGGCGTGCCCAACATCGTCACATCCGTGCTGGCCAGCTACCGGGGGTACGATACGCTGGGCGAAACGGCTGTCATCTTTACCGCCGGTGTAGGTGTGCTAATGATGATCGGACGGGCCCTGCGCTTCAAGGACAGCGGTGAGGAGAGCGACGCATGAATGATCAGATCATCCTGCGCGTTATCTCCAAAATGTTTATCCCCTTCATCCTTCTCTTCGCTCTCTACGTGCAGTTCCACGGCGATTTCGGACCGGGTGGCGGGTTCCAGGCAGGGGTCATCTTCGCCGCCGCCTTCGTGCTCTACGGCCTCGTCTTCGGGGTCGAGGCTGCCAAGCGGGTCGCTCATCCCGCGATCCTGCAATGGTGCGTCGCCATCGGCCTGCTCATTTACGCGGGCACGGGAGTAGCGGGTATCCTGCTGGGAGGCAACTTCCTAGACTACAGCGTGCTAGACAGCCATGATCCGGTGCACGGCCAGCACCTCGGTATCCTCCTCGTCGAGCTCGGTGTCGGCATGACCGTCGCCGCGGTGATGATCACCGCCTTCCTCTGCTTCGCCGGTCGACGGCCCTCATGAGCGTCGGACTGTTCAATTACTGGGTCGTCATGTTCCTGATGATGACGGGCTTCTACATCGTCATGGCCAGCCGCAACCTCATCAAGAAGATGGTGGGTCTGAGCCTGTTCCAAACGTCGGTCTTCATCCTCTATATCACCATGGCCAAGATTTCGGGTGGCACGGCGCCGATCCTGGCCGGCCCGGGTACGACCTATTCGAATCCGCTGCCCCATGTCCTCATCCTGACGGCCATCGTCGTCGGTGTGGCCACGATGGCCCTGGGCATGGCCATCATCATCCGCATCAACGACGAGTACGGCACGATCGAAGAGGACGAGATCCTGTCGATGGACGCCAGCGACTGATGGCTGCCGCCTTCCTCGAGCACCTGCCGATCCTGCAGATCGTCGTGCCTCTGATGACGGCGCCTTTCTGCATCCTGTTGCGCCGCCGGGAGCGGAGCTGGGCCTTCGCTCTCGTTCTCAGCTGGATCGTGTTCGCCATGTCGGCGATGCTGCTGCAGCGTGTGCTGTCGGAGGGTTTGATCATCTATTCCCTCGGTGGCTGGCCCGCCCCTTGGGGGATCGAATATCGTATCGATGCGGTAAACGGCTTCGTCGCCTTCATCGTTTCCCTCATCGGCGCCGTGGTCCTGCTCTACGCTCCGCGCAGCGTCTTCTCCGAGATGCCCGACCTGCGCGCCAACCTGTTCTTCACCGCCTACCTGCTCTGCCTCACTGGACTGCTGGGCATGACCCTCACGGGGGACGTCTTCAACGTTTTCGTCTTCCTCGAGATCTCGTCGCTGGCCTCGTACGCCCTGATCGCCACCGGCCCCGACCGGCGGGCGCTGATGGCTTCCTATCGGTACCTGGTGATGGGGACGGTGGGTGCCACCTTCTATGTAATCGGCGTCGGCCTGCTATATATGATGACAGGCACGCTGAACATGGCCGATATGGCCGAGCGCCTGCAGCCTGTGCTGATGACGCGTACTGTGCTGGCCTCCTTCGCCTTCCTCGCCGTCGGCCTCAGCCTCAAGCTGGCCCTGTTCCCCCTGCACCTGTGGTTGCCCAACGCCTACGCCTATGCGCCTTCGGTGGTCACCGCCTTCCTGGCGGCGACGGCGACCAAGGTCGGCGTCTATGTCTTCGTGCGCTTCTTCTATGGTATCTTTGGCACCCGCTACGCCTTCGACACCCTCAACCTCGACAACTTCCTCATGCCACTTGGGCTGGCGGGAATCTTTGTCGCCTCGCTGGTAGCCGTGTTCCAGTCCAATATCAAGCGGATGCTCGCCTACTCCAGCATCGCCCAGGTGGGTTACATGATGGTCGGTGTGGGCCTGGTATCGGTCACCGGATTGACGGCGACCCTCGTGCACCTGTTCAACCACGCCGTCATGAAGTGCGCCCTGTTTCTCGCCATGGGCTGCTTCGTCATGCGCCTGGGCTCCTGCGAACTCGAAGACCTGCGCGGCATCGGCAAACGAATGCCGGTGACCATGGCCGCCTTCGTCGCCGGGGGCCTCAGCCTGATCGGCATCCCCCTGACGGTGGGCTTCATCAGCAAGTGGTATCTGGTACTGGCGGCCATCGAGCGCGGCTGGTGGCCGGTGGCGGTCCTCATCCTGATGGGCTCGCTCATCGCCGTCGCCTACATCTGGCGCGTCGTCGAGGTCGCCTATTTCCATGAGCCCGCGGGCAAGGCGGCGCAGGCCACCGAGGCCCCTCTGTCGATGCTGATCCCCATGTGGGTCCTCGTGGGCGCCACGTTCTACTTCGGCATCAGTTCCACCTTCACCGCCGACGTCGCTCGCCGCGGTGCCGAAGTCCTGATGGCAGGTCTGGCGCCATGACGCCCCAGACGGCCATTCTCGTTTCGCTGCTGTTGCCACTGGCGGCATGCCCCGTCATCGCCCTGGTAGGCTCGCGGCCGAATGTGCGCGACACGGTCAGTTTCATCGCCGGCATGCTCACCTTCGGCACCGTGCTAACCTTGCTGCCTCACGTGCAGGCGGGTGAATATCCGGCTGTGAGCCTGTTCGAAGTCCTTCCCGGCGTCAGTCTCGCCTTTGAGGTCGAGCCCCTGGGTATGGTCTTCGGTCTCATCGCCTCGGGGTTGTGGATCGTTACCGGCCTCTATGGCGTGGGTTATATGCGCGGCCATCACGAGAAGGATCAGACACGCTTCTTCTTCTTCTTCGCTTTCGCCATCACCGCCGCTCTCGGTGTGGCCTATGCAGGCAACCTGCTAACCCTCTTCATCTTCTACGAGATGTTGACGCTCAGCACCTACCCGCTGGTCACCCATGCGCGCACGCCCGAGGCCATGCGCGGCGGCCGCATCTACCTGGGAATCCTAGTCGGCACATCGGTGGCCTTCCTTCTGCTAGCGGTTTTGTGGACCTACGCCGCTGCGGGGACACTCGACTTCACCCCCGGAGGCATCCTCGCCGGCAACGTCGACACGCCGGCCCTCTACGTCCTGCTTGGCCTCTTCGCCTTCGGTACCGGCAAGGCCGCCCTCATGCCCTTCCACCGCTGGCTGCCGGCGGCGATGGTAGCACCCACGCCGGTGAGCGCTCTGCTGCACGCTGTCGCGGTCGTCAAGGCGGGCGTCTTCTCCGTGCTCAAGATTCTCGTCTACGTCTTCGGCATCGACCTGCTCCGCGATACCGGTGCCAGCGTCTGGCTGATGTACGTCGCCGGTGGCACCGTCCTGACCGCGTCGCTGGTGGCCATGACGAAGGACAACCTCAAGGCGCGGCTCGCCTACTCCACCGTGAGCCAGTTGTCGTACATCGTCCTGGGCGCCGCGCTGGCCACCCCGGCTTCGGTCCTCGGCGGCGGCATGCACATCGTCATGCATGCCTTCGGCAAGATCACCCTGTTCTTCTGCGCCGGCGCCATCAACGTCGCCCTGCACAAGACCGAGATCAGCGATATGCGCGGCATCGGCCGACAGATGCCCTTTACCATGTTCGCCTTCGTCATCGGGGCGCTGAGCGTTATCGGCGTGCCACCCATGGGCGGTTCGTGGAGCAAGTGGTACCTGGCGTTGGGCGCCGTCCACTCCGGACAGCTCGTGTTCGTAGGTGTGCTGATGGTCAGCTCGTTGATGAACATCGCCTACCTCATGCCCATCCCCATCCGGGCCTTTTTCTCAAAGCCGTCGGCGGCGCCCCACGGGCACGATGATGCGGGCAATCATGATGGCATGCACGAAGCGCCATTGCTGATGGTAGGCCCGCTGCTGTTCACCGCCCTGGGCTGCATCGTCCTGTTCTTCCTCGCCGGACCCGTCTACCGGCTCCTCGAACCGATTGTGCGCTGACGATGGCCGACCAGGACACCCCCACCACAACACCCTGGATCGAGCGCGCTTCCTCCGTGAGGCTGCTCTGCCGACTGCTGTTCGTGATCAGCGCCTGCCTGTTCCTGCCTGACGTGCTCGACGTGCTGCACATCGGCTACCACAAGCATGTGCACTACAGCGCCGAGGGCTGGCTCGGGTTCTACGCCGTCTTCGGCTTCGTCGCCTACAGTTTGATCGTCGGTGCGGGTTGGGTGTGGCGCAGCGTCGTCATGCGCGGCGAGGACTTCTACGGCGACGGGGACAGCGACGATGCTTGAGCATCTGCCCCCCGGTTCGCTGCTGGTCCTGGGCGCCCTCGTCGTGCCTCTGCTGCGCGGCGTGCCACGGCAGGCGTGGCTGCTGGTGGTACCGATCCTCAGCTTCGCCCATCTGCTGAGCCTGGCCCACGGAAGCTACGGCCACATCCTGCTCTTCGACGTGACGCTGACGGTGACCCGCATCGACAAGCTGAGCCTGGTGTGGGGGTACATTTTCCACATCGCCGCCTTCCTCAGCGCCCTCTACGCGGCCCACGTTAAGGACGGGATGCAGCAGGTGGCAGCTTTGATCTACGCCGGTTCCGCCATCGCCGGTGCCTTCGCCGGCGACCTGATCACGCTGTTCGTGTGCTGGGAGTTGACGGCGGTGTCCTCGGTGTTCCTCATCTGGGCCAGCCGCACCGAGAGCTCCTACCGCGCGGGCATGCGCTACCTCGTCATCCAGGTCGGTTCGGGCGTGCTGCTGCTCTCCGGCGTGCTCATCCACTATGCCAAAACGGGGTCGCTGGCCTTCGAACACCTGGGTCCGCTGAGCTTCACCGACAACCTGGGACCCACGCTGATCTTCATCGCCTTCGGCATGAAGTGCGCCTTTCCCTTCCTGCACAACTGGCTGCAGGACGCTTACCCCGAGGCGACGGCGACAGGCACCGTGTTCCTGTCGGCTTTCACCACCAAACTGGCTGTCTACGCACTGGCCCGCGGCTTCGCCGGCACCGAAATCCTCGTGCCCATCGGCGCCGCCATGACCGCCTTTCCCGTGTTTTATGCGGTCATCGAGAACGATCTGCGTCGCGTCTTGGCGTACAGCCTCAACAACCAACTCGGCTTCATGGTCGTCGGCATCGGCATCGGCTCGGAGATGGCACTCAACGGCGCCGCCTCCCATGCCTTCGCCCACATCATCTACAAGGCGCTGTTGTTCATGAGCATGGGCGCCATCCTGCACCGCGTAGGCACGGTGAAGGCCACCGAACTGGGAATGCTCTACAGGTCGATGCCGATTACGACCTTTTTCTGTATCATCGGCGCCTTGTCGATCTCCGCTTTCCCGCTGTTCTCCGGGTTCGTCACGAAATCGATGACCCTCACCGCCGCCGCAGAGGGACACTACGATATCGCCTTCTTCGTCCTGATTTTCGCCTCAGCCGGTGTGCTCCACCACTCGGGAATCAAGATCCCCTTCTACGGCTTTTTCGGGCACCATGACTCGGGCATCCGCGTCAAGGAAGCGCCGTGGAATATGCTGCTGGCCATGGGCATCTCCGCCTTCCTCTGCGTCGCCATCGGCGTCTACCCGCAGCCGCTGTACGACATCCTGCCCTACCCGGTCGACTTCGAGCCCTACACGGCAAGCCACGTGGTCACGCAGCTGCAGCTGCTCGTCTTCGCCCTGCTCGCCTTTGTCGTGCTGGCACTGAAACATCTCGAAACACCGGAATTGCGCTGCACCAACGTCGACTTTGATGTGCTCTACCGCAGGCTGCTCCCAGCCGTCCTTCGCGGTGTCGGCAGCGTCGTCGCCGCGATTCGCGATGGTGTCATCGACACCGGCAAGTCTCTCGTGGGACTCTTCATCGCCGTCATCCACCTCACCCACGGCCCATCAGGAGTGGCAGCCCGTACGGTGCTCACGAGCACGGCCGTCGCCATCGTCATCGTGCTGCTCTTCGTCCACCTGCTATTCAACTATCTGACATCCTAGTCCAGATATTTCTGCAGCACCTCCTCGTGTTCGCCTCGCCACCGGTCGAACCACCAGAAGCCGGCGATGACGAGGGCGTGACTCATACGACCTGAGGCGATCAACTCCCCCACCTCGTCGATGCCCACCTCACCCACGGCGATGTCCTCCCCCGCTTCGAGCCGGGCCTCACCGACCGCGTGCGCACCCAGAGCGACGAAGGTGTGACAGCGGTTGTCCTGGATCGCCGGATTCGCCGTCACCTTGCCGATGCAGACGAACTCCTCCGCTTCGTAGCCGGTCTCTTCCAGCAGCTCTCGCCGGGCGGCCTGTTCCAGCTCGCTATCACCCGGATCGACGACGCCTCCCGGGATCTCGACGCCCACCTCCTGCGTGCCGTGCCGGTACTGCTCGATGATGACGATTCGCGCCTGCCGTGTTACGGCGATGACGTTGACCCACTCACGCATCTGCAGGACGATGAAGTCGTGCTCCGCCCCGGTCCGCGGCGACCGGCGACGATCGCGACGGACGCGGGTGATACGGTAATCGGCGAGCTGCTCGCTCTCGACCAGCTCCCAGTCGTCGACGCGCTTGTCGGTCATCAGCCCGTGGTCCGCATGCCGGCGGAAATGCCCTGAATGCTCAATCGGATGAGGTCGCGCAGGGTTTCTTCGGCACTTTCGTCACCCACGTCGGCCAGGTCCCACAGACGGCGCAGCAGGTTGACCTGCACCATGTTCAGGGGGTCCACATTCGGGTTGCGCTGTTGAATGGAGCTCTGCAGCCACGGCACTCCGGTTAGCAGGGCGGTGTTGCCGGAGAGCGCCAGCACGGCGTCGCGGCTGCGCTCGAACTCGGCGGCGATCAGTGGCCAGACCTGCTCCCGCATCTGCTCGTCCTCCATCAGCTGTGCGTATTGCTGTGCGATGTCGACGTCCGCCTTGGCCAGGGCGAGCTCGGCGTTGTCCACCGTGGCCCTCAGAAAAGGCCACGAGCGGTACATCTCCTGCAACTTCTCCCAACCGTTGTCGTTTGCCTCCGCCCACCGGGTGAGTCCCGAGCCCATGCCGTACCACGCCGGGATCAGCAACCGGCTCTGCGTCCAGGCGAAGACCCAGGGGATGGCGCGCAGCTCGGACAGCGATTCGCGCCGCCCCTGGCCGCCGCGCCGCGAGGGACGCGAGCCGATAGGCAACGACTCGATCTCGGCGATCGGCGTCGTCGTCAGGAAGTACTCCACGAAGGCGGGCCGCTCCACCAGATGACGGTAGGTGGTAAGCGCCGCGGCGGACACCTCGTCCATGATGCGCAGCCACTCGTCGTCGGGGCGGTTGGCGGTCTCCGCCTCGACGAGGAAGGTCGCCGACGTGATCTGTTCGAGATGGCGGAAGGCGATGTCGTCGTCGTCGTAGCGTGCCGCCAGCACCTCGCCCTGTTCCGTCATGCGGATGGAGCCGGCCACCGTCCTGGGCGGCAGCGAGCGGATGCTGCGCGCCGCAGGACCGCCTCCCCTACCCAGAGAACCACCGCGTCCGTGAAAGAAGATCAGACGCACGCCGCGACCTTCGGCCAGCTCGTGCAGGGCGGACTGGGCCCGGTAGAGTTTCCACGACGCCGTCAGGTAGCCACCGTCCTTGGTGCTGTCGGAGTAGCCGATCATCACCGTCTGCACGGAGCCGCGCCGACGCAACTGCTCTGCGTACCCTGGGTGGTCGAGAATCGCCTCGAGAATAGCTGGCGCGTTTTCGAGATCATCCACCGTCTCGAAGAGGGGGACGATACCTGGTCCGCCCATGCCGTCACCCACCTCCCCGGGCTCCGTGGCGCCTTCCTGTTCGCTGACCCGCGCCGCGGCCCAGCGACTGAGCCAGAGCACGACGAGAAGGTCGCTGGGCCGGTGCGTCATGCTGACGACATGAGCGCCGAGGATTTCATCGCCGCGGCTGCGCGTCAGACGGGCCAGCAACAGGAACAGCTGCAGTGTGTCGCGCGTCGTCGCTGACAGCAGGTCCACGTCGAAGGCAGCTTCGAGACCCATCGTTTCGCTCAGAATCTGCTGCCGTCCCGCCTCGTCGAGCCCGGCGTAGTCGTCGCTGACACCGGCGGCACGCAGGACCTCTCCCACCACCAGGGCGTAGGCGCTCGATTCCTGGCGGATATCGAGACGGGCCGTGTGCAGCCCGAAGGCACGGATGCGATACACCCAGTTCCGCACGAAGCTCTCCACCACCGCTTCGGCGAGGTGACCGGTCAGACTCGACACCAGCAGTTCGACGTCGGCTTCGAGCTCGGCGCCGCGGGCGTATGTGCCGGCGAGAAATTCACCGCAGTCCAGACTCTCCATCGACTGTTCGAGACGCCAGCGGATGGCGGTCAGCCAGCGGCGGTATGTCTCGTACTGCGACACAGCTTCGAGGCGCCCTGCCAGCTGCGGCCAGCGCTTCAGCGTCCGCGTCAACGCTTCCTCCACCGCCGGGCCGGTGCGCACGCGACGTTCCGACATACTCAGATGGCGGTAAGCGGCACGGCATTCCTCCAGGTGACGGGTCAGTGCGTCGCGCCGCAGCACGTCTAGAGTCTGTGCCGTCACCGCCGTGTCCACGTGGGGATTGCCGTCGCGATCACCGCCGATCCACGTGCCGAAATGGAGGAACCTCGGCGCCCGTACACCCCGGCCCGGAAAGTAGCGCTCCAGGCCTTCCTCCAGTTCGCGGTAGAGGCGCGGCACCACCCGCCACAGCGAGTCGAACAGGAACAGGCTGCGGTTTACCTCTTCCATGACCGTCGGTCGCTCGGGCTGGTGCGGGTCCGTTTCCCAGAGACTGATTAGCTCACCACGGATGCGCCTCTCCACCTCGCGCTTCTGCCGCGGCAGCAGCTCGATGCGGTCGAGCTGGCCCAGACACGTCTGGATCGACTTCAGCTTTGTGCGCACGGTGCGGCGCTTGGCCTCGGTGGGGTGGGCGGTGAAGACCGGCTCGATGTCGAGGGTGGACAGCACGACCTGGATCTGCTCGGGTGTGTACCCCAGGCTGATCAAGTGGCGCAGCGTAGCTCCTACCGACTCCGGCCGCGGCTCGTCGCCGGCGCGTCGCTCACGGTCGTGGAGCACACGTACACGATGCCGGTCTTCGGCCATATTCATCAGGTCGAAGAGGATGCTGATGGCGCGCAGAAGCGCTGCCGTGCTCTCCTCGTCGAGACCATGCAGCAACGTCTGCAGCTGGCCTTCAGCATAGGCCGCCCCCTCTCGGCGCAGACGCGCCAGGGCCAGGACCTGTTCGATGAGTTCCGTCGCCGCCGGGCCCAGCTGCTCCTGCAGAACCTCCATGAGATCCGCCGTCAACCGGCGCACCTCCTGGGCCAGCATCACCTCCGCGGCCATCGTCTCCCTTTCACGTTGTGCCGTTCAGTCCCAGGGCGAGGATCACGCGGTCGGCGATCTCGTCGGGAGTGGCATCGATGTCGATGACGGCGGCGTCCGTCGGTGGCTCCAGGGCTTCGAACTGGCTGCGCAGCAGGCTCGCCGGCATGTAGCGATGCACCCGTGCCGCCAGGCGTCCGGCGATCAGCGACTCGTCGCCGGCCAGGTGTACGAAGCGGACCTGACTGCCGTCGCGAGCGGCGCGCAACGCTGTGCGGTACTCCTCTTTCAGCGCCGAGCAGCCGAGAAAGCAGCTGTCGCCGCCATCGACGCGGCTGCCGATCTCCTCTGCCAGGGTGCGCAACCAGGGCCAGCGGTCTTCGTCGGTGAGCGGACTGCCCGCCGCCATCTTGGCGACGTTGGCTGGCGGATGGAAGTCATCGCCGTCGAGATAGGGCCAGCCAAGACGCTCGGCGAGGATTTCCCCCACCGTCGTCTTGCCGCTGCCGGTTACGCCCATCAGGACGACCGCCATGGCCTCGGTCATGAAGTCTTTCAGTCGGTTCGGGGGCTACACGGATCGAGGCGAAAAGCTACAAATATACTCGTCCGGGGATTGGACGAAACCAGACCACTTCAGCGCCCTCATAACCGCCGTGTCGGCAGCTGGCAGATCGATTATGAAGCACGATCCCTCACTCACATCGTCGATGCGCAGGTCGCCACCGTGGCTGCTGGCGATCGTGCGGCATGCGGTCAGACCCAGGCCTGTGCCCTTGCCCTTCTCTGATAATTCCGTTCGATTTGTTTTCAGTTCGCATGACTGGTTGTATGTGAATTTGGCTGCGCCTACTCAGTCAAGGGTATTACCCATGTTCCAGTTTATACCGCCGATCGGCTCCCAGACGGGCGTGTCGTTTCGTGATCATGCCACAGGGCTATGAGCTGGCCAGTATCGACAACTGATGTTTGTTTCATTCACATCTCAGACCCATATGGGAGTACACAATGACCGACCTTGTTGAAGCCAATGTTAATTCCAACTTGAGCCCTTCGGGGTCTCAAGATTACCGATAAGCGCGTCGTCGATTCGATTTCGAGGGTTCCTGTAGATGCGGTACAGAGCAGTGGAGCTAAAACAGTGGAGATTTACCCATGAAAATCACCGACCTGAAGTGCACGATTCTAGGCAAGAATCCCGTAGTCCGCATCACGACGGACGAGGGCATCTGCGGCTGGGGCGAAGCCGAATCCTCCAAGCCCTACCTCAAACCCCACGTCCTCTTCTACCGGGACCTCATCCTCGGTGAAGATCCCACCAATGTCGAAAGGGTGATGCTCAAAATCCGCAGGATGGGTGCTTTCAAACCCTGGGGTAGCGCCGTCAGCGCCATCGAAATGGCGCTCTGGGATATCGCG
>JAYZCA010000076.1:0-5630 GCA_036339235.1 Candidatus Latescibacterota bacterium | reverse complement strand
GACTTCCACCCCCTGGTCACTTCCCGATCGGCTTTCCCTCACAGTTATCCGACGTCCTAACCGACATCGGCGCGCCATGCCCGGCGCACACAAAAAAAGCCCTCGGCTCCTGAAGGAGTCGGGGGCTTTCAACGTTTGGTTGTGTCAGCTGTTGCTAGCTACGAACCGGTCCCTTCGACTCCCGCATGTGGGTCGATGAAGTAATAGCCGAAAAAGAAATACTGGTTCGTTGCTGTGTGCATTGGCTCTCGAAGTCTTGAGTATTGTCCTACGCTGACAAGGGTGATGGAGGATGTCAAGATCAGGTTTACCACCTGATTCCCTTCTGCACCGGATGGGTGTGCATGTCACGCCGCTCCTCGATGGGCCACGCCCTGATCTCGTCGATCGCCCGAATCATGCCCTCCACGGCGGCCTCAAAAATGAGATTGCCTTTCTCCGGCGTGGCCACCGTCGGGTCTCCGTGCACGCCCAGATCCGTCCACCGCCCCCAGTAGTCGTTGAAGCGAATGAAGGGGGAGGTCGAATCGGAACTGACGAACTCTCCCCGTCGGTCATCGCCCTTGGCCGCCTTGTCCATCTGCACACGCTCCGGAGCCAGGTGCAGATACAACGACGTCTCGAATTCGTCGGCGTGGGCGATGGTCTCGCTCTCCCTTACCGTCTCGAAAGCCTCCATGAGAAAGGTGAAGTACCCCGTGGCGAAACACAGCGAGTCTGTCTCGAGCACTGTTTTGCGCGCGATGAGATCGATGAGTGGCTGGTTGGAACCATGCCCGTTGACGATGAGAATCTTATCAAAGCCGTGGTAGGCGACCGACTTGGTGATGTTGAGGCAAAAGGCGATGAAGACCTCGGGTTCGATATGGATCGTCCCGGGAAAATCGATGTGGTGCCTGTTGAGCCCGTAGGCCACCGGCGGCAGCACCAGCACCCGGTCTGGCGCCCTGCGGCCGATTTCGAGGCACACCTGCTCGCACAGGAAAACATCGACGTCGAGAGGCAGATGTCGGCCATGCTGCTCGGTGGAACCCGTGGGTAGCAGGACGACTTTCTCAAGTCCTATCGCTTCGTCCATCTCCGCCCAGGTCAGACGGTTATAGCGGTACTCGGAAGCGGCTTTGCCGCCTTCGTCGGCCATGTTCGTTGTCCTTTCTCGGATGATTTCGCATAATAGCCACCCCTCAGGAGATGGTCAACGAAAGGCGGCGGACACCGTGATCACGGGCGAAGTCAGGTTATGGAAGATGACGCGCAAGCAGGTGCGTCAGCGTATAGCGGCAGGTCATATCAAGGGCGCGATCCTGCCGACGGGTAGTACCGAACAGCACAACGAACACCTCGAGATGGAGCACGATACGGCCAGCGCCGTCCACGTCGCTCACCAGGCGGCCCTCGGCCTGTTCCCAAAGGTGGTCCTGGCGACGCCAATCGCCGTCGGCATCAGCGGCCACTGGATGGAGTGGCCCGGCACACTGAGCCTGCAGCCGGAGACATTCTGTCAGGTGGCTTTCGATATCTGCGAGAGCCTAGCCAGGCACGGCATCGAGCACGTGCTGGTATGCAACGGGCACGCCGGCAACGGCCCTCTGCGCCAGGAGGTCGCCGGCTTCGGCGAGAAACTCGGCATCGACATCCAGTTCCACTCGTACTGGGAAGCGTATTCGAAACAGTTTGTCGAAGAGCACCTGGAGTCGGGTGATTGTCCGGCGCACGCCGCCGAGTTTGAAACCTCCATCGCCCTGGCCGCCTTCCCGGAAAACGCACACTGGGAAGGAGTCGATTACGAGGCCGAGACCTTCGACATCCAGAGCGAGAGTTACCGCGAACAGGATCCGCGCTACGCCCAGGCTGCCCGTCTGGCGACGCCGCACAAGGGACGGATCATGATCGATACCGCCGTCGAGTGGGTCGCCGGGCGCATGACGGAGATGATGGAGAGCGACGTGCAGTGACCAGGCTCGTGAACTTCGGCTCGCTGAACATCGACCATGTCTACCGGGTCGATCATATCGTCATGCCCGGGGAGACCCTGGCCGGCGACAGCTACGAGGTTTTCGCCGGTGGCAAGGGGGGCAATCAGTCTGCAGCCCTGGCCCTGGCGGGGGCCGCGGTGACCCATGCGGGACGTATCGGCGAAGATGGCAGATGGCTGCGTGACGAGCTCGAGCAGCTCGGGGTGGATGTCTCCTCAATCGTCGTCGATCCCGAAATCCCCACCGGTCACGCCGTGATCCAGGTGGAAGCCGACTCCGGACAGAACGCGATATTCTTGTACCCAGGAGGCAATCACCGGATTACCCAAGCGCAGATCGACACCATTTTCACCGCCGATGATAAACCATTTATCTTATTGTTACAGAATGAAATAAACTCGACACTTGATCTTATTACAAACGCTGCGACGCGCGGTTGGTCGATCTGCCTGAACCCGGCGCCATTCACTGCCGACGTCGACGGGTGGCCGTTGGATCTGGTGGACCTGCTCATCGTCAATGAAAGCGAGGCTGCGGGTCTGACCTCTGCCACCGACGACCCGGAGTCACTCCTCGACGCCCTGTCCAGGCGCATTCCGAGAACCGAGATTCTGCTCACCCTCGGGGAACGCGGCGCCATACTCCGTGGTCCTGACGGTCGGTCCCAGGTGGAGGCGGTTCATGTGGGCACCCCCGTCGACACCACGGCTGCAGGCGACACCTTCATCGGCTATTTCCTGGCCGCCCGGGCGCTGGGAAAGTCGCGGGAAGACTGCTTGCGAGGGGCTGCCACAGCCGCGGGCATCTGTGTGACCCGGCCCGGCGCCCGCGTCTCCATTCCGCGACTGGATGAAGTGCAAGCGATTCTGGGAGAATGAATTAGTCTTGAAGATCACGAGCCTCGACATCACTCCCCTGAAGAACCGCGGCCTGCTGTTGCGAGTGCACACCGACGAGGGGTTGATCGGCTACGGCTCGCCGATGAACTACGAACATGGGCGTACCGTAGAGCGGGCCCTCCTCGATATGGCCGACTATCTGGTGGGCCGCGACCCCCGGCAGATCGAGGATCACTGGCAGGTCCTGTTCCGCTCCTCCTACTCTCGCCAGATGCCGATCCTCCTCTCCGCTCTGAGCGGCCTGGAGATGGCCTGCCTCGACATCCTCGGCAAGTCCCTCGGGGCCCCGATATGGCGACTGCTGGGTGGTACGGTGCGCGACCGAATCCGCGTCTACTCCGGCATCGGAGGCCCCGAGCCCGGGCAATACGCCGACAATGCCCGAGTCGCCGTGGAGCGTGGCTTCACCGCCGTGAAGATGACCCCCTTCCCCGATCCGGTCCGCTACATCGACACGCCCGCTGTGGCTGACAGAATCGTCGCCCGTGTCGAAGCCACGCGCGAAGCCGTTGGGCCCGATATCGATATCGCCATCGACTTCCATCGAGCCGTGAGCCCGGCGATGGCCAAGATTCTGCTCAAGGAACTGGAACCCATACGACCCCTCTTTGTCGAGGAACCCACCCACCCCGAGAATGTGGACGCGCTTCTCGAGATCACGCGATCCACCCACATCCCCATCGCCACGGGCGAACGGAACACGACTCGGTGGGGGTTTCGCGAGATCTGCGAAAAGAAGGCCGCCGCCATCCTGCAACCCGATATCCGGCACTGCGGCGGTATTCTCGAGATGAAGAAGATCGCCGCTCTCGCCGAGGTCCACTATCTGGCCATGGCTCCACACTCGGCGGCCGACGCCGTCGGTGTCGTCGCCGCCCTCCACGCCATGGCGGGAACACCCAACTTTCTCATTCAGGAGTTCGGAGGTGGCACGGGTGAAGGACTGTTCACCGAGTCGCTGACCCTCGAAGACGGCTTTGTTGCCATTCCCAAGGGACCGGGTCTTGGGTTCGAGATCGACCTCGACGGTCTCGAGGCCCTGCGTCTCAGAGACTGGCGCCCGCGCTCCATGCGTCGCCATCCCGAGGACAACTCCATCAACGACATCTAGGACCGCTGTAAGGGGTCTGCGCCGCCGCATTTGAGAGGTTGACGAAGGCTCAGGTCAAGCGTATATAAGAGCAACCCGGACAAGAACTTGCAGCTATCCGTGCCACCCTGACTTCGTGACCAGAGCCTGCCGTGAACGGAGAGCGACTCCGCGAAATCCTGCCCCTGTTGCGGCCCCGCAGCGCCGAGCCGACGCTGTTCAGCCAAACGGTGTGGTATCTCTTCCTGTCTGGTCTGGCGACTCTCGTCATCCTCTACCTCATCCGCTGGTTTCGACTCCGCCGTCGTCGGCTGCGGGAGTTCGAGGCAGCGGCGCACAACGCCGGGCTCAGCGCACCGCAGGTGGCTCTGCTCTACCGGATCGCTCACAAGCGCCGTATGCAGTCACCCCCCCGCCTGTTGTCCTCTCCCCATGTCTTCGATCGCCAGGTCGGACAGTACGCCAGCGCCATCGCCGGCCGTAATCGCCGGCATCCCGAACTCGCCAAGATCGGCCGCATTCGCCACACCCTGGGCTTCGACGAACTCGACCCCGAGCAGTCCCTGACCTCGACGCGCCAGATCGATCGCGGGCAGACGGTGATGGTCTGGGTGAACGAGAACCCGGACGGTTCGGACGCGTTCCTCCCCTGGCTGGTCCTGGAACACGATGAGGGGACGTTGACCCTCGCTCCCGTGCTGCGCGCGGGCCGGGTCCCCGAGAAACAGCTACGCGCCGGCGACGAGCTGTCTGCCCGCTTCTGGCAGGAGGGAGACACGGAGTACCGCTTCACCACCGGCGTCATCGGCAAGGCCGACTCGCCCCATGCAGTCGACGTGGAACACGCCACCGTAAAACGCATGCAGCATCGCGACTTCTTCCGCATCGACGTCAACTTCCCCGCCGACTTCCTCGTCGTGACCTCCCGGGAGGAACTGGCTGGGAGTGCAGATGACGTGCACGTCGATGCCGCCATCAGCCTGCTGGACCAATCCGAGTCCGACACCATCCGCGTGGAACCCTCAGAGCCGGCGGGCGACGTCAACGCCGAGGATGGTGCTCCGGAGGCGGCGACAGATGGCGTCGATCGACTCGCCGGTGCAACCCGCGTCAGCGGCCGCGTGGTCAACCTGAGCGCCGGTGGTTTGGCCGTCGAAGTGCCGGTAGAAGGCCCCCTGGCGGGAGAAGAGACGGCGTGGATCGTCGATCCGGCATTCGAGGGACCCTTCCCTCTCGCCGGTCTCACCTGTGTGCCCCTCAGCACCGAAGCGGCTATCGGTGGGCGCCGCATCAAGATGATCTTCGAGGAGCTGCCGATTCCGGTGGAGAAGGAGATTGTAAGAGGGGTCTACGAACACCAGCTGCAGGTCGCCGGTGGCCGCGACCACTCTGCCCCCCAGGCGGACGCAGTTGTTGATGACGACGACCTGCCGACGTCGTGACGGCGAGTGCTCGGGAGCACAAGTGCTCCAAGCCCTCTAGAACGGCATGTAGGACAAATCGAATAACCGTTCCACCAGCCAGCCCACACCGAACAGCAGGATGAGGCCAGACACGACCTGCACCGCACGCTGGTGGAAGCTCCGACGGGACATCCACAGGATGACGGGAAAGAGGATCGTCACGATCGACACCTGACCGATCTCGACGCCGATGTTAAAAGCC
>JAYZCA010000075.1:0-12620 GCA_036339235.1 Candidatus Latescibacterota bacterium | reverse complement strand
AGGCGACTCCCTGTCCGAAGACCAGCCCGTCATCGAGCTGGAGACCGACAAGGCTGTCATCGAGGTCCCTTCTTCCGTAAGCGGCACCGTGACCAAAGTCATGATTTCCAAAGGGGATCAGGCGAAGGTGGGTCAGGTCCTTCTGGTGGTCGATGGTGACGGCGCCAGTTCGACAGTGGCCGCCCCCGCCGAACCCGAACCTGAGCCCGAGGTTGTTGCCGCTCCTGCCCCGGAGCCGGCAGCCGTCGAGGCGCCCGCCGGTAGGGGTCCTGTGGAGGTGATGCTACCAGAACTAGGCGAGGCTATCGACGCCGGTGATGTGGTGAGCATCCTGGTATCTCCCGGGGACACCGTCGAAGCGGAACAGGGCCTCGTAGAGCTAGAGATCGACAAGGGCGTTGTCGAGATGCCGTCGCCATCGGCGGGGGTCGTCAAGGCGATCCACGTCAAGGAAGGCGATCGCGCCGGTATCGGTCAGTTGATCGTCACCCTCGAAGCGGTGGCGCCCAAAGCAGCCCCGGCGACAACCCCGGAGGTTGTTGCCCCACCACCGGCGGCGCCAGCCGCGCCGCCTGCGCCCAGCGCCGCGGCCAGCCCCCCCGCTGGACACCGGCCTGATACACGTCCTGTGCCGGCGGCACCTTCGGTCCGGCGTATGGCCCGTGAGATCGGTGTCGATGTAGCAGCTGTGCAGGGCACCGGCCCGGGTGGCCGTATCTCCGAAGCCGACGTCAAGGCGCACTCGAAGAAATTGCACGAGAGTCGTGGCGCTGGTCCCGCTGTCGCCTCGGTGCCTCTGCCAGACTTCAGCAAGTGGGGCGACATCGAAAACGTGCCCTTCAGCAACGTGCGGCGAATCACCGCCCAGCGCATGGGTGCGGCGTGGTCGACGATCCCGCACGTGACCCAGTTCGATCAGAGCGACGTCACCGACCTGGAGGTATGGCGCAAGGAATTCGGCAAGCAGGTCGAGAAGGCGGGCGCCAAGCTTACGCCCACCGCTATCATCCTGAAGGTCGCCGCCGCGGCGCTGCGCAAGTTTCCGCAGTTCAGCGCCAGCATCGACGTGGCCCGTGAACAGATCATCTACAAGAAGTACTGCCACATCGGCGTCGCCGTGGATACCAAGCGTGGTCTGCTTGTCCCCGTCATCCGCGACGTGGACACAAAGTCGATCACGCAGATCTCCGTGGAGCTTGGCGAGATGGCGGAGAAGACCCGCACCGGCAAGGTGTCCGTCGACGATATGCAGGGCGGCTGCTTCACCATCAGCAACCTCGGCGGCATCGGCGGCACGGCCTTTACGCCTATCGTCAACGCGCCGGAGGTGGCCATCCTCGGCGTCGCTCGCGGCAGCGCTCGGCCCGTCTATGTCGACGGCCAGCTGCAGCCGCGCACGATCATGCCCCTGTCCCTGTCGTACGATCACCGGGTGATCGACGGCGCCGACGGCGCCCGCTTCCTACGCTACATCTGTCAGGGACTCGAAAATCCTTTCTTCCTCGCTTTCGAAGGGTAGTTCTTGGCAGACAAGACACAGATCGCCATCGTCGGCGGCGGTCCCGGCGGATACGTAGCCGCCTTCCGCGCCGCCGATCTCGGCCTCGAGGTCACCCTTGTCGACCTCGATGAGAACCCCGGCGGTGTCTGCCTCTACCGAGGCTGTATCCCGTCGAAGGCACTGCTGCATGTGGCCAAGCTGCTCAACGAAACGAAGGAGGCCTCCGAGTGGGGGGTCACGTTCGGTGAGCCGGTGATCGATCTGGACAGACTGCGCGCTTTCAAGGACTCCGTCGTCGCCAAGATGACCGGAGGTCTGGGCCAGTTGTCGAAGGCGCGGAAAGTCACCTACATACGAGGCCGTGCCCGCTTCACCGGCCCCCAGTCTCTCAAGATCGACCTCAGCGACGGCGGCGAGCAGGATCTGGGCTTCGAACAGGCCGTGCTGGCAACCGGGTCCCGACCCGTCATGCTGCCCGCCTTCGACATCGGGTCCGACCGCATCATGGACTCGACAACTGCATTGGAACTGAGGGACGTGCCCCAACGGCTTCTCATTGTAGGCGGCGGCATCATCGGCCTCGAGCTGGGCCAGGTCTACGCCGCCCTCGGGTCGGAGGTCTCCGTCGTCGAGATGCTGGACGGTCTCATCCCGCCGGCGGATCGGGACCTGGTCAGAGTGCTGAGCAAGCGACTGGAGGCTCAGTTCGACGGCATCCATCTGAACACGAAGGTCACCGCCGTAGCCGAGAATGGCGACGCCCTCGACGTCACCTGGGAGCCTGCCGCTGGCGGCGAGAGCTCGACGCACACCTTCGACCGCATCCTGCTTTCCATCGGCCGCCGGCCCAATACCGGGGACCTCGGCCTCGACACCACGAAGGTGCAGCTCACGGAACGCGGTTTCGTGTCCGTCGACCCCCAACGGCGCACCGCCGAGCCCTCAATCTTCGCCATCGGCGACATCATCGGGTCTGCCCTGGCGCACACGGCGTCGCACGAGGGTATCGTCGCCGCCGAGGTCATGGCCGGACAGCGTTCCGTCTTCGAGCCCAACGCGATTCCCAGCGTCGTCTATACCGATCCGGAGATCGCCTGGTGCGGCCTCACGGAGAAAGAAGCCGAGGGGCGCAACATCAAGGTTGCCCGTTTCCCCTGGGCTGCCTCGGGTCGGGCCACGACGATGGGCCGCAGTGATGGTGTCACCAAACTGATCGTCGATCCACAGACGGAGCGTATCCTCGGCGTCGGCATCGCCGGCCCCGGCGCCGGCGAACTGATCTCCGAAGGCGTCCTCGCCGTGGAGATGGCCGCCCTCGTACAAGACGTAGCCCTGTCCATCCATCCGCATCCAAGCCTGTCGGAAACGCTGATGGAGGCGGCCGAAGCCTACCATGGTCTCAGCCCTCACATCACCGCCCCCCGTCGCAAATAGCGGCCTGGCTGCGACCAGACACTGTGGGCAAGATTTGCCGTCCGCCGTCACGACGTCGGGAAGAGCCTTCCCCATGGGCGGCTCGGCCGTCCGCTTTGATCTTTGTCGCTTTGTTGTTAACTAATTGTTTCTTCTCTCTTTAGATAAGCCTCCGCCAGTCGAGGCCGGAGGCGGCACAGGCTTTGCGGCATCCGGGGTGCGGGGACCACTGTTCCCGGCACCCTTTTCCCTGCGCCCGTCGTATGTGCGGCGCCCCAAATTTGTGCCAGAATTGCCTGCGCGAGAGAATCATGGAGCTCACTCCCCTCACGAATACCCACATCGACCGGCGACTGCAGGATATCGATCGCCAGATCTCCAGTGCCCTACGCGATATCCGCAAGAATCTGGAGGAACTGGAACAGGCGTCGAGCCGTTCGGACGACAAGGGCTTCGCTGGGACCCTGCGCAAGGCCATGGATCGCGGCGGCGCCCCCCGCTGACCCTGGTACCGACGACCGGCTTTTCGTTGGCCGGTGTTATTGGGCGGCGTTATCTTTGCCGCCTGGCGTTTCCCTCAGTCACGCACCGACGATTCCCCCGGTATCCATTGCCCTGACCATGCCTGCCAAGGCCCGCCTGGCACTCGGCACGACCGCCCTGTGCGCCATCGTCCTGCTGCCCTTCGCCGCCCGTTTTTTGGACGAGAGGCAGACGGCGGTCCATACGCGCACCGCCGTGTCGGACGCCACCCTGTTGATCCGCCGACAGCAGTTTGAGTCCGCCTACGAGGTCCTGTCGCGTGGCGGGCCCGGTTCCCACGCCGAAGATGTCATCCACCAGTATCGCCTGGCCGTCTGCGAACGCGCCTTGGGCATGGCGGACAGCGCCTACGCGCGACTGCTGCGTCTGGAAGGCGCGATTCCTGTGCTGGAAAACTACCGCCGTCTCTGGGTCGCCCGCAGTCTCGAGATCATCGCGACCTCCGGCGGCGACAGCGCCGCTGCCATCTCCGGATACCGGGATCTGCTCGCCCTCCAAGTGAGCTTCGCCGTGGCCGACTCGGCGCGGCTTTACATGGGATCGGCGCTGCGCGACGCGGGCCATTTCGCCGAGTCTCTACAGGCCTATCGAGATCACCGCGCCGCCTCCGGAACATCGCCGGAGATTCTATTTCGTATCAGCGAGGTCTCGCGCCTGAGCGACGACGACGCCGGCGCCCGTAAGACCAAGCTGGAACTGATGCGCCGTTTTCCCGGCCACCACCTGGCTCTCGACGTGTCGCGCAGCCTGAGTCCGCGAAACTGGGACGAACGCTACGTAAGGGCCCAGGTCTACTACCGCCACCGCGACGACCGTCGCGCCATCGATGATCTGCGCAAGCTGCTTCGTGCCGACCCGCGGCACGAACTTGCACCGAGTGCCGAGTACGTGCTCGGCCGCTCCTACGCGCGTTCCGGCCAGCTGGCACGGGCACGGCACACTTTCGAGCGTCTGCACGAGCGGCATGGCTGGCCGTCCGCACTGTACCGTCTTGCCGGCCTGCAGGTCAGCGGCAACCAGGACTTGAGGGCAGTCGACACTTATGTCGATTTCGCCCGGCGTTACCCGCAACACGAGCTGGCAGACGACGCCATGTGGCAGGCCGCCAAGGCGGCAGAGCGGCGCAACGAGTTCGACACCGCGAGACGAATGTACGCGCGGCTTGCCGTCGACTATGGTGACAGTGAGTACGCGGAGGAGGCTGCCTGGGGTGAGGGCTTCAGTCTCTACTGCTTGAGGCGGTACGAGGACGCGCTTGTCGTGTTCCGCCGCGTCGGCAAGCAGGCGCGGCAACCTCACATCGTCGATCAGAGTCTCTTCTGGGCCGGCAAGGCGATGCTGCGCCTCGACCGGAAGGATGAGGCGAAATTGCTGTTCACCGAGGCGGCCAGCGGCTTCCCACGCTCCTACTACGCGGCCCGAGCCATCAGCATGGGGTATGGCGAACCACGCCTGGCTCCACGGAATCAGCAGAGACCACCCCTGGACGCGGCGGCTCTCGACATGCGCGGCGTCGCGGGCGCCGATCATGTACGCCGGGCCCTGGCTCTGAGTGACCTGGGCCTGGCCACCGCCGCCAGAAGCGAGTTGCTGCTGGCGGAGCGCGCCAACAAAGGCGACGTCGACGCCATGCTCGTCCTGCGCGACAGCTACGACATCCTCGGCCTGCACGACCGCGCCCTGCTGTTGAGCACGCGCTCGGCGCGGCACGACGACGACATCCACCGGCTCTATCCCAGATATTTCTGGGAAGAGGTGGCCAGCGCCTCACGGGAAGCCAGCATCGACCCGTACCTGGTGTTGTCGGTGATCCGTCAGGAGAGCTACTTCAACGAGGGTGCCGTATCCCACGCGGGCGCCGTAGGCCTGATGCAGATCATGCCACAGACGGGACGCAAACTGGCACGCAGCCTGGGGGTGAATTCCTTCGAGCGGCGCTTGCTGTTCGACCCCGGTGTCTCCATCAAGCTGGGGTCCCGCTTCCTGGGGGACCAGGTGCGTTCCTTCGCCGCCGGCTCGCATGGCCTGCAGTTCCCACTCGGACTGGCCGCCTACAACGCCGGACCCAGAGTGGCGCGACGCTGGCTCGAACGTTTTCCTATTGAGGACGCCGACGCCTTCGTCGAACGCATTCCGTACAAGGAGACGCGGCTGTACGTGAAGAAAGTGTTAAAGAACTACGCTATCTACAAGACGTTGAACGGGAGCAAACCCGACGCGTGAGATCAGGAACACCGCTCTGCGTGGGGGAGAGTTCTCAAACTACGCTATCCATAAGACGTTGAACGGGAGCAAACCGGACGCGTGAGCTGGCCGCCGACAACCGATGACGACGTACGAGCCGACGACCGCCCGAATCCGGGCCGTCGGGCACGTTTCGTGGAGGACATGTTCATTCTGCTGTGCGTCCTCAGCCTCTGGCCCGTAATCCTTGGCTGGACGCACATTCTCTACCAAGTCCTGCTCTACACGGCGCTGGCGGGACTCGTGTTCATCCTCGTGCGGCGGGTGCGGCGCTTCTCGCAGGCGCGGAACGACGCCGACCGCTGAGTCTCCGAGGCGGTTGAAGATGTAAGAGCGGGCACTCCGTTCTGGGGTGTCCGCTTTCTCATTTCTCTGTCGATACGTGGCGGGCAGCGCGTTCGATGACGAGGACGACGACGGCAGCGCCGAACATGAGGCCGAAGACCAGCATCGCCTCACTGTCCCAGACGGTGGGCAGCACACAGTCGAAGCTTCCTTCCGCGCCCTCGAGGACCTGCCTGAAGGGCCACACCTTGCGTATGGACCCGGCCATCAGCCCCACCAGGAAGGCCATCGTCACGCCGTGGGCGTGTGCCAGCAGCCAGCGCAGGACACGAGAGAAACCCAGAATGCCAACGGCGAATCCGCCACCGAAGAAAGCGATGATCGCCAGGTCGCGTTCGTTGACGGCTCCCAGGATCTGCTGGTACTTTCCCATCACGACGAGCAGGAACGAGCCGCTGATCCCGGGCAGGATCATGGCGACACTGGCCACCAGGCCGGCGCCGGTGAACTTGTACCACTCTGCCCCGGTCTGTACCGGTACCAGAAGAGTCACAGTGTAGCCAGCAGCGGTGCCGGCGAACATCGCCAGAACTGTCCCCAGGCTCCATTGCCTCACCTGCCGCGCCACGACCACGAGGCTCGCTGCGATCAGCCCGGTGAGGGCACCCCATACGGGAACGGGATGATACTCGAGGAGCCATGTGATACCCTTGGCCAGGGTCACTATGGCGGTAAGGATTCCCGCCAACAGGGGCACGAGGAACCCGGCGTTCGCCCGTTCCAGCACCTCGACGAACCGACCACGCAGCAACGCGGTGACAAGGTGGCGGTCGACACCGGCTACGGTGGCTACCAGCTCGTCATAGATACCGGTGATCAACGCCATCGTGCCGCCCGACACGCCGGGTATGACATCCGCCGTGCCCATGGCGACCCCCCGCGTGAACAAGCCTGCGGCGCGGCGACGCATCAGCTCGAACCATCCCTCCTGTGAACCTGGATTCAATTCGTCTCTACTCCCTGTTGATGAGGTTCTGCAGGCTCGTCCCTGAGGCACCCAGCGCTTCGAGGACAAGGTGATCGGCCCGCGGTATGGGAAAGTCACTCAAGTGGTCCGCATCGATCCACTCGAAGGCCGAACAGCCGACGGCTCGCGCTCGGCCCGAGCGGTAGCGAGCGGCGAAGGCGTGCAGCGTGATCGACAGATGGGTGTATTCGTGCTCGACGCTGGCCACCTCTTCCTCCACGTCGATGGTTATCTCCAGCTCCTCGTGAATCTCACGGCGCAGGCAGTCAGCCAGGCTTTCGCCGGGTTCCTGCTTGCCGCCAGGAAACTCCCACAGCCCCGCCAGCATTCCCCCTGGCGGGCGCTTGGCAATCAGCACCTTCCCCGCCCTCCGGATGATTCCGGCTGTCACCTGCAGGTGGGGCCTCTGCTTGCGTACCGGCCGCATCGGCAGCACCGAGGGGTCCTCGAGTTCGGCCAGTGCCCGACACCAGTCGGCTACCGGACAGTCTGTGCAGCGCGGCTGCGCCGGCGCACACACCCGCGCCCCAAGTTCCATCAGCGCCTGGTTCAGGTCGCCAGCGCCGGAACGCGGCATCAATGCCTCGCCAGCGCGAACCATGTCAGCACGCGTCGATGTACGGCGCGGATCCGCCTCGATACGCAGCAGCCGGCTGAACACCCGCATGACGTTGCCGTCGAGGGCAGGGTGCGGCCGGTCGAAGGCGATGGAGCTGACGGCAGCCGCTGTGTAGGGCCCGACACCGGGGAGCCCGATCAGGCCTTCGTAGGTGTCTGGCAGCGCGCCGCCGTGGTCCTCGACGACGGTACGCGCGGCGCGGTGCAGGTTGCGGGCTCTCGAGTAGTAGCCGAGACCCTCCCACGCCTTGAGAACATCCTCCTCATCGGCGACGGCGAGATCGGTGAGGGTGGGAAAGCGCTCGAGGAAGCGCTCGAAGTAGCCACGTGCCGTCTCCACCCGCGTCTGCTGCAGCATCACCTCCGACAGCCACACGGCATAGGGGTCGTCACGGCGTCGCCACGGCAGGTCGCGCCGGTGTTTCCGGTACCAGGCCAGCAGCCGGCGACGGAAGGCCGACCGCTGGCGAGTGTCGTCGATCCACGCCGACTGCGGGTGGCTCACCGGGTGGCGGTGTCTCGGAAGGCATCGACGGGCAAGCCCGGAACGCCGTCCGTCGAGCGCTGGTTGTGGGCGGCGATCAGAGCGTTGAGGACCGCCTCCTCGCAAGCGTCGGCACCGGCGACGAACAGGGCTGGCAGCGATGCCTCCGGCGTCATTCTGGCGGTGACGGTCCCAGGAGCCAGACCCTCCAGGCCGTCATCGAGGCCCGTCGTCGATACGGCGATGATGGTCCCCGACGTCGTCAGTTCGTCCACCAGGCCGACGCGGACCAGGCCGAAGAAGGAGCGCTGTGCCAGGCGGTCGAGCTGGCCCGGCAGCAGCGGCGCGTCCGTGACGATGACGGCGGCAAAGGCGCGGCGGCGTGTCGGGGGTAGTGGGGTCAGTCCGGCGAGCCAGCGGCCCACCGGGATGCCGTTCACCGACAACCGCCGGGGTTCGCCGCCGTTTGCGGCGACGAGGACGCCGACGGTGCCGGCGTCGACGACACGGGAGGAATTGCCGATGCCGGCGCGCACGCCGAATGCCGCCAGCGACTGCCCGATTCCGATCTGACCCTCTGCCACGCCGCTGTCTGTCACCGTGGACAGCGCTGCCGCCACTTGGGCCGTCCCGAGGGCAGCATGCAGTGATACGGCCGGCGCCGGCACCCCGTCGACGGCGATCACCGCCGGCGGCCAGCCCTCATCCTCGCCGAGGCCAGCGCTGTGGCTGAAGCCGTAGTCGAGGAAGCCGTCGTAGACACGCCCCACCGCCGGCGCCGGCGCCAGCGCGATGGGCGTCGACAGGGCACCGAAGTCCTCGAGCATGGCCAGCGCCGTCGTGTCGTCGCCTCCGTCGAGGGACCAACGGCCCGCGTAGTAACGCCGCGGAATGTCCGGGAAGGGTACGACGACCGTAATGCCGCCCACCGCCCCGCGCGCGTGTCCGACGCGTACTCCCTCAACGTCGATGATGGCGTTGAGCGGTCCCGTCGGCAGCTCGCCCACCGAAAGCCCGAGATCCCGGAGCCGCCGCATCAATGGAACTACTGTCTGCCGAAACGATGCATGAGGTCCGTCAGCCGATCGAGAGGAAGTGCGTGGATCGTGTTACCGTCCCGGCCCTCCATTGTGGAAGCGGCGGTCAGCGAGTTCAGGATCGCCTCTTCGGTGGCCTCGACGACGCCGGTGTGCAACCAGCTCATGCGCGAGGTGTGCATGACTTGCAGGCTCTCCGCCGCCGCCGGACCCGTCTCGTTGCCGGTGGAAAACGCGATGGCCAGGTCGCCGCTCCCGTGGGTCGACACCGCACCGGTACGCCCCATGGCGAGAGTGGCACGCCGGCACAGCCGCTGCAGCTGTATTGGCAGCAGCGGCGCATCCGTGGCGATGACGATGAGCAGGGAGTTGCCCGGCGGCACCGCGGTGGCGGTACCACGCTCGGGGAGCAGGTCGACGATCTCCCGTCCCACGGGGACGCCGTTGACGATCATATGGTGACGACTGCCGAAGTTGGCCTGCACCAGGACACCGACGCGCCAGGCGCCGTCGGCGTCATCCGGGCCTGCGGGCACCAGCCGCGAGGCCGTGCCGATTCCTGCCTTGAACTGGAAAGCGCGCATGCCGGTGCCGCCGCCGACACAACCTTCGGCGACGGGGCCGGCGGCAGCGGACGTAAGAGCCCGCGCCACTTCGACGCTGCCAACGTGACGCCCCACGGTGTCGTTGAGAAAGTCCGCCCACGTCTCGCCGACGACGGGGTCGGGTCGCACCTCGCCGTCAAAGGCGTCGGCATCGCGCGCCAGGGCCCACTGCACGCCGCCGTCGTGCACGCGGCCGACGCTGCCGGTGTCGGTGAGCAGGATCGGGCCGCCGAGGACGCCGGTGCGACGGACCGGACCCAGGCCGGTGAACTCTCCATTGCCGTTGATCGTCAGGTCAGCAGCAAACACCGGCCGCCGCCAGGGCGGATCGGAACGCGGCAGGATGGCGGTGACGCCGGTGCGCACCGGTCCCTGGCCGATGACGAGGGGGCCGTAGCCGCGGATCAGCGTCGTGTGGCCAACGCGCACGCCGGCGACGTCGGTGATGGCGTTGTAGGGGCCGGTGGGCAGATCGCCGATGACGATGCCCAGGTCGCGAAGACGGGCACGCTCGCCGGCGCCGCGGGATCGGGAACCGGTGGTGCCCGGTGCGCACGCCAGCGGCAGGGCCGCCGCCGTCAGCGACAGCCCGAGAAAGCGCCGCCTCGACAGGTCGCGGTCTAGGAGCCTGTCCGAGTATTCGCTTTGCGGGCGAGGTCTCGTCATTGGTTTCGCTCACAAGGCGCTCGAGGGATCTGAAACGAGGGATTCAGAGAGCGAGAGCAACGCAATGAGCGGCGCCAAGGGCGTGGCCGCAGCCCAAATGGGATAGTCGGACAGGCTCCTATCGCCAGGCGACGCAAACGATTCTCCTGCTCACGCGAAAACGTCATTGCGCCGGACGGCACGGTCACGCCTGCTGCACGCTCTGGCTCGCTTCGTCGATAGCCTTGCACTTGCGCAGCCCGACGCCGGCGCGCTCTTCGAGACCCATCCACGTATACGGGTCCTGCCCACTGACCATGACGATGTCGCGATAGTCGGCGCGCGATGGCGATTCCCCCTCACGCATCTGCCATGGCAGCCTCGACCAGGCGCTCATATAGTGATTTACGAGTACCCGGCGGCAGGCCTGACTGCGATTGCGACGCGAGCGATGCAGCAGGTAGCCGTTGAAGAACACCACGTCCCCCGTGTTGACCTCCACGGGGATCTCGCTGGAGTCGTCGAAACCGTGGGATTCGGGGGCAAAGTCAAACTCGTCTTGGTCATCGTGCGGGCGCTGATCATACAGCGCCCACTTGTTCGACCCAGGGATCACGTAGAGGCAGCCATTTTCTATGGTGGCGTCGTCCAGCGCGATCCAGCCCCCGGTAAGGGAACGATCCCGTGTGGGGATGAAGATCTCGTCCTGGTGCCAGGCCTGACCCTGAAAACCGGGAGGTTTGACGAACAGCATGGACTGCATGCACTTCACATCGGGGCCGATGATCCGTGACAGCACCGCCGCCATCCCTGCGTGTTTGACGCCACGCTCGAGAATTTCCGGACTGATCTTATGCGGGTGGTGGATGCAGAGAAAATTGCGCAGCACATCGTCGTCGCTCAGCTCCGGACCCATCGGTTCGAGGTTCGGGTGTGGATACTCGCCGCGACAGATGCGCAGAGCATCGGCGCGCAGCTCCTCGACATCCTCCGGGCTCGCCAGCCCGGGCACGACGAGGTAGCCGTTGTCGTGGTAGAACTCTACATCCTGGTCAGTGATGTTCACGCTCACGGTTTCTGCAACCTTCCGTAGTCAGGGTGTGGCGGAGGTGGCGATGGCTCGCCCCAGTTCATGGGTCTTCATGGTTCCGCCGATGTCCGGCGTGCCGCTGCCCTCTGTCGCCAGCACGTCGGTAACGGCAGCGTCGATGCGGCTCGCCGCGGCCACCGCCTCGTCATCGTCGTGCCGGTGTCCCAGCCAGCGCAGCATCATGGCCGCCGACAGGATCGTCCCCGTCGGGTTGGCGATTCCCTGGCCGGCAATGTCGGGCGCCGTGCCGTGAGAGGGCTGAAACACGGCGGCGTCCTCGCCGATGTCACCTGAGGGCGCCATACCCAGTCCGCCGATGAGGCCGGCGCCAAGGTCGGAGAGGATGTCTCCGTACATATTCTCCGTCACCATCACGTCGTACATCTCGGGACGGCGCACCATGTACAGCGACATGGCGTCGACGTAGGCGTGATCGGCGGCGATATCGGTGTCGGCGGCGACGCCGTCGAAGACGTGGCGGAAGAATGCCATCGACTTGAAGACGTTGGCCTTGTCGACGCAGGTCACGTGCGTATCGCGCTCGCCGCGTAGTCCATCGGCGCGCTCCGCCCGTCGATCGCGAGCCAGCTCAAAAGCGTAACGGGCGATGCGCTCCGTACCCGATCGGGTGATCACCATGCTGTCCACCGCCGTCTCATCGCGCAGCTGGATACCGCCGTTCATCGAGGCGAACAGCCCCTCGACGCTCTCGCGCAGGAGGACAAAATCGATGTCGCCGGCGCCGTAACCCTTCAGAGGGCAGTGGTGCTCTGCGTAGAGGTAGATAGGACGCACGCCGGCGTACAGATCGAGCAGGAAGCGCAGATCCACCTGCGGACGCATCTCGGTGCCGTCCGGCCAGCGCACGTCGGGCAGCCCCATGGCGCCCAGCAGCACCGCGTCGGCAGAGCGACAGGCCTCGACAGTGGCCTCCGGCAGCGGGTCCCCTGTTTCCAGGTAGCAGTTGGCGCCGCACGGGTATTCCGTGTAACGCAAGGTAGGCCCGCCGGCGGCGTCGAGGACGCGTCGCGCTTCGACGATGACGTCCGGTGCGATCCCGTCTCCCGGCAGGACGGCGATGTCATAGGTCTTCATCGGGAAACCCGCCGAGATCGCTGCCGGGGATGC
>JAYZCA010000074.1:0-2854 GCA_036339235.1 Candidatus Latescibacterota bacterium | reverse complement strand
GTCTCGCGCCTCATCGGTGATCCCTACCTGCTGCACCTGGACCAGATGTTCCTCAAACCGGCGCGCGTCGGCACCGGCACCAGCTGGCACCAGGACAACGCCTACTTCAAGATCGCCGATCCACTGCGTGGTACCGCCATGTGGCTGGCAGTTCACGACGCCATGGTGGACAATGGCACCCTGCGCCTGATCCCGGGCAGCCATCGGGAGAGCTACGCGCACGAGCGCGACCCCCACAGCGACCACCACATCCGTTGCGAGCCCCACGAAGAGCGTGCCGTATCGGTGGAGGTCGCCGGCGGCGGCGCCGTGTTCTTCTGCTACGGCACCGCTCACAGCACCGGCGACAACCGCACCGACCGGGCGCGTGCCGGCCTGGCTTTCCATTTCCTGCACGAGGACTGCGCCGCCGATGATCTGGTGGCTGGTGACCGCGACCGTCGGCCCTGGGTGACGGGACCGCGCAGCAGCGGTGGCCGTTCCGAATATGGCGTCGACGTGCGCGGCACTTTCGCCGACGAGGTCGAACGCACGCTGGCGACGGCGAGCTGATGCGTCGGTTCACCCCCGAGTCCCTGACGCGCATCGGCAGCGCCCTGTTCGAAGCCGCCGGCTGCAACACCGTCGACGCGCGGACCGTCGCCGAACACCTGGTGGAGTCCAGCCTTTTCGGCCACGACTCTCACGGGACCCTGCGCCTCTACGAGTACATCGACCAGATCCGGGACGGCACCTTCGACCCCAGGGGTCGTCCCCATGTCGTGCGCGAGCGCGGCTCCACGTCGATCCTCGATGGCGGCGGCGCCCTCGGCGCCGTGGCCGGCCGGCTCGCGGTCCAACGCGCCGTCAAGCTGACCCGGGCCCACGGCGTGGCGACGGTGACGCTGCGCAACTGCTGTCACCTGGGCCGCATCGGCGCCTATCCGTTGGCGCTGGCCCGACAGGGGCTGCTGGCTATGGCCTTCGTCAACGCCGGCCGCCTCGGCCGGCAGATTCCTCCCTTCGGCGGCATCGACGGCAAACTGAGCACCAACCCCATCGCCTTCGCCGCGCCACGTGCCGCAGGCCATCCCATCCTCGTCGACATGACGACATCGGTCGTTGCCGAGGGCAAGATCCGCGTCGCCAGCAACCGCGGGGAACCGGTGCCGGATGGATGGCTGATCGACGCCGACGGCCGCCCGACGACGGACCCGGACGGCTACCTGGGCGACCCGCAGGGTGCCATCCTGCCGCTGGGTGGTGTCGTCGGCTACAAGGGCACGTGCCTGAGCATGACGGTGGAGATCCTGGGCGGGCTGTTGTCGGGCGAGGGCTGCGCCGCCGGGGCCACCGTGATGAAGAGCAACGGCATGCTGCTCACCGCCTGGGACCCCAGCTTCTTCTGCGACGAGGGAACCTACGAAGAGGAGCTGGAAGGCCTGATCACCCACATACGCACCAGCCGTATCGATCCCGCCGTCGGCGAAATCCAGTTGCCAGGCGATCCGGAATTCCGCCATGCCGCCGAACGCGGCGAGCGAGGCATCCCGATCGACGACACGACGTGGGAGCGGATCTGCGAGCGGGCTGCCGGAATCGGTCTGGATCCGGCTGCGTGGGAAGCCGAGGTCAGAAGCCGCGACTGAGGACGCCTCAGTGGGGCCGGTCCTGTGGGGGCCAGGCGCCGCAACCACCGAAAGGCATGTGCTCGCCCTCGACGTAGGGCGGCCACGGCAGGTAGTCGTTGACGCCCTCCACCGGTTGACCGCGCAGCAGGAAGGCGCTGGGCCATTGCGGTTTGTCGGTGACGATGCGCGTCGAGGTGGGGATGTAGCGGATCGTCAGGCCACAGCGCCGCCGCGGCGAGGTGTTGGCTTTGGATCCGTGGACGATGTTGGGATGATGGACGGACAGGTCCCCCGGGTCCAACACCAGGTCGACGGCCTTGTCCGCTTCCACTTTGTCTTCGGCAATGGCCGACCCCAGCACATTCTGGTCACCTGCCGTGGTGTGCATCTCCTGCAGGTCCATTTCCTGCGTTCCGGGTACCACACGCATGCAGCCGTTCTCAGGTACCGAGGGGTCGATGGCGAGCCACAACGTCACCACCTCCATGGGTTCCAGCGGCCAGTACGCCCCATCCTGATGCCACAATACGGGCTGCCCGTCTCCGGGGGGCTTGCAAATGTAGTGCGAAGCGAAGAGGGCGACGTCGCCGCCGACGTACTCTGCCGCTACGTCGACGAGGCGCGGGTCGGCGATGAGGCGAACCCAGAATGGATCGTGCGTCATCAGGTTGTTGTGCAACTGCTCCGGGCGCACGTCCGGGTTTTTCTGCAGCAGCCAGTCGACGTGGTCGCTCGCTTCGGCCACTAGATCCGCGTCGAGGACGTTGCGGTAGATGGTATATCCCTCGCGGTCGTACTGAGCTCTTTCGACGCTGCTCATCACATGACTCCCTGATCTGAAGTGACATCAGGTCCCGCCTGGTCCGATCAATGTAGCGTGCCGTCAGGGCGCGCGCCCGGGCGTTGGTTGCGGCCACCGGGAACGTTACTTTGCCGCTGCTGATGAACAAGGTCTCTCTCTTCCATCCGGGCGCCGATCGCGCCCTGCGCCGGTTTCGAGGCACAGACGCCCCTGTGACGCGCTCCGAGGATGCCCACCTCTACGTTTCTGGCGATGCGCGTCCCAAGACGGGACTGCGCGAAGGGGATGTGACCCATGCCGAGGTCAACGAGGTCGTCCGTGTCTGTGACATGTCCGTCATCTTCGGCCAGCAGACACGCTTGCGCAACGGCGTCCTGCTTCCCGACCGACGTTTGCCGCGGTTCCACGCCGGCCATGACATCGTCAAGTTCTTCTATCGCGC
>JAYZCA010000073.1:0-10480 GCA_036339235.1 Candidatus Latescibacterota bacterium | reverse complement strand
AAGAATCAGCAGCTGATCGAGGCGATCCACAGCGGCCCGTACGCCAAGCCGGCGCTGGTCCCGCGGTCCCCATGGATGGACCGGAAGGCACCCGCGGCGCCACGTCTGTCCACCCGAGTAGCGGGCGACCAGCTCGAGATCAGCTGGGTCCACGAGAACGTGGGGGACGTCTTCCGCTGGGTCGTCTACTACAAGCGGGAGGGCGCCTGGAAATACGTCATTGCCAACCATCGGGATCGGTCTCATGCGGTGCCGGTGTTCACCATTGACCTCGCCGCCGTCAAGGCGGCGGGCGGTCCGCAGCGTCTTGCGGACGTCGGGGAGGTGATCCGCCCGATTACCGAGATCGCGGTCTCGGCCGTGGACCGAGTAGGCAACGAGAGCGAGCATGCGCACCAGGTGCTCAGGGTGAAGACCGCGTCCGACGCCGCGCCGGCTCCGACAATGGCGGATGTAGCTGCCGAGTTCGAGGCGTCTCAACGGCCGGCCAGCCCCGTCAGGAGACGGCCGCGGGTGAAGCTGGGCGTGGAAGTGCTGGTGGAAGACCGTCTGGAGCTGATCGAGGGGAAGAGAGTCGGCCTGGTCACCAACCCATCAGCCGTGGGATGGGACCTTAGAAGCAGCATCGACATCCTGGCGAACACCGATGGGGTGAACCTGGTCGCGCTCTTCGGAGCGGAGCACGGCGTGCGGGGCGCCAGACAGGGAAGGATAAATATAGAAGGGGAGGCCGACCCGCAAACCGGCATTCCGGTGTACAGTCTGTACGGCGATTCCTTCGCTCCCAGGAAGGAGTGGCTGGAAGAGCTGGACGTCCTGCTCTTCGACATCCAGGGAGTGGGATCTGCCTGGTACACCTACAAGTACTCCATGTCCTTTGCCATGGAGGCATGCGCCGAGGCGGGAATTCCCTTCATCGTGCTGGACCGGCCCAATCCCCTCGGAGGAAGAGTGGTGGAGGGACCGTTTCTCGATCTCGCCGGCATCTTCCGCCACCCCCTGCCCCTGCGCCACGGGATGACCTACGGCGAGCTGGCTACGATGTGGAACGAGACCGAGGGCTTTGGGGCCGATCTGACCGTGGTGAAGATGGACGGCTGGAGGCGAAGAATGACCTGGGGCGACACCGGGCTCCTCTGGGTCATGCCCTCCCCCAACATGGGGACGCTGGCGACGGCCATCGTTTACCCGGGTCAGTGCCTGTTCGAGCGCATGAATATGTCGGAGGGCCGCGGCACCACCAAGCCGTTCCTGATGGTCGGGGCGCCGTGGGTGGACTGCGACCGGGCAGCGGAGGATCTCAACGGCAGAGGTATCGAGGGCGCGATCTTCCGGCCTGTGCACTTCATCCCGAGAAAGCTTACAAAGGGAGAGAACCGCAGGAGCAAGCCGTGGAATCAGACGTGCTGCGGGATCGAGATCATGCTGACCGACTACGATGCCTACCGCTCGGTCGCAGGCGCCCTGCACATCATCGACGCCTGCCGCAAGACCAGCCCGGACTCGCTGGCGTGGTCGCCGCCGGCGACCATCGCGCTCCTCGACGAGCCTGGAGCGACCGTCGAGGCGGTCGTCGAAAGATCTCAGGAGGAGGTGGCTGATTTCGTGCAGAAACGGAGGAAGTACCTGCTCTACAGATAATCTCCAGGCGTTCGGAGTGGCCCTGAATGCAGCCGTTCGGCCCAACCGTGGCAGTATTGTGGACGCGGCGGGCGAAGAGTCTTCGCCCTGGCAGCCTCTGCGCATCTCCCCGTCCCTTGCCGGTCTGCAGTGGCCTCCTACCCCTTTCCCACGGCGGGCGCCAGCGCCGTATAACCCCCCGCACAAGCCTCATCGAAATCCATCGTCGTAAACGTCTCGATCGAAATGGCCGCCTCGAACCCGATCTCATCGAGAGCCTGCACCACTCGCGGGTAGTCGACATCTCCCTGCCCGGGGATCCTGTGCTCCCACTCCGGATAGGCGCCCACATGGTCCTTGAGATGTGCGTGCAGGATGCGTTCTTTCCACATGTGCGCCACTTCAACCGGATCCAGTCCGAGCAGCATCAGATAGCAGGGATCGAAGTTGATGCCGAACGACGGACTGCCGATGTCGTCGTGCAGTCGCAGGAAGGATTCGGGCGTCTCTGCGATCCAGTCCTTCCACACACCGTCTACCGCCAGCTTCACCCCCCGAGGCGCGGCGTACACCAGCGCATCCTTTAGGTAGTCCACCACCCGTGTCCGTGCCTCTCCGCGAAGGGCCTCATCCTCCTTGGGACCACCCATGTGGAAGACGACCAGAGGCGCTCCCACGTCTACCGCCAGATCTACCGACCCTTTGAGATCCAGCGGCGCATCCGTAAACAGCGAATCCGCCAGAGCGGCGTGGGTAATGATCGCCTCGATCTCGAGCCCGAGACGCTCGGCTGTTCCACGCGTCAGCTGACGCAACGCCGGTGTCACCGAGAGCGGATCCGCTGAGCTGCCGTGCGTCCCCGATATGTCGATGCCGTCGTAGCCGGTGTCAGCGATCTTTTTCAAAGCCGGCTCGATCGGCATCTCCAGTCTATCCGTGTAACTGTAGGTGTAGAAAGCGAGCCTCATTGGAGCGCCCCCTTCCCGAAGATGACCGGAAACCTCTCACCCGTACTCACGTTCGTCGTCGCCGCCGGCATATAGGCCACACTGAAGGCACGTCTCGGTCGATCGGTCCCGTTCACCCCCGATCGATGCAGCAGCCAGTTGTGGATCAGGATGGCCTCTCCTGCCGCGACTTCGAAATCCATCACCTTGTCGTCTGCACAGTGCAACGCCTGATCCTCCTCCTGCGTGTAGTGACCCTCGTTCAGCACCCCCAGCCTGTGGCTCCCTGGAACGATCTGCATGCAGCCCGTCGCCGTAGTGGCGTCGTCCAGGGCGGTCCAGACAGTAGTGGTAGGATTTCTGTCCAGCCCCCATCCCACACCCACATCCTGATGCCAGGGGAGCACAGTGCCGCTGTTGGCCGGCTTGTTCATGAACATCGATCGGAAAACCGAGACGTCCTCTCCGATGTATTGGCGGGTGATCTGGCGACACATGGGGTGTTGCATGTAGGCCAGGAAGAGACCGTCCTGATGGAGCTCGTCGACGCGACGGTAGGCGAGCGTCTCTTTGGGTGACCCGATCGCGTGCGGGGGCAGGTCTGCGTACTCATCGCCCTCGCCATCCAGTTGGAAGGTGATTCCCTCTGTGGCGATGCGGCCGAGCATGAGAGCGTCGATCCTTTCGCGGAGTGCTGACAGCTCTGACGCGCTCAGCAACTGACCCAGGCGCACGTACCCGTGCTCTTCGAAGTGCTCGTGGTGACGGCCGTCGTATGTCATAGGTGCCCGGTGCAGAGAAGCGGAAACCGTTACCCGGTTGGCCGCCGATGCACTAGAAATCCTCCAGTCCGAAGCGATAGCCTCGTATCTGCGCCAGCGGCGCGTCGTCGTTGATGTAGTTGGCAACCAGAAACCTGCCGCGCTCGTACTCCACCCATCCGGTATAGCCGCTGTCCGCGAAGGCACTCGCGTCCAGGTCCAGAGGCAGAAGCAGCCCCTTCTGCTCCGCTTTATCGGCGCTGAGCGCGCTCTGTACGGGTTCGATGAAGGCGAAGGTGTGCACCGACGAGCCTCCTATTCCCATGACGATCTCGTTTTCGGTCTCCATTACATATGGCCCTCGCTCCACCGAAGCGACGAAGCGTCGGTTGGCCTCGTTGCCCTCCACTTTGGGAATGACGATCCCGCGCTTGTCGATACGCTGCTGCCACGTCTGTGCGCTCATGTCGACGCGCCATCTCGAGGGTATGCCGTAGCGCGAAGTGACCAGGACGAAGCCGTCCCGGGTCAGACCGGCTATCGGCATGCCGATAGCGGCGGGATTCAGGGTGTCGAATGGCCCTTCCCACGAAGCGCCTCCATCGCGCGAAATCATTTTCTGAAGCGGCCTGCCCCGATCTTCGCGCTGGTAGGAGACCAGCTCGCCTGCAGGCATCTTGACGATGCTGGCCTCGTCGAGCTCGCGGTCCGGACTGTTGTAGAGAGGGTACGGCTCCTCCCATGTCTTTCCCGAATCGCCACTGACTGTAAGAGCCTGGAAGAGATTCGCAGCCGCGCTGTGCCGCATGTTGGTGGGCAGGATCCAGCGTCCGTCTTCCATCTCCGTCACCTGGTCGGGACAGATGCCTCGCACCGAGGTCAGCTGCGGGTCGGAAAAGCTCCTCCCATCATCCTCGCTGAACCAGAATACTACCTCCGCCTCGTTCTCGACGCCCCATTCGCCGGGCGGATAGTTGTAGGCGTCGCACAGCAGCAGGATCCGCCCATCTTCGAGCTGCTGAATCTTGGGGCAGTTCCACGATCTCATCACCCCGGAGGAGCGGTCTTCGTCGCGGACGACGAGGCGGTCGGACCAGCTGTGGCCGGCGTCGTCGCTAAAACGGACGACGAGGCGACAGAAGTCACTGGCCACGTGGCCGTTGCTCTCCCGATAGGTCAGGATTATTCGGCCCGCACGGGTGCGACACAGGTGCGGGAAGCACTCGTAAACCTTGTCGTCGCGGCTGATGGTGAACTTCTCTACTGGCATTGGCGAAGCCCTGGTCGCGGACGCTCTATTGAAGGCTGTCCGATTGGGTGCCCCCCACTCAAGTAGATTGATTCGAGGCTGCTGCGGGATGAATAAAGCTCACTAGCGGCTCGGAGAGCAAGGTACCCCCCGCTGGCGTGTGTGCTGCGGTGGAGCTTGCAGACCTCCATCTGGACCGTCCAGGTCCGCGGCGGCGAGCGCACGCGGCGCATCCTCACCGTCTCCATCGACATCGAGAAGCTGCGCCCCGGGCCGACCTTGACACGGTTAAGGCCTCCAGATAGGTTCGCTGAGACGAACCCAGCTCAACGGCTTCTCTCCATGGACAGATCGATCGACCTCAATCCATCCTCTCCCGCGCCCACACTCGGCGCTTGACCAAGGAGGCTTCGGTTACCGCCACCGCTAGGGCCCCCACCCCGGATACCGAACGCTACCAAGCCGCGCTCGAGCAGCTCCTCGAGCGAGTCCGGGAAGACGACCACATCCTCGCCGCCATCCTCTGCGGCAGCCTCTCGCATGATGTCGTCTGGGAGAAGTCCGACATCGACCTGGTGCTCGTCTGCGACGACGACCGCAAGACCAAGACCCACAGCGTCGCCCTGGTCGCCGACGACATCAACATCCACACTACGGTCACCCCGAGAGACGACTTCAAGAAGAGTGTCGAGAAGGCAGGGAGGAACACCTTCGGCCACTCGGTTTTCGCCAAGGCCCGCCTGCTCTACACCCGCGACCCGAGCATCGAGCGACTGTTCGAGGAAATACTCAAAGTCGGCAGGCGAGACATTCAGTTCCAGCTGCTGCGTTCCGGCACTTTCGTGTTGGGACCGCTCTACAAGGCGCAGAAGTGGTTGGAGGTGAAGGGCGACCTCGACTACAGCGCCCTCTGGATCCTGTATTGCGCCAATAACCTGGCCGAGATCGAGGTCGGCCAACGCGGCGAGATCATCGGGCGCGAAGTGTTGGCTCAGGCCATGGCCCACAACCCCGAGTTTTTCTCGATCGTGTACGGCGATCTGCTCAATCGAAAGAAGACCCGCAAATCGGTGAAAGCCGCCCTCGACGGCATCGACCAATACCTGCGCAGCAAGACCGAGCTGCTCTACCAGCCCATCCTCGACTACCTGGCCGACGCCGGCGACCTGCGCTCAGTAACGGAGATCGAGCACTTCTTCGATCGCCACCACAACATCCCCTCCGTCCTGCTGGCCCTCGAGTGGCTCTCCGACATCGGCGTCGTCGACAAGGCCTCCTCTTCGGTCAAACTGACCACTCTCAGTCAACTCGAAGTCGATGAGCTGGCGTTTTTCTATAGCCCGGACGGGGAGTAAACATGGCTCGCGCCGCCGCCCAACCCGCCACAAACAGGAAGCGCAAGTCCGCCGCCAACTCCAGGGCCGCGACGACTCCCATACGCAAGTCCGCCGCCAACTCCAAGTCCGCGACGACTCCCATACGCAAGTCCGCCGCCATTCCCAGAGCGCCGGACCGAGCCGGCGGCGGAGCCGCCCACGCCGCCCGCACCACCATCTCCGTTCAGGGCGCCAGGGTCCACAATCTCAAGAACATCTCCGTCGAGATCCCGCGCGACCGAATGGTCGTGGTGACCGGACTGTCCGGCTCGGGCAAGTCCTCGTTGGCCTTCGACACCATCTACGCCGAGGGGCAGCGGCGCTATATGGAATCGCTGTCCACCTACGCCAAGCGCTTCATCGCCCAGGTGCAGAAGCCCGACGTCGACTTCATGCACGGCCTGTCGCCGGTGATCTCCATTGAGCAGAAGACCGTCGGCCGCAACCCGCGTTCCACCGTGGGCACCCTCACCGACATCTCCAGTTACCTCAACCTCCTCTTCGCCACAGCAGCGGAAGCCTGCTGTCCCTATACCGATGAATCGGTGCCCGTGCGCACCGGGTCGCAGATCCTCGAGTCGATCCTCAGCCTGCCCGAGGGCACCGAGATCGAGCTGCGCGCACCGGTCTTCCGGATTTACGGCGAAGAGACGGAGGTCCTCCTCAACGAGGTGCGGCGCAAGGGATGCCGGCGCCTTGTCGTCGACGGCGCCCTCTGCGATCTGGGGGAGGAGCTCGAGCTCAACGTGCCTCCCGACACGCCCATGTCGGCCATAGTCGACCGCCTCGTCGTCGATCCGGCCATGGAGAAGCAGATCCGCACCGCTATCGACCACTCCCTGCTGGTGGGCGACTCGCTCATGTCCGTCGAGATCGTCGGCAAGTGCTCGAAGAAGGAGATCGCGCGCTTCCGTAGGGCCTTCGGCAGCAAGTCGAAGGCCCTGGTGTATGGCGACATCACACCCGACTTTTTCATGTTCAACAACCCCGAGAGCGCCTGCCGCACCTGTGGCGGCGTCGGCACCGACAAGGCCACCCACCCCGATCTGCTGATCCCCGATACCCAACGCAGCCTGCGCGACGGCTGCTTCGTGCGCGAGGCCTTCAGCTACAACCCCGACAACTGGATGGGGCACCTGTTGTACTCCCTGACCTGCGACTACGCCTTCGATCTCGACACCCCATGGCGTGAGCTGGGCGACGACATCCGGCAGCTCATCCTGTACGGCGCGGAGCAGCGCATTCACATCCAGAAACCACCCGATGCCCGCGGCGGGAATCCGCGATGGATCGGACGAGACCTGTTCTGGACCGGCATCGCCACCCGCATCGAGCGCTCATACCGACGCTACCGGCAGAAGGACGTCTCCCACTCCGGCATGGAGGCCTGGCTCGACCGGGTCATGGTCGACCACGAGTGTCACGAGTGCCGCGGCACCCGCCTCCGTCCGACGCGCATGAAGTTCAGCGTCGCCGGTGTGGACATCCATCAGTTCGGACAAATGCACTTCGACGAGCTGCGGCCCTTCCTCGACACCATCCGGCTCGAGGGAAAGGGCGCCGACGCCGGCAACCAGGTCATCCGCGAGATCGCCAAACGCCTCGACCTGCTCCTCGGCATCGGCCTCGACTACCTGAATTTCAACCGGTCCTCCGGAACCCTGTCCGGCGGCGAGGCTCAGCGCATCCGCCTGTCAACGCAGATCGGCTCCGGACTGATGGGCATGCTCTACGTCCTCGACGAGCCCTCTATCGGCTTGCACCCCAAAGACAACGCCAAGATGATCGCCACCCTGAAGTCGCTGCGCGACATCGGCAACACGGTCATCGTCGTCGAGCACGACGAGGCCACCATCCGCGCCGCCGACCATATCGTCGAGATGGGCCCGGGGCCCGGCATCCACGGGGGAGAGGTGGTGGTTCAGGGCGAGCTTTCCGACCTGCTCGCCTGCTCCGAGTCGCCGACAGGCATGTTTCTTTCAGGTACTCGCCACATCGATGTGCCGGAGTTCCGCCGCCCGCTGGGCGACAGGTCGCTGGTCGTGCGTGGCGCCCGTGGGAACAACCTCAAGAACATCGATGTCGACATCCCCCTCGGCCTCTTCGTCTGCGTCACCGGTGCCTCCGGATCCGGCAAGTCCACCCTCGTCAGCGAGATCGTCTACAAACGCCTGTGGAAGGAACGAATCGACACCCGCACGCTTCCCGGCGACCACGACGACATCGAGGGTCTCGAGCACGTCACCGCCGTCGTCAACATCGACCAGTCCCCCATCGGCCGGAACAGCCGCTCCAACCCGGCCACCTACATCGGCTTCTACGACAACATCCGCAGCCTCTTCGCCGAGACCGACGGCTCAAGAAGCCGCGGCTACAAGCCGGGTCAGTTCAGCTTCAACAAAAAGGGCGGCCGTTGCGAGGAGTGTCAGGGGGAAGGCACGATCCGCACCAAGCTCTACTTCATGCCCGATGTCGAGGTCGTCTGCTCCGCCTGCAAGGGCAAGCGCTACAACGCCGAAACCCTGGAGATCACCTACGACGGCAAGACCATCTCCGACATCCTCGACATGTCGATCGAGGAAGGCGTCGAGTTCTTCGCCGGGGTGCTCACCATTGGGCGCAAGATTGCCGTTCTCGACGATCTCGGGCTCGGCTACCTGACCCTCGGCCAGTCTGCCACGACGCTCTCGGGCGGCGAGGCCCAGCGCATTAAACTGGCCACCGAACTGTCGAAGCTGCAGCGCCGCAACCACGTCCTCTACATCCTCGACGAGCCCACCACCGGTCTCCACCTGGCCGACATCACCCGCCTCCTCGACTGCCTGCAACGCCTCGTCGACAGCGGCCACACCGTCCTCGTCATCGAGCACCACCTCGATGTCATCAAGTCGGCCGACTACGTCATCGATCTTGGACCGGAAGGTGGACGGCACGGAGGAGAGGTTGTGGCCGCGGGCCCTCCCGAAGCGATCGCCGCCTGCCGGGCTTCGCACACCGGTCGCTTTCTGGTGCCGCACCTCAGCGGCAGCGCCAAGCGCTTGCGACCGCCGCGGTGACGGACGAACGGACGGGAGTGCACGGCTGACCCTCTTTGCCGATAGTACGATCCCGCCTGTCCGCTGACAGGAGACCATTGCAGAATTGGAGGCGAAGACTCGGAGTACCGCGTGACCAGCTCCGCATCTCGACGTCGGCGGTCGTAAGACTACATCAGCGCGCCAATCGCCTTGACCACGGCGTCAGCAAGGACATCGTTGCCGAATTCCGTCATGTGGCATCCGTCTTCCTTGAGACATTTGGTGAAGTCGTTGCGAACAATGGCGTTGTGCAAGTCGTTTACAGGTAGTCCTTCACTCTGCGCTATTTCGAGTGCAGCGGCGTTGTATGTCGCAATCTCAGCCCCTTCTTTGATCGGCCACTGAGCCATGGGTTTCCCCGGCTCACTCGCGTAGAGCGGAGTGGTAGCGGCCCATATCATCTTTGGTTTCCTGAGTTCCTTGACTTTATCAATAAACCGTCGCAGGCAGAGGCGGTACTGGGGGAGAAGAATCTGGTGATCTCCGTCAGGTTGGAGAGAGGCATCGTGGATGCCAAAGTTGACATGGATCAAATCCGGCTCCTGGGCCGCCACCCATTCCTGAAAATGGTCGAGGGCCCAAAGGCTATGTCGGCAATTCTGGATCGGCCCCCACACCTCGGCCCCATGACACTTTTGCGCTACCAGCTGCTGATATCCCATCCGGATCGAGTCGCCAATTAACACAACTTTCATATCATCGTGCCTCCTCGCAGTTGTCGCATGTTTGTTCTCCGCGGACATGACGTCTAATCCGCGGCTGGCCTGTGCAGATTCCGCTCTGCCGGGTGCCCATGGACGCCGGATCGCCCGCGGCACCGATCACCACGGCGGCTACACGCCACTGAGTTGCGCTGTCTCATGTCGCAGCATCCAAGGCGCCAGCTGATTTCTCGAGAAGGGGCAGAGCCCTAATGAGATTGTCAGTAAAGACCGGAAAAACGGACTGCACGTTGCCGTGCAACTACGGAGCCAGTGAAAAGATGCTCAAGCTCCTTCTCGACCATGGGGCGAAACTCAACCAGAAGGATAGCCAGGGGCGCGCGCCGCTGGTCCGGGCGCGGGAGAAGAAGCACAAGAAGGCCATCGCCTTTCTCGAGACTGAAGGGGCCACGGCCTGAGCGCGTCCATACGCCAAATCAGGCCTCACCATCACGCGAGCGCTGCTGCAACTCGTAGAGCGAAGCCACTTTGTCCTTGTACTGCGGGATCGGGAACGACGTAATGTTAAACCGCGCCACTTTCGCTGGCTCGCCGCGCACCAGGCGCACGTGAACGTCGTGCTTCGCCGTCATGGGGCCGCAGTACACGGGGAAGGCATCGGCGGCCCGGTAGCTGAGGATCAGAGTCCGCCGCGGCCGCTCAGACATATTCGGCTCCGACGCGTGTGGCGCCAGTCCGTGCATGAAGATCGCTGTGCCCGCGGGCCCCTCGATCAGGGCCGCCTGGGG
>JAYZCA010000072.1:0-12388 GCA_036339235.1 Candidatus Latescibacterota bacterium | reverse complement strand
GCTCGCCGACGCTGAAGGCCAGTTCACCGTCGTCTCCCTTCAGTTCCGTGGTGCGGATCAGCCCCTCGCTGCGACCGCCGAAATCGATGAAACAGTTTTCCTCACCCAGGCGCACGAGCACGCCACTGACACGGTCGCCGGCCTTGACCTGCTGCACGTCATCGGCGCTGCCACTCTTCTGCTCGAGGAGGGCATTCATGTCGACGGTGGGTTTGGCAGGTTCGGCAGGTGTGGCGGGTGGCGATTCGCCAGCATCCGGCTCCGCAGATGCGATGGGCTCGGCAGGGATGGGTGTCGGATCCTCAACTGTCGTTGGCGCAGCGGCGGGCTCTTCTGCAGCCTCTTCGGTCGCGGCGGCTGCCTCCGACACCGTATCCGGCGACGGTTCCTCAGCTGCCGGTGGCGGCGTCGGTGCAGCGGCGGGCTCGACGGTCTCCGCTGCGGCGTCTGCCGTCGGTGCGACAGACTCTGAATCCGCAGCTGCAGGCGCTGGCGCCTCTGCGGCCGGTGGGACGGTCTCTGTCGCGGTGGCGGGTGCCGGAACCTCGGCCGGCGGCGACGCGAGAGCAGCGGTTGACTCGACGGTCTCCGCCGTGGCATCAGCCTCGGGTGTTGCGGGGACAGGCGCAGGTTTCGCGACTGCTGGCTCAGTCGCAGTGTCTTGTGTCGTCGCTGGGGCCTCTCCATCCGCAGTCGACTCTACGGACGGCGTTGCGGCTACGGCCTCGGTCGTGTCCGTCGTGTCGACTGGCGCCGGAGCGTCGTCGGTCGTCGGCGTGTCGACAGCCGCAACCCCCGGCGTGTCAGAGCCGTTGCCTACCGAGCCCTGAGGCGGAGTAGGGTCCTGCGGCTCCGACTGCGATTTGTTATTTGCCGGTGATTCCTGGCTCGACGGATGGGACATGTTCTGAGTCTCCTGCGGTGGAACGCTGGCTGCGGTGAAAAAAATGGTGCTCAGGGTTGCAACAGGACTTTGCCTGTGGTCTTGCGGCCTTCGAGTGCCCGATGCGCGTCGGCGGCGTCGGCAAGCGCGAAGCGAGCTCCGACGCGAACGTTGAGTTTGCCCTCGCCTACCCAGCCAAGGACTTCGCCAGCTCGCTCGAGCAGATCCTGGCGGGTCACGGTGTAGTGGACGAGTGTCGGTCGTGTCAGGAACACCGAGCCCTTCTGGCTCAGGACCTGCGGGTCCACAGGTGGCACAGGGCCGCTCGATTGTCCAAAGAGGACCATCGTTCCCCGGGGCTTTAATAGGTTGAGGCCTTTGTCAAAGGTGGTCTTACCCACGGAGTCGAAGACAACCTCGACGCCGGCGTTTTCCGTCAACCTCCGCACTTCGGCCTCGAAGTCAGCTTCAGTGTAACGGATGACTTCGTCGGCGCCGGCACCGCGAGCAAGTTGTTCCTTTTCTTCCGTCGACACGGTACCTATGACACGAGCACCGCGCATCTTCGCGATCTGCACGAGCAGCAGGCCGACACCGCCGGCGGCGGCGTGGATCAGGGCCGTGTCACCTGGCTTGAGTGGGTAGGATCCCGTCGCCAGGTAATGAGCCGTCATACCCTGGAGCATGATCCCAGCAGCTGCTTCGGCGTCGACGTCGTCGGGCAGGGGAACAAGACGATCGGTGGGCACGGCGGCCGCTTCGGCATAAGCGCCGATAGCGCCGGCATAACCGACTCGGTCACCCACTGCCACGTCCGTCACCCCGTCTCCCACGGCGGTCACCGTGCCGGCGCCCTCTACACCCGGCGTACACGGCAGGTCGACGGGGTACAGGCCTTCGCGGTGGTAAGTGTCAATGTAATTGAGGCCGATCGCCTCCAGGCGCACGACAGCCTGGCCGTCTTCCGGCGTTGGCTCTGGAGCATCCTCGTATGTCAGCACCTCGGGCCCGCCATGTTGGTGGAAGCGGGTTGCTTTCATCTTACAGTCTCTTCTCTTGAAGTTTCCGATGGAGATTGTGTAAGGTACGTAGCCGCCCATAGTCTGAGCAAGACGCCGCCTAGTTTCCCTATCTGCCCCGAGGCTCCCGCAATGACAGAACCGGTGTGTAGGGTCGTGGCCCGGACCGCCTCCACCAGGTGCCATGGGCACGCTGAGCGGGTGTGCTGAAATGGTAGTCGAACAGGCGGGCGCGCAGGTACTGGGGCGGCGTGCCGACAAAGGGGTCTGTCTCCAGCAGACCCAGAACTGCGGGCGAACCCTCGAGCAGACGCGCGGCAAGGTGACCGAACCAGGGGGCCCGGTTATACCCCCGCAGCGCTGCGAACCACAACTGCCAGTCGAGACGCGGCATATGCAACACGGCGAAGGTCGGACGCCGATCGGGATCGGTAGGCTTCCAGCGAAATTCATACGCCTGCCACGTGCTGCCGTCGAGGCTCCCCTCGACGACGATCTCGGGACGCTTCGTCGTCATGCTGGCAAACAGACCGTAGCCACCGGACAGGTGCAGCGGCGCCAGCGCCCGCCGGAGCGGCTGCAACCAGCCGGTTCCGGGTATTTGCAGCCCCATCGTCCGCGTCAGATTCGCCGCCCCGAGTACGAACAGCAGCGCCGTCACGGGTACGACCACGGCGCCAGGCCATCTGCGAACAGCTGCCGCCTGCCTCGCAGTGGTGTCGAGGATCAGGGGCAGACAGAGTACAAGACTCAGCACGTTGAAGAAACCGTAATTGCCCGTGAGCGCGATCACGAGTTGCAGGCCGACGAACCCCGCTGCTGCTGCCAGACGCCATCGACGGGGCCCGAAGATGGCCAGCGGCAGAACGAGCTCGACGCCAAAGGTGGACAGCACTTCGATGGCATGGACCCATGGCGGCAGATGATGGAAATAGTGACTCGTCCACACCGGGATCGGCTGCGTCTCGTAGTGAAAGGTGGTCGCGGTGAGGTTGCGCCAGGTGGGGTCACCGCTGAGCAGCTTTACGACTCCCGAAGACCACATCAACCGGAACAGCAACCAGCGCGACACCCACACGACACCTCGTGGCGGTGCCCCGGGCCAGATGAGGAGTGGGCGCAGCGTCAGCGGCGTCCACAGGATGGCGAGGAATCCCGCCTCCAGCAACAGGATGTCCCACTGATAGGAGAGGAACACCTGGCCGGCATGCACGAGGGACAGGTAGCAGATCCAGCATAGCGCCAGGCAGATGGCTGGTGCCGCACCTGTCAGCGCCAGCAGCGCCGCCAGAGTGCCGCCAGCGCATAGCAGGTGCAGGGCCATATTGCCAGCATCAAACCACAGCAGCGTGGGCAGACGCAGAACCGCGTCGGAGCGCCCCAGTTGCCCGGCTGCAGACTCCAGGTAGCGCCCGACCGGCAGGATGCCGTCGGTACCGATCAGGCCGTGGACTTGCCGCCAGAGCGAGACGAAAGCGACGGCATAGACGAAAGCGATTCCACGCGTGAACAGAGCACGTACGACTGCCGGTGATGGCGGGAATGGGATGTTCATTCGGTCAGTCGCCAGGCAGTGCGCCGTCCTACTTCACGTCGCGCAGAGCTTGAAGCGCCCGCGATGCCATGAATCGAACGCCACTGTTGGGATCCTCGCGGCTCACGCGTCCCAACACTTCGAGGGCCGCCGGATTGCCGATCTCCCCCAGGGCATGGGCGGCGTGCTTGCGCACCTCGGGCCGGTCGTCACCCAGCAGAGCCAGCGCCGGCTCGTACGCCATTGCGGAATGCTGCTTGGCCAGTCCGACGAGGGCGGCGTTGACGACTGTATAGACCGTGTCGGACAGAGCGGTCAACAGTGCCTGAGTGGCCGCCCCCGTTTCCAGTTGCCCGAGGGCGTGAGCAGCGCCGATTCGAATCCAGTCGTCCCGGTGTTGCAGAAGTGGGGCGATGTCGGCGGACGCTTCCAAGGCGCCCGTCCTTGCCAGCACGTTGGCAGCGCGCACGACGAGGCTGCCATCGGACCGGCCCAGCATCTCCACGAGGCGGGAGCGGGCCGCTCCTCCGAAGGCGATCAGGTCGACCTCAAAATCGATGCGCTCCTCACCCCCCCTGATCTCGAAAAGCCGGGCAACGAGGGGCAGTGCTGTCGTGTCTCCAGCGGCGACGGCTTCATCGATGAGGGCCCGCACGAGCACCGGCTGCCGCGCGTAGCGGCTGGCGAGGAACTCCGGATCCAGACGAACCAGACTGCGACCAGCGGCCAGGCGCAGCGAGTCCGGTCGCGCTGGATCGTCGAATTGGTGTCGGAGGGCGGCGGCCGTGGCGGCGGCCTTCATCCTGGCGCGATTCCCGGCGTCGTCTTCATCGGCGCAGCCGCTTGCCGCCATCAGAAACAGAACAGCGAGCGCTGCTTGCTTGACCTTTGCCACATGCACCCATAGCCTACATGGCCGTTCCACTGGAACCTCCCCCCCGAATTCGAGATGACTGCTCAAATGGCCAGGAAACGTCTCAACCTGATCCTCTTCGGTATCGACAGCCTGCGCGCCGACCACATGAGTTGCTACGGGTACCACCGGCAGACGACGCCGCACATCGACAGGCTCGCGAGTGAGGGTGTAATCTTCGAGAACAACTACGCCCCCCACATCCCGACGACTTCGGCCTATGCCTCGATGCTGACCGGGATGGACTGCTTTTCCACCAGCGTCGTCGCCCTGCGCCACAAAGGCGGCCTGCCCAAGGATCTGCGGACCCTGCCCGAGATCCTGCGCGAAGCCGGTTATGACACGACCTGTGTCGGCTTCAGAGGTAACCCGAGTTCACGTGGCTTCGACCGCTACCTCGATTACCCTTCCTGGGGCAATTGGGCAGAGGGCCGCAGCCCGAAAGCGGAGAAGCTGAACGAGGTGGCCGTCCCGGAACTCGAACGACTGGCAGGAGGAAAGAAGCCTTTTTGCCTATTCCTGCGCCATATGGACCCCCATGCCCCCTATCTGCCTCCGGCTCCCTTCGAGCGCATGTTCTACTCCGGCGACGAACTCGACCGCAAGAACCGGTCGATGCAGCCGGTGATGGATTTCAAGCCGTTCTGTGACTTCTTCGCCGACTGGATGCCGCCGGGAATCACCGACGCCGACTACATCACCGCCCAGTACGACGGCGCCATCGCCTATATGGACGCTGCCATCCAACGTCTTCTGACCCGCATCGACGAACTGGGCTTGAGCGACAACACCCTCGTCGTCCTCAACGGCGACCACGGTGAAACGCTCTACGAGCACGACTGCTGGTTCGACCATCACGGCATGTACGAGAACACCCTGCATGTGCCCCTCATCTTGCGTCTCCCCGGGAAGCTGCCCGCCGGCAGGCGCGTCTCCGGCTACTCCCTGCACCAGGATCTGGTGCCCACCATGCTCGGCCTGATGGGAGTTAGGCCACGGAAGAAAATCGACTTCGACGGCACGTCACTGCTGCCGATGGTGGCTGGAAAGAGGGCGAGCAACAGCTCTGACTTCTATATCACCGAGTGCACGTGGATGCGGAAACACGGTTGGCGGACCCCGGAATGGAAACTCATCGTCGCCCTGGAGCCCGATTTCCACTTCAAACCTGAGGTCGAGCTCTACAACCTGATCGAGGATCCGCTCGAGCTGAAGAACGTGGCCAACAAGGAAAAAGGTATCACCGCCGCGCTGCGCGAACGCCTCGACAACTGGGTTGCCAGGCGCGAGAAGGAGACGGGGCGGACGAATCCGATGAATACCAACCTCAAGTGGCACGGCACCGCCCACGAGGGGGCCTTCACCTCGGCCCAGCAGGCCTACGATACGCTCCACATCGGGTCGGTGGGTGCCGCCAACCGACTGCAGGCGGGTGGTAAAAGAAAGTCGGCGGCCAAGAAGAAAGCCGTACGCACCAAGAAATAGTTCGCGCAATGAAGAGTCAGCGACGCAGTCCCTGAAAGGCCCAGTCGAGCCACGGCGTCAGCGCCCGCAGGTCGTCGGCGTCCACCGTCGCGCCACCCCAGATGCGCAGCCCTGGCGGCGCGTCACGATAGGCGCCGATATCGTAGGCCACGCCCTCTTTCTCCAGTGACTGCACCATCCTGCTGGCCTGAGCACCCTGCTCGTCGGCGTTGAGGCCGGCGTAGCAGGCGTCGACGATGCGCAGGCAGATCGACGTGGACGAACGGGTCGCCAACCTGACCGCGAGGAATGCCGCCCACCGGCCGCTACCCGACACCCAGTCTTCCAGCACCCGCAAGTTGGCCTGCGATCTCTTCATCAGCGCCGGCAACCCACCGATCTGCTCCGCCCAGCGCAGTCCGTCGAGGGCGTCCTCGACGCACAGCATGGAGGGCGTGTTGATCGTACTGCCGCAAAACAGCGCCTCGTCGAGCTTTCCCTTCTTCGTCATACGGAAGAGCTTCGGCATCGGCCACGCCGGCGTGTGCGACTCCAGGCGCTCCACCGCGCGAGGACCGAGGACCAGCATGCCGTGCGCCGCCTCGCCCCCCATCACCTTCTGCCACGACCACGTGACCACGTCGAGCCGGCTCCACGGCAGGTCCATGGCGAATACCGCGGATGTGGCGTCGCAGATCGTCAGCCCCCCTCGATCGTCCCGGATCCAGTCATCGTCGGGGATGCAGACGCCCGACGTGGTGCCGTTCCAGGTGAAGACGACGTCGCGATCCGGGTCGACCTGCGCCAGATCCGGCAGGTCGCCGTAGTCGGCGGTGAAAGTGCGTACGTCCATAGGCAGCTGCTTGGTCAGGTCGGTTACCCAGCCGGACCCGAAACTCTCCCACGCCAGCACGTCGACGCCGCAGGGGCCCAGCAGCGACCACAAGGCCATCTCCACCGCCCCCGTGTCGGAGGCGGGGACTACGGCGATACGGTAGTCGGCGGGAATGCCCAAGACGCTGCGGGAGCGGTCGATGACCTCCTGCAGCTTGCCCTGTCCGAGGCTAGAGCGGTGAGATCGGCCGAGGGCGGCGTCCTGCAGAGCGGCCAAAGACCAGCCCGGTCGCTTGGCGCAAGGCCCGGAGGAAAAACAGGGGTTGTTCGGTTTCCTTGCGGGTTGGTTCATGTTGCCTTCCGGTTGAAATTCAAGACTTAGGTACGTACCGGTTCCAGGCCAGAAGTTGCACAGAAATTTGGCTCCTCACATATCTCGGCTTTCCGGCACTTGAACCGCATCCATTTCAAGGCTTCGGTAGGTGCCGGTCAAGGTCAAAGACACATTCCATCAGGGCCCACCACTCCCCTTCCCCGGCCTCGGGCACGGGCTCCTGGAAGGTCCGCATCAACTCATCCCACTTGGCCGCCTTCGGGTTCTGTTCGACATAACGAGCGAAATCCCGCTCCGGCTCGAAGTCGTCTACCGTGGACATGTGCATGAACATCCGCGTCCCCAGCAGGAAGATGTGCATCTGCTCGACGCCCACCTCACTCAGCCCCTGTAGCGGTTCTGGCCAGGGATCCCGGTGATGGGCCTTGTACTGTTCTATCAGAGCCGGATCCGCCTTGAGCTGCAGGGTCAGGCCGAAGTGTTTCACAGGATCAGTCCTCCTCCTTCTTGGGCTCGGCTCGATACGCCGCTGCCAGCAGAGATACCGGATGTTCGACGCGGGCACACAGGCCGCGTTGTCGCAGGCCGTGCTCGATCTGCACCGTACACCCGGGGTTGCCGGTAGCGATGACGAGGGCCCCGGTGTCGACGATATGTCCCATCTTGCGGTCCAGCAGTCGCATCGACATCTCCGGCTGCGTGATGTTGTAGATCCCCGCCGAGCCACAGCACCAGTCCGCTTCCTTCAGTTCCACCAGCTCGATGCCTGGGATCGCTGCCAGCAGCCGGCGCGGCTGCATGCTGATCTGCTGCCCATGCTTGAGGTGGCAGGACTCGTGGTAAGTGACGCGCAGCGGCTCGTCCCGTGACGCCGGCGGTGGCACCACCGGCGTGCGTACGCCGATCTCATCGAGCCACTCGTGGATATCCTTCGCCTTGGCAGACCAGGTGCGGGCCCGCTCGCCGTAGACCCCGTCACCGGCCAGCAGGCGATCGTAGTGTTTGATGTGCGAACCGCAGCCGCCGGCGTTGACGAGAATCGCGTCGAGATCGTCGAGCCCGCCGCCTTCGTTATCGAAAGCGTCGAGGTTGGCGCGGGCAAGCTGGCGCGCTGTTTCGGCCTCGCCGTTGTGGCCGTGCAGAGAGCCACAGCACTGCTGCGCGTCTGGGAGCACGACTTGGCAACCGTTGGCCTGCAGAACCTCGATGGTGTCAGCATTGACTTGGGCGAAACATATATCGGCGATGCAACCGACGATGAGCCCGACCTTATAGGTTGGCCTGTTGGGATTCGCCCTGGCATAGTGTGCGGCGAACATCTCGTGGGTAAACCGGCCACTCATGCGCGGCGCCAGCGGTTCGAGTTCGCGCAGGCTCTTGGGTGCCAACTGCAGGAGTCCGGCGGCGCGTACCACCCTCTCCAGGCCCGATGTCTGGTAGAACCGCAGGAGTCGGCCCAAGAGGTGCAGGCGACGACGCGAAGTGAACAGCCAACCCAGCAAGATTTTGCGGATCCTGTCCCGCTTCGGCGTATCGAGCACACCACTGCGCTCGACCTCAGCCCGGGCCGTCTCGATCAGCTCGGCGTAGTCGACCCCGGCGGGGCACGCCGTCTGACACGCCAGGCAACCGAGGCAAAAATACATCTCCTCGGCGAAGGACTCGCTCACCGCCAGCTCACCATCGGCGACGCCACGCATCAGGGCGATGCGGCCCCGTGGCGACGAGCGCTCCTGGAGAGTGTCGGCGTACGTCGGACACGAGGGCAGGCACATGCCGCAGTGCATGCACTGCTGGAGGACGGAGTAATCGAGGCCGAGCAACAGGTTGCCGTCGCGCGCCGTCAATCGAAGATCTTTCCCGGGTTGAGGATCCCTGCCGAGTCGAAGTCCTTTTTCAAGCGGCGAATGAGATCCATCGCCACCGGTCCGACGGCAGCGGGCAGGAAAGGTTTCTTCGCCAGGCCGACGCCGTGTTCGCCTGTGATCGTGCCCCCCATATCAACGGCGACCTGAAAGACCTCTTTCATCGCCGCTTCAACGCGTCCCATCTCTTCGGTGTTTTTCTCGTCCGTCAGAAACGTGGGATGCAGATTGCCGTCCCCCATGTGTCCGAAGGTACCGACCGTCACGTCGTGGTCGGCGGCGATCCGCCGGATCTCGGATACCATCCGGGCCAGTCGACTGCGCGGCACGGTCACATCCTCGAGAATCACCGTCGGTGCCCGACGGGCAAGAGCGCTGAAAGCGGTACGCCGGGCGCTGGCCAGCTGTGTTGCCTCTTCGGCGGAGGCAGCGCGGCGCACGTCGCGGGCTCCGTGGTCACGGGCGATCTGCTCGATGCGATCCGCCTGCTCCTCGACTTGCGCCGGGTGCCCGTCCACTTCCATCAGCGTCACGGCATCGACGTCGGTGGGCAAACCGATGTGGGCATACTCTTCGACGCATTCCACCGTCGTGCGGTCGAGGAACTCCAGAGTGCATGGGATGATCTTCTCGCGGATGATGGCCGAGATCGTCTCGGCGGCGTCGGTCATCTCGTCGAACAAGCCCAGCAGCGTCGCTTTGGCCTGCGGTTGGGGAATCAGCTTCAGCGTGATCTGTGTAATAACGCCGAGGGTGCCCTCGGAGCCGATGAACAGATCGCGTAGCGAGAAACCAGCCACATCCTTCACGCACTTGGTGCCCGTCTCCAGGATCCGCCCATCCGCCATGACTACCTGCAGAGCCATCACGTAGTCACGGGTGACGCCGTACTTCAGTCCCCGCAGCCCGCCGGAGTTGTTGGCCACGTTGCCGCCGATTGTCGAGATCCGGATCGAACCAGGATCGGGGGGGTAAAACAGACCGACCTCGGTGGCCCTGTCGGCGATGGCCTGCGTGATGACGCCGGGTTCGACCGTCATCGTCAGATTGGCCGTGTCCACTTCGAGGATGCGATTCAGGTGCACGAGACAAAGAACGATGGCGCCCTCGCAGGGAACCGAACCTCCCGCCAGGCCCGTTCCAGAGCCGCGGGTGACGACGGGGGTCCCGCCTTCGCTTGCCACCCGCAGCACGCCGGCGATCTGTTCTACCGTGTCAGGCATGACGACGCAGGCCGGCAGTTGGTGCAGCAGGGCGGTGCCGTCGAAGGCATAGACGGCCAAATCCTCCGCCGACGTCAGCACCCGCCCCGTCGGGAGGATGGCGCCCAGCGCCTCGTGGAGAGATTCCTGCCGGGCCTCAGGCGAACCGGGATCCGCTGCTGTCGTCACAAGCTCAACAGCTGGGAGTCGTTGAGGTGGTCGATGCGATTGAGGTAACGGACTGAGCACATCTCCGGATCGAGCCGAAAGCGCGTGATGGCCGTGTTGTTGTGTTCATAGGAGATACCCCAACTCGGCAGATGGTCGGTAAGTGCCTTGACGACGGCACTCATGAAATCGCCATGGGATACGACGGCGATTCGCTGCCGCGACTCACCCGCCAACGACGCGTCCCGGGCTCGTTCCCGTAGCGACGCGGCCACGGCGATGGCGCGACCCCGACCCCGGGCGGCCGTCTCCTGCCCACCCGTCCACCATCCCTCATCGGTGATCTCATCGGCGAGGATGGCACCAGGAAACTGCGCCTCGATCTGCCCGCGCCCCATCCCTGGGGAGTGATCTATGCCGTCGACCCAAATGCCGCCGACCTCGTGGACGTCGACCCAGAGCTGTGACGGCAGGCCGAGAGCCTCGGAAACCGGCCGCGCCGTCTGCAGTGTGCGCAGCATCGGACTGCAGTAGACCTGATGGAAGGGCGGGCCGGACTCGCGCTCTCGCTGGTCCAGGTGGCCGCCTGTGGCGACGAAGGCGCCGAGGCGATCGGCCTGTTGCTGGCCGCGCTCGGTCAACGGTGGATCGGCAACCCTCTGACTCACGTCGGTGAGGGCATTGTTGAAAGACTCTCCGTGCCGAATAAAAAACAGATCCATTTTGTACTTGAAGCCCTTCGTGGGGGTGAGTAGGTTAGCCGCGCCTTTTTTGCGCTTCCGCGCCTCAGTGGAGGCAGTCCATCATACAATGACAGATGACTACGATGAAGGTAACGGTTCGCCAGGGTGAGATACAGAAGACGCGCGACGAGGCCCTCGTCGTCAACCTCTTCCAGGGCGCCAAGCCTGGGGGTGCCACCGGGGCCGTCGACAAGGCTCTCGGCGGAACCTTACTCCGGGCTATTAACAGTGGCGATTTCAAGGGGGAAAAGAACCGCACCGTCGTCCTCTATCCGGATGGACGCTTCCCGGCCAGGCGGGTGCTCCTGGTGGGCCTCGGCAAGAAGAAGGACTTCGACCTCGACGTAGCACGTCAGGTGGCGGGCACGGCGGCACGCAAGCTGCAGGGCCTTGGTGTCGAAAGTGCCACCACCGTGTTGCACGGCGCCGGCAGCGGCGGGCTCGACGTCGACGCCGCCGCCCAGGCGCTTGCCGAGGGCAGCGTGCTGGCCTGCTATCGCTTCGACGAGTACCGCAGCGGTGACAGGAACCGCTCAAAACTCAGACGGCTGACGGTGGTCGAGTCCGACGGGCGACGACTCACGGGTTTGCGGCGTGGCATCCGAACCGGTGTGCAGATCGCCGCGGGAGTCTGTCTGGCTCGCGACCTGTGCAACCACCCCGGAAACACGGCGACTCCCAGCTACCTGGCCGGACGAGCTCGGTCGATGGCGCGCCGCACTGGACTGCGCTGCCGCGTCCTCGACGAGGCGGCGATGCGCAAACTCGGCATGGGCGCCCTGCTGGGTGTCTCGGCGGGCAGCGCCGAGCCGGCTCGGTTCATCATCCTCGAACACGGTAAGGTGACCGGCAAGGGTCGGCGCCGGCCCCTCGTCTTCGTCGGCAAGGGCGTCACCTTCGATTCGGGCGGCATCTCGATCAAGTCCGCTGCTGGCATGGGTGACATGAAGTTTGACATGTCCGGTGCTGCAGCCGTGTTCGGCGCCATGCAGGCAATCGCCGAACTGGGAGTCGGACAGCCCGTCGTCGGCATCATACCGGCCACCGAAAACCTGCTCGACGGCAAGTCCATGAAACCGGGCGACGTGCTCAAGACGATGTCGGGCAAGACGATCGAGATCGACAACACCGACGCCGAAGGACGCCTCATCCTGTCCGACGCATTGACGTACGGGCAGCGCTACGAACCTGCGGGACTCGTCGACCTGGCGACCCTCACCGGCGCCTGCGTCGTCGCCCTGGGTGAGCACGCGAGCGGTCTGATGTCAAACGACGATGACTTGGCGGCGAAAATCGAAGACGCCTCCAGGATCACCGCCGAGAGGGTCTGGCGCCTGCCCATGTGGCCGGAATATCGCGAGCAGATCAAGAGCCCGGTGGCCGACATGAAGAACACGGGCGGGCGTTATGGAGGCGCCATCACGGCGGC
>JAYZCA010000071.1:0-2912 GCA_036339235.1 Candidatus Latescibacterota bacterium | reverse complement strand
TCGGTTGCGGGCGATTAGCTCAGTTGGTTAGAGCGCCGGTTTCACATACCGGAGGTCACTGGTTCAAATCCAGTATCGCCCACCACCAGCCCAGGACTCCGAGGCGTCACAGGGCCGCCGCGAGAAGTCGCTCCTGGCTCGCCTCGGCGGCGGTCATCTCCTCGGTGATACACCCTCCTTTCATCACGTAGATCCGGTCGCACAGCCCCAGCAGTTCCTCCATCTCCGACGACACGAGCAGGATGCCGAGTCCCTCGCCGGCCAGCTCGTCGAGGAGCCGGTAGATCTCGAAGCGAGCGCCGACGTCGATGCCGCGCGTCGGTTCGTCGACGAAGAGCACCGCCATGTCGCGCTTCAGCAGCCAGCGCGCCAGCAGCACCTTCTGCTGGTTGCCGCCGCTCAGCAGCGCCACGGGCTGTTGTAGTGACGGTGTGCGCACACGCATGCGCTCGACAACCCGGCCCGTTTCCCTGGTCTCGACCGCCGCTTGCAGCCACATCTTTGTGCGGCTGAACTGCCTCAGGCAGGCGATGCTGGCATTGTGCATGACACCGAGGAGAGGGAATATCCCCTGGGCGCGTCGATCCTCCGGTACGAGCCCCAATCCCGCCGCCCGTGCCCGCCACGTGGCGTCAGCGCCCAGGGCCTTGCCCCGCACATGGACACGCCCGGCGAGTCGTCGATCGGCGCCGAGAATCCCGCGCAGCAGCTCGGTGCGGCCGGCACCCATCAACCCCGACACACCGACCACCTCCCCTGAACGCACCGACAGGGAGATATCGCGCACATGTTCCGTCGTCAGGCCGTCCACTGCCAGCGCCACGTCTCCCGCCGTACGCTGTGAACGAGGGTAGGCACCGTCGAGCTGCCGGCCCACCATCCTCCGGATGATCTCCCGTTCGTCCAGATCGCCGGCTTCGTCGGTGGACACGTGTGTCCCGTCGCGCAGAATGGTAATGCAGTCTGCCAGCGCCCGGATCTCGTCGAGCTTGTGCGACACGTAGAGCATGGCCACACCGGCGTCGCGCAGTTGCCGCAGCAGGACGAAGAGCCCGTCGATCTCCACCGGACTCAGCGCCGATGTCGGTTCGTCCAGTACAAGCACACGTGCTTCGAGCTCACGTGCTGTCAGCGACCGTGCCTGGTGGGACAGGGCCCGGGCGATCTCGACGAGCTGCTGCTGGGCGATACCCAGGCGACGCACCTTCACGCGTGGACTGACATCGAGGCCGACCTGGTCCAACGCCGCCCTCGTATCCTGCTCGAGACGTCGCCAGTCGACGCGAATCCCTCCCCGCACCGGCAAGCGGCCGAAGAAGACGTTCTCCGCAACCGACAGATCGGGGACCAGTTCGAGTTCCTGGTGTACGACCCGGATGCCGGCGTCGGCTGCTGACCGCGGGTCGCTGACGACGTTGGGCTTGCCATCGACGAGATAGGTGCCCTCGTCGGCGCGGTAGACTCCCCCGATGACCTTGATCAGGGTCGACTTGCCAGCGCCGTTCTCCCCGACCAGGGCGTGCACCTCCCCCTCGCACAGGACAAGGTCCACACCGTCCAGTGCCTGAACTCCGGGGAAGGCCTTGCGGATCCCGCGCAGTTCGATTCGGGGCGCTTCGGTCACCCCCCCGGCCTTCTTGACAGGCTTCGGCGGCGGCGCGTGTCCAGGTAGACGGCAATGATGATGACGATGCCGCGGGCGATGTCGTGGTAGAAAGACGACACGTTGAGCAGGACGAGACCGTTGTTGAGAACCGTCAGGATGAGGATGCCGAGCAGAGCTCCTACCAGCGTACCCACACCACCTGTGAGACTGACGCCACCGAGCACGACGGCGGCGATCACCTGCAGTTCGAAGCCGAGGCCGGCGTTCGGCTGCCCGGAGTTGAGGCGTGAGGCAAGGACGAAAGCGCTGAGCGCCGCCAGGACGCTGCCGAGCATGAAGACGGCAATCTTGATCCGGATGACCGGCAGTCCGGCGAGTTCGGCGGCCTCCCGGTTGCCGCCTACGGCGTAGACGTACCGCCCGAAGGGTGTGTGGTGGAGGACGAAATAGACAGCGGCGAAAAGTCCCGCCGCCAGGATGACGGGTACCGGCAGCGGCCCGAGATGCCCGGTTCCGACCTCGACGAACCCCGGCACTTTCGCCTGGATCGACACGGCACCGGTGCTGACCATGGCCACACCGCGCAGGATCGCCATCATGCCCAGGGTGGCGATCAGCGAGTTGATACCGGCACGTGTCACCAGCAGGCCGTTCGCCAGTCCCACGAGGGCCCCCAGCAGGAGCGCCGAACCCAGGGCGAGCAGAATGCTGCCACTGGCGTTGAGCACGGTCACCGCCAGGATGCCGACGACGGCTTGCGCCGAGCCGACGCTGAGGTCGATCTCCCCCTGCAGGATGATGACGACCATGCCGATTCCGGCGATGGCCACCAATGAAGCGTCGCGCAGGATGTTGGTGATGTTGCCCGTCGTGAGGAACACCGGCGACAGCGTCGCCAGTACCGCACACAACAGGAACAACGCCAGCGCCAGTCCTGCCTGTTCCGCCTGAACCAGTCGCGCCAGGATTCTCTTCATCGGGCCTTGCCTGGCGGCCCGTTGATAAGGTCGCAAGGGCCGGCCGTAGCCCAGATGGGCCTTATCAACGGGCTGCCTCGGGCATCAGCGCGCGGACGGCGTCCAGGCGCAAAGCGTAGTCATCGCCCTCGGGTCGGTAGAACTGCTCGAAGTTATCGAGGGTGATCATCAGCGTCGGCGTCTCGTAATGCGCGGGCAGCGTCTGCCCGCTGGCGACCTTGACCGCCGCGTCGACGAGAGAAGTTCCGACGAACTCGGGAAACATGCCCAGGGCAGCGCGATAGCTGGCACCGGCGAGCAGAGCCGCTCTCCCCACGGTCCCTTCGAGG
>JAYZCA010000070.1:0-12537 GCA_036339235.1 Candidatus Latescibacterota bacterium | reverse complement strand
TCTGCCAACGGCTACTCCTCGCGCCCTCCGCCCTTGAGGATCACCTGGTAGGCCACCAGCGCCGCCGCCACGTGCACGTTCATCGAGGGACCCTTGCCGTACATCGGGACGAATACGGCGCCGTCGCACTGGCCCAGGGTGGCGGCGTAGACGCCGTTCGACTCGTTGCCGAGCACGAGGCACACCTTGTCACCCCAGGCGAAGTCGAGGAAGGGGCGCGTCCCGCGTGCGGTTTCCAGCGCCACTACCTGATACCCTTCTTCCTTTAGGGCCGCCACGGCTTCGTGCGTATCGGCGATCCGGCGCCACGGCACACGGCGGTCGTGGCCTCGCGACGTGCGGTCGATCTCATCATGAGGAGGAATGGGAGTCTTGCCGGTAAACACCAACTCACGGGCGCCGACAGCATCGGCGACGCGGAACAGGGAGCCCACGTTGCGCGGATCTTCCAGGCTTTGCAGCAGGAAGGCCACTTCGGCCTGCGGCGGAAAATCTCTAGCTGCCTTTTCGAAGAGCCTGCGGATCTCGACCTTGCGCAGCGGTAACATGGTTCAGCCCCTGCCCAGGTCGACGACCATGCCGTCAGCGCCGACCATGACCTGGCCATCGAAGTTGCGGCGGATCCGCTCGCCCATGTCGTCGACGGCCTGCAGATCCCCCGTAATGTCCTCCATCACGAGATGCTTGATCATCAGCCGCTGAACTCCGCAACGGGTTGCCAGGTCGCCCAGGGCCTCCGGTGTGATGTGCCAGGTGCCCCAGGGCTGCTGGGCGAGAAACTCGGCCGTCCCCGAACATTCGTAGACCATCAGGTCGGCACCGCGGGCAAAGTCTTCGAAGTCCTCCAGAGGCAGCCCGTCGCCGGAGATGATGACACGCCGGCCCTCCCCCTCGACCCGGTAACACAGCGTCGTGATCCCACCGTGGTCGGTGAACGTCGCCGACACACGGCAACCATCCTCGTCGAGCACGGGGCCTGCCTGGGAAATCTCGACGACCTCGGGATCGAGACCGAACTCGCTCTTGCCGTGTCCGAGGCGGCTGGCGATATCGTCGCGGAAGGGCGGCCGAATCAGGTGTTCGACAAAGTGCGCCGTGCCCACAGGGCCGTAGATGCGTAGCCGGTTGGCGCGGCTGTTGTTCCAGCCCACGTAGACGAAGTACGGTACGTCGACGACATGGTCGAAGTGCAGATGGGTGAGGAACAGGCGGTCCACCGTCTCGGCGGCGATATCCTGCTGGGCCAGGCGCAGGCAGGCAGCGCGTCCACAGTCGAACATCCACCCAACACGACCGGGCAGATCGTGGTGGCCGCCAAACTGCAGGATCTGTGAGGGACCAGCGCGGCGCGGGTTGTTGCGCACCGCACCGGAGCCCAGAAGGGTGAATTTCATACCCTCAAGATATTGGACTACAACTGTCGGCGCTTCAACCAGAGGAGGGTCACGTTCGCGGCGACGAAGAGCCAGACGCCGACCACCGCCCACCGGCGGCGCTGACGGGCCCCCTCGGATTCATCGAGGACATCGCCCACGGCTTCGGCTTCTTCGTCGAAGGCGGTGATCGACTCGTCCATCAGGTTCATGTCGAGGGCGTGTGTGCGCGGATCGATCTGCCGCAGGACAGCACCAGCCCCGACCAGCATGCCCCTCGAACGACGCAGGCCAGCGTCGATCCCCTGCAGGCTGTCGAAGCGCGATTCCGCGGCGTACAGCCTCTGCTCGGCCTCGTGCAGCGTCGTCTGGATAACCTCGACCTGCGCCACTACAGCCGCGTCACCGGCGTGGCAGAATGCGCAGGCCGTATCCATCAACGCCAGGGTCGCATCGACGACCAGGTGGTTCTGATGACATGTGATGCAGGAGGGATTGTCGGGATTGGCCGGATCCGCGTGGGGTCCCAAAGCGAAAAACTCCGCCGGGCCGCTGTGACAGCGGGCGCAGATGTCGGCGATGCCGGCGCGCGCGGGCTTGCCGATGAACCCCGTGTCCGGCGCCTTCGCCATCTCGGGGTCCGGTTCCAGGGGATCGCCTCCGTGGCAGTCGTCGCACAGCAGCAGGCCGCGCTGGTAGTGCACGCTCAGGGCGAACTCGTCCCCCTCCTGGTAGTGACAGACCGTGCACCACACGTCGTCTATGGGCACCTGGCCCGGCGGCACGTCACCCATGTCCTGGGCGCCTGCTGTCCACGGCAGGACGAGAGCCAGCAGCAGTAGCCAGCGCATCAGTCCTGTCCCTCCCCGTCGGTGATCTCGACGACGTGCGGCATCCCCTTTACATCGAAATGGTATGCCGTCCCTAGGACCGTGCGCGTCGTCTCCGACAGGTGACCGAGAACCCCGAGTCCGAGGATGAGAACCGATGTGACGATCCAGCCGGTCACGACCCGGGGTCGACGGCCGGGGTGGCGCTCCGGCGAGGTGTCGATCGCCAGGGGCAGCAGCACGAGGATGAGCAGCAGCAGGGGCGGCATGTTCACCCCCACGACCTCGGGCACGTATTTGAGCAGCTGATAGGCCGGCAGGAAGTACCACTCTGGCTTGATGCCTGCGGGCGTGCTCAACGGATCGGCGGGTGTACCGATATGGGCCGGGTAGAGCAGCGCCAGGCTGACGAGGACGCCGAGGGTGACGTACATCGTGGCGCTGTCCTTCAGAAAATGGTGCGGGAAAAAAGGCTCACCCCCGTCGGCTAGGTTCTGCTCGGGCGTCGGTTCGGGCTCGTCGGTGCGACGCAGAGAGGAGATGCCCTGGTAACGGATCAGGAACAAGTGCAGTCCCACCATTCCCATGAGTGCCAAGGGCAACAGGAACACGTGGACCACGTAGAAACGTCCAAGGGTTGCATCGGCTACTTCGTTGCCGCCGATCATGAACTCTCTCGTGATCGGGCCAACCACGGGGATGGACGCCGGCGCCTCGGTGGCCACGACGGTACCCCAGTAGGCGACCTGGTCCCATGGCAGCAGATAGCCGGTGAAACCAAATCCGAGAATCACCGCCAGCAGTCCCACACCGATGATCCAGGTCAGTTCCCGAGGCTTCTTGTAGCCACCGTAGAAGAACACGCGAAACATGTGCAACAGGGCCATGATGACGATCAGGTGAGACCCCCAATTGTGGGCGGATCGGGTCAACCCGCCCAGGGGGACCTCGTACATGATCGCCTCGACGCTGGCGAAGGCCTCACGCCCGGAGGGCTTGTAATACACCATCAGCAGGACGCCCGTCAGCAGCTGGACGCCCAGCAGCAGCAGCAGGGCGGAGCCCATGGTGAACAGCCAGTTCACGTGACGCGGCGAGGGTTTGCGCAGGTTCTCCTGCAACACCTCCCACAGAGGTGCCAGGTGCAGCCGCTCGTCGAACCAATCCCAGAGTCGCTGCACGACTCAACCCTGCAGCTGCGGTCGCACGCGGATGCCGTCGGGCTCGACAGTCACTGATACGATCGTCAGGGGCTCGCGTGCGGGGCCGTTGAGGACCTCGCCGTGCAGGTTGTAGCGGGCGCCGTGACAGGGACACTCCACCTGCCCGCTCGCCCCGTTCCAGGCAACCGTGCAGCCGAGGTGGGTGCAGGTCGCCGTCAGCCCCACGAGGCCGTCCCGTCGACGCACGACGAGAATCTTGCCGAGGCGCGAACGGCCCACGACGCTGCCGTCGGGACCGATGTCCTCGGCGCGCAGGAGGCCGTCCTTGCCGACGAGGAACTCGCTCCCGGCGCCGCCGGGGGCAGGCCACAGATAGGCGAAGGCGCTGCCGGCAAATCCGGTGATCGTGCCCACGACGCCGAGCCCCAGCAGTGCGTTGACCCAGCGGCGCGTCGGTCCAGAGGGCGGGGAATCGGACATGATGTCGCCTCGTGTAGAGGTAGCGCGATGCGGGCGCGGGCCCACCTGCGAGTCGGTGGGCCCGTGCCTGCCGGGGTGGTGGGACTAGTCGAGAAGGTCGCGCAGAGCGGTCTTGACCTTCGCCCAGGTGGAGGCGGCGACTGCCGTGTTGTCTGGCGGGGGCGGGACACTGTCCTCATCGCCGGGCAGGGTCACCGCGGAGAAATCGCCGGGATTGTCGTCACCGATGGCCCAGACGCCGTCCGGATCGAGCAGCTCCTGGCCGTTCGTGGCACCATCACCGTCGGAATCCAGGGCTGCTAGATCAGGACCCCAGGCGACGTTGCTGCCATCCAGGAATCCGTTCTCTATCTCCAACCCGAAGGCGTTGCGCGCGTCACCGCCGCCGGGGCTCATATGGCAGAGAATGCAACCGATTTGAGACCCGTTTGGAACTTGAGCGGGGCGCCATGAACGTGCGTCGATGGTGGTGGCGGTGAGCAGTGTCGCCACGGTGAGAACTGCCAGAGATCGTGCAGGATGCAAGGTAGAACTCCTCGGAATCGGGATCTGTCAGTGTACGAAGGGTATGGAACCGTCTTTTCGTCTACCGATGATCTCGTAACCCGGCGGCTCTCCTTGACGGTCCCTCGTGGCGCGGTGGCAGGGCCCTCACCCGCAACCGCGTGTGCTGGGAAGCGCAGGCCGCGCTCCCCGTGATACTATTCGTCCTTCGGTACCATGCGCCGCACGCCGTTCTCGTAGACCACCTCATACGAGCCGTCGGCGACCGACAGCTGGCGCAGGGCCAGCTCGCCCTGGGTGATGAGCGGCTCGGACTTGAGCAGCAGCTCATCGAGCGACTGTTGCGGCGTCGAGTCGGTCGTGTCGATCTCGATGAGTAGCCTCTTGTGCGTGAACAGCGATTTCTCGACCTCGTCAGCGAAGCGCTTCTTCAGATCGGGCACGTCGGCGGTCTTGATGATCGGGTACTCGTGGGGCTGGCTCGCCAGTCGTTCGCGGATCTTTTTGTCGCTGGCAGTGACGTGGATCAGCACCACGTCGGGCAGCCGCGACTCGAGTACCTGCACCTCGTAGAGTCTCTGATGGCCATATCCGTAGCGGGGATAGTACGGATGTTCCGGATCTTCGCCGTAGACGTCCGAGTAGATCGCCTCCTCGATGTGCCAGCCGCTGATCATCACGTGATCATAGTTTCGAATGACCTCGACGTGATACTGGATCTGCATGCGCTGCAGGCGCTCCTTGACGTCGTTCGGGTAGTTCACGTAGGCGGCGCGCGACTCGGGGCTCAGCGTCGAGTCAGGGATCGTGAAATGATCGTCCCCGTGTACCCGCAGACTACGCTGCCGGTAGTAGGCAGTGAGCAGGTCGATCAGGGTGGACTTACCGGCATATTCGATGCCGACGAAGACACATCGCATGAACACGAACCTTTCCGTCGCTGGTGGCGGTCGGACGAGGGGGTATATTCACTTCCCAAGCGACCGGAATCGAGGCCAAGATAGGCAGGTTGCGCAATTCGGCAAACCAGCGAATGAGCTCATGATCGATCCCACCCACCCCGTCGGCGTGCTCATCGCCCAGCTGGGTACCCCCGAGGCGCCTACGGCGAAGGCTCTGCGACCCTACCTGCGACAGTTCCTCACCGACCGCCGCGTCATCGACCTGAACCCGCTGACCTGGTGGCCCATCCTCTACCTGTTCATCCTAACCCGCCGGCCGGCGCGTTCGGCGCGCCTCTACAAGCGCATCTGGACCGAGCACGGCTCACCCCTGCTGGTGCACTCGCGCGCACAGGTGAAGGGTGTGCAGGAACGCCTCGGCGACGGCTACCGGGTCATCCTCGGCATGCGCTACGGTCAGCCGAGCATCGACGCCGCCATGGCCCGGTTTGCCGCCGAGGGCATCGAGCGGATCGTCGTGCTGCCCATGTTTCCACAGTTTTCCTGCACGACGACGGGGTCCGTCTACGACGCCGTCACGCGCGCCGCCTTCGGCCGCCGCTGCACCCTGTTCTTCGACCGGCGGCGGCTTATGCCGACGATCCGTTTCGTCCCGCCTTACTTCGAGCACCCCGAATACATCGACAGTCTCAAAGTGATCGTCGAGGAGCAGGTGCAAACCCTGGGGCACGTCCCCGACCGCTACCTGATCACCTTTCACGGCATCCCGCTGCGCTACGTGGAGGAAGGTGACCCCTACCGCGACCATTGTCTGCGCACCGGGAAACTGCTGGCCGCCGCCCTCGGCCTGCAGACCGATCAGTGGGTGCAGGGGTTTCAGTCCCGCTTCGGCAAAGAGGAGTGGCTGCAGCCCTACACCGAGGACATCCTCGCCGAATTGCCCACGCAGGGCATCGAGTCCCTCGTTGCGACCTGTCCCGGGTTCACTGCCGATTGCCTGGAGACGGTGGACGAGATCGGCAACGAGGGGAATGAGATCTTTCGCGGGGCCGGCGGCCAGCAGCTGAGCCTGGCCCCCTGTCTCAACGCCCACCCCCGCTGGCTGGATGCCATGGCGACCATTGTCCGGTCTGAAGCCTCGGGCTGGCACCCAGACCATTGATTGTCCACTGCCTGTCAGAGCGCTGGTTGCGGGGGGCTAGTCGACGTCCAGGCGCGCCGTCAGCCAGTCGCTCAGATCCCGCAGGCAGTCGCTGTTGATCTGGTGACCCATGTCGTACTCCCGGTAGGTCAGCTCCACCTCCAGCTCGTCGAGCAGCTCCCGGGAGGCGCGCGCCGCTGCGATCGGGATCAGCGGATCGCCGCAGCCGTGTGTCTGCAGCACCGGTTTGCCCCTCAGGCCCGCTACCGCCGGGTCCTGTGGCATGCGCTCCTTCGACCACAGGCCGCTCAGGAAGGCGACACCGCCGATGTCGTCCGGACGCGCCAGCAGCAGGCCGAGAGCCATGGCGCCCCCCTGACTGAAGCCCAGCACGAACGTGTCGCCGGCATCATTGCCCGAGACTTCCTGCAGTTGTGTCAGCAGCCGGCCGAGCTGATCCATTGCCCGCTCCCCCGCCTCGTAGTCGACGGCGAGCCCGGCGACGGTGAATTCGATCGGAAACCAGGCGTGCCCGCCCATGTCGAGGGGCAGCGGGGCGCGGGCACTGACGAGGCGGAAACGGGGGTCCAGGTGATCGGCGAGTCCGAGCAGATCCGCCTCGTCGCTGCCGTATCCGTGTAACAGAATCAGCAGCGGCGCTCGAGTGGTGGTGGATCGACGCGGTTCGCATACGGCTGTGTGCAGCGGCGTGGCGCTCATTCGAGGATGATGTTCCACTTCCCCGACCGGCCGAATACGAGAGTAACCGCGTCTTCCTCGGCGGCGATCTCATGTACGTTCGGGTTGGGGTAGATCTTCTCGTTGCGCCAGATGACCTCACCGTTGACGCTGAGCGTGGGATTGCGTCGCCCGCCCCGGTCGATGGCGAGTTCCGTGATCACGTCGCCCTCCGTCTGCAGGCTCACCGTCGTGCGGTTGTCCTGTTCGAAGTCGACGGTTCTCCAGAACAGGCTTATTTGTCCGTTGGGCGTCTGCAGCTCGGCGCGCGCTGTCGGGATCAGATCGAAGCTGGGACGAACGCGTGCCCGGCGGAAGCCCGGCTCCAGCGGCGACACCCCCAGAAGCCAGCGGGCGAGCAGATAGTCCGGGCCGGGTGCCAGCAGCCCCGCTTCCGTGCCGCGCTTGTCGCGCCAGGTGGGTCCCTCACGGTCGGCGATGCGCAACCACTGGTTTCTCACCACCTCGAGGGCGCGGGCGCCCTGACCAACCCGCCACAGCCCATCGGCCAGAAAAAAGGCCTGGCGCAGGTCGGCGACGGCAGCTGCACTCCGCAAAGCCGCCGCCAGCCGCGGCACTCGCTCGGCGGACACACCGCCGGCGACCATCACGAGGGCCTGGGTGAACTGGCTGGCGTCGCCGCCGCTGGCACCGTCGGCGTAGAGCTGGCGGTCCTGAAGCCAGCGCGACTCGATGGCGGCGGCCAGTTCCGCAATACGCTCGACGCAGCGGTCGGCCTCCTCGGCGCGCCCCAGCTGCCGGCAGATACGCGCCGCCGCCACCGCACCCGCGGCATGTTCGGCAATCTGCTGGGTGGAACCCTGCAGATCGGCAGCCGCCGTCGCCGAGGACACCGCCGACGCCAGCAGGCGCCTTGCCGTGTCGTCGTCGCCGGACCACAGGTGATACGCCTCCAGACATACAGCGAAGGCTGATCCGGTTGCCGCCGCCGGGTCGGGCGCGCGGCCCAGGAGAGTTGCCCGCGCCGTGTCAGCGCTTACGGTGCGAACGGCGTCGTTGCACAAAAGCGCCGTGATTCCCAGCCAGTCGCATACCTGCGGGGGCGGGGTGACGTGGTAGACCTCGAGGCGGCTGTCGCGCAGCGCCGTGGGGGCCTGGGCCCACGTGCTGTCGAAGGCTTCACCCAGCTGTACGGTCGGCTCGGCGGTGACGGGGACGAAGCGCTCGCTGATGGCGAGCCGTTCCAGCAGGCACTCCTCATCAAAACCTCGCAGGTGGACGACGACGTAACGGGCCCGCACGGTGTGCAGGGCGAACCAGTCCTGGCGGCCGGAGCCGCACACGTAGCGCAGCCGGCGATCGATGCGGCCCCAGGTGGTGGCCAGGCCGATGTCGACGATTCCGGCGCGGCCGTCGCGCAGGCGCAGGTTGGGAATGCCGGTGACGATCCGACCGAAGTCGAGGACGAAGGAGAAGCCACGCTCCGCCCCCGTCTGCAGGGAAGCCGGCGGCGCCGGTCCGGCGAGCAGCCCGTCGCTGTGGACGAACTTGCCGCGGCGGGGTGACGTAGGAACAGGTGAAAAAGTGAGGCCCGCGTCGGCGTCGGTCTCCTCGAGGACGGCAATCTCGCGCGCCTCGACCTGGCGTTCGGCGGCGACGGGCGCGTCGCCGACTGGGGAGACCTCCACCGTCACCACCCCCTCCCTGCGCCAACCCTCGGACCGCGGATCCTCCAGGGCGCTGAAACGCTCATCCGCCGGCGTCCCGGTCGGCGCCGGCGGCAGCTCAAGAGCGTGCCAGTGCAGACCGGATTCGATGGGATGCGGAGTCGTGCCGGTGGCGGAGGCGGCCAGTTCACCGTGAGCGGCAAACCATCGCCGGTCCTCGTCAGGCCCGCCATCGATCACGACGACGAGCTCGTGCTCACCAGCGTCCCAGCCACCTGCCAATTCGAGTGTATACCAGAGGGGGGACTCGGTGGCGGCGCCACCTGGAGCTCCGCCGACCCGCAGGCCATCGAGATACAGTTGAAAGGGGCCGCTCGCCGTGCAGGTCAGACGGCCGTCACGGCAGGGACCGGCCAGGGTCTGAGAACAACGCAACAGGAGGTGGCGGCTGCCGTCACCATGCCAAATCGGTCGGTAGGTCACAGACCGTACTTCGGGATTGGCGGGGGCGGCGTCAAGGGAGGAGCCCGGCACCGCCGGGCTCCTCGACGGAATGTGGAGCGATCAGTTCGGCAGGCGTAGGGCTACTATCAATGAGACAGTGCCCTCCGGCGTGGGACGGCGTAGCAGCAGCAGCGCTGTGCCCTCGGCAGCCTCGAGCGTCTCTACGTACTCGTCCAGAGACCGCACGGGCTTGCGATCGATCTCGACGATCAAGTCCCGGGAACGTACGCCGGCCCGTGCCGCCACGGACTGTCGCTGCACCTGGGCGACGAGGACGCCGTTCTCGCCGTCGAACCCGAGTCGCTGGGCAACCTCGTCCGTCAGTTCCTGCACGGCGATGCCGAGTTTTTTGGCCTCCCTGGGTTCCTCCGGTGATGTCGTCTCATCAGCGTCCTCGAGGGACGCCAGCTCCACCGTGAAGGACCTCTGCTTGCCATCGCGCAGCACCTTCAGGTGTACCTCCGTGCCCGGCGACGTGTGCGCGATGTAGTTGCGCAGCGCTGCGGGTGTGTCGGTGGGCTGTCCGTCTACCTCACGGATCACATCGTATGTCTTGAGTCCGGCCACCTCCGCGGGTTCCCCCGGCCTCACGCGGGTGACCAGCACCCCCTTACGCGAATCCAGCTTTAGTGCTTCGACCATTTGCGCGTCCACCTGGAAAATGTTGACCCCCAGGAGTCCGCGCCGCACCTCACCATGGGCGATCAGCTGACCCATGATCTTGTCGGCCAGGTCGACGGGGATGGCGAAGCCGATCCCCTCATAACCTCCCGAGCGAGAGACGATGGCGGTATTGATGCCGATCAGCTCCCCCGCCGTGTTGACGAGGGCTCCCCCGGAGTTGCCCGGGTTGATGGCGGCATCGGTCTGGATGTAATCCTCGTAGTCGGTGAGACCGGCGCCACCCCGTCCCAGGGCGCTGACGATCCCGGTGGTCACCGTGTGCAGCTGGCCGAAGGGGTTGCCGATGGCGATGACCCATTCCCCCACGTCGAGCTCGTCCGTATCACCGAACGTCAGGAAAGGCAGGTCGTCACCGGCGTCGATCTTGAGCACCGCCAGGTCGGTGTTCGGATCGCGTCCGATGACCTCGGCCTCGAAGGAGCGCATGTCCGCCATCTCCACGACGATGCGGTCGGCCTCGGCGTCATCACCGCGCCGCCCGTTGGTGATGACGTGGTTATTCGTCAGGATGTAGCCATCCTTGCTGACGATGACGCCCGAGCCCAGCCCCTCCTGAACGCCGCCCCGCTCTTCGCGTCGACGGAAAAAATCGTTAAAGGGGGCGCCCTGGCGCCCGAAGCGTACGTCCTTCTCCGTCTGGATGGCTACGACGGCGGGCTTCACCTGCGCTGTGAGTTGGGCGAAGGCATCGGAGAACTGTTGCAGGTCCTCGAGTCCCGCCGCCGTCGCTGATGTCGGTACCTGCGCCGCCCACAGCAGCGCTGCGCAGGCGATGGTGATGTATCGCTTCACGTCGTCATTCCTTCGTTGCAGTTGATTTGCGATCGTCCATTGTGGACGAAAACCGGGGCCGGCCGGTTCCCGAACACGCGCTTCTTCAGGCCGCCCGGTGCGCGACGCCCTCGTCTTCGGGTGCCTGGTGGCGTACCTGCAGTTCGCCGTTCTCGAGATCGACGGTTATGGTGTCGCCGTCGGCTATATCGCCGGCGATCAGGGCTCTGCCGATCAGCGTCTCCAGGTGGTGCAGGATGAAGCGCTTCAGTGGCCGGGCACCGAACACCGGATCGTATCCCTGCCTGGCGATGAAATGCCGCGCCGCCTCCGTTGTGTGCAGGTCGATCCGGCGATCCGACAGTCGTCTGCTCAGATCCCCCATCATCAACTCTACAATGCGCTCGATTTCACTCAGCGCCAGCAGCTTGAACAGAATGGTGTCGTCGATGCGGTTGAGAAATTCAGGACGAAAATGACCGCGGAGCTCATCGGTGACACGATCCCTGGTGCTATCGGCGCTGCAGCAGGGCCGGATTGGCGGCGAAATCGAAGTCGGTCATGTCGATGGTGAGCTGGGACTCGGCGGTGCGAATCTGGGCACAGCCAAACAGCACACCGGACAGAGCCACCGCCAGGATTGGCGGCACACGCGATCTGCCCGCACGATTCACGGCGCGGCCGTGACTTCTGCAGCTGGGCCCATGGCTGGCGACGGCTTGTCAGTATTGCTCGGACACGAAGTGCTGTTCGCCCATGGGAGGACGTTCGTAGGGCTCGGGTTAGGGGCTCGGCTCAAAACGAAGAGCCATGCGGTTGCTGCTGCTCAGATGGCGAGCAGGTCCTGCGGCTGTTCGACCTGTGAATCAGGTGGCGCATCGTCCGTTGCTGCCAGGACGCCGCGTTTGCCCTCGGCGAAGTCATCGATACCCTTCATTACGAGTACCAGTGTCTCGTCGATGTCGGCGGCAACGCCTTGGGAAATCTTGGCAATGCCTTCCAGGACATCCTTGGCTTGCGAAAAACCCTCTTCGACGGCTCCACGAATCATTTCGGAGAAATCGTCGATTTGGGAGTTGCCGTCTTGATCAGCGTTGTTGGCCTGAAAGGCACCGAAGAAGGAACTGGCGAAGTCGACGATCCGCTTTGCCGTGGCTTCTGGAGAGAAGTCGATCACTCCGGAGAGCACGTCATCGAGGGCCTGGCCCTCGATACCGGCGTCGCGCAAGGCGTTGGCGAACGATTGACCCAGCTCGGTCTCCAGAACTTGCTGGGCGTAGTTGGTGTCGACTAAACCTCCTACCGACATCAGGACGGCGTCGACGGGCCCGTCCTTCTGGCTGCTGACTGCGCTCGCTTCGAACTTGCTTGAAACGTTGATCGAGGCGATCAAACTCTGAGTCTGAGCGGAACCGATTTGCATGCCAATCCTCCTTGGGGCAAAGAGACATCGGTCCGTCCGCGTCTTTTCGGGGTCACGGCTCTGAGGCGCGATCCCGGTTCCGTGACGCGGGGTTTTGGGAAGATACCCGCTGTTCTTTTTATCGGCCCGCCCAGCGCTTTTCTGCAGAATGTATGAAATGAAAAAAACGGGAGTCGACGAAATCGCCGACCCCCGGGCAGAAAAAATGCGCCGGCCTTACCGGCTGATTTGCATGCGCAGGAAATTGAAGGAGAAGCCAAAGCCCTGTGAGCTGCCTGGGAAGAATCCCCCCCGGTTGAGAAACGATATCTCCATCAACTCCATCTGGAAGCGCTTGATGGTGAAGGGCCCAAAGGAGATCCCAATCGCCGAGGACCGTCCAGCACGGCCTCCACC
>JAYZCA010000069.1:0-5937 GCA_036339235.1 Candidatus Latescibacterota bacterium | reverse complement strand
TCATCGTAGTCGAAGGTGCCGTCCTCGTGTACGAACTTGAGCAGATTGAGATTGCCCAGGTTGCACGCCGTGTACGACGCCAGGGGCTGCTCGCCGCACGGGTTCGTGCTCGTCAGAGGGTTGGCATACTCGACGTTGTGGTATTCCCGCATCGTGTCCCAGAAGATGATCCCGGGCTCGGCACCGGAATGGGCGTTCTGATTGATGGTGTTCCACAGGTCGCGGGCCCGCACCGTCCGGTAGACCTTGCCACCCCAGCGCAGATCAAAATCGGTGTCGTCCTTCAGGGCGCGCATGAACTCATGGGTGATGAGCACGCTGATATTTGCGTACTGCACCTTCGTCCGGCTGGTGTCGTTCTTGATGGTGATGAAGTCTTCGATGTCCGGGTGATCGACGCGCAGGGTCAGCATCAGCGCCCCACGACGGCCCGCCTGTGACACCGCGTTGGTGCTCTCCGACAGCAGGTTCATAAAGGCCGTGCAGCCCGGCGAGGCGTCGACAGTGGCGTTCACCGTTGCGCCCTTGGGCCGCAGGATCGACAGGTCGGTGCCCACGCCACCTCCGGTCCGGTAGACCATGGCCGATTCGCGCAGACAGCTGTAGATCCCCTCGAGGCTGTCCTCCTTGATGGGGATCACGTAGCAATTCGACAGTGTCGGCTTGCGCCTGGCCTCGTCGCGGCCGGCACCGTGCATGACCCGTCCACCGGGGATGAACTTGAAGTCGATGAGAAGCGAGAAGAAGCGGTCGTACCAAGTCTCGGAGTCCTCCTCGACGGAGGCCATGGCGCGAGCGACGCGGTCCCAGACCTGCAACGGCCCCGTCTCGCCCGGGGCGAGATATTTGCTGCGCAGTACGTCAATCGCCAGGTCGTTGTCGCCGTAGTAGGTCTCGGCGGCGGCGGCCTTTTGCAGGATCTCATCGTGACCGTTGCGCTGGTAGCCGTTGCCTTCCAACTGGGTCAGCAGATCCTCCAGACGATGGACACTTGCGGGGCGCGGTGCTGTGGAATGCGAATCGGAATGCTCTGACGACATGGACGGGACCCCCCTGAGGGCGAAAAAGAGCCCCTGTTGACCGTCCGGAAAATGGACCGACAAGACTGGAGCTGACCTTCTGTAAGATAAGGAAAAGCGGGCCGGGGAGAGCGGCCTAAGCTGAGGCCAGCAACCACTCGATACACAATATCTTGTGGCCCTCACGACAGCGATGCGAATATACAGGCCTCCAAACCGCGCTGTCAAGGTTTTTGTGTCTGCCCAAACATTCGGTCAAAAACAGCAAAAAAAACCCGCAGCGCCCCGGAAGGGGGGCCGCGAGGGCTCGGTTCAGTCGCCGGTGCAGTGCCCTTTGAGGGGCCCGACGATCAGTGAATCGTATTCAGTTTGCCAGCTGTTCCAGTTCGCGAACGAAGTCCTGGCGGTCCTTGAACTGGCGGTAGACGGAGGCGAAACGTACGTAGGCCACGTCGTTGAGGGCCTTGAGGCGCTCCATCACCAGCTCCCCGACGTGCTGGCTGGGCACTTCCTTCTCGGCCCGATTCCCCAGATCCGCCTCGACCTGGTCCATCAACTCCTCCATGTCGTCACTGGACACGGCCGTCTTGTAGCAGGCCAGTTCGATCTTCCTCTGCAGCTTCGTCCGGTCGAATGGCTCGCGGTTGCCGTCCCGCTTGATGACGGTGAGCGGCGCGTGTTCGATGTATTCATACGTCGTGAACCGCTGGGTACAGCCGAGACACTCCCGACGACGTCGGATGGCCTGACCATCTCGACAGGAACGCGAATCGACGACCCGGTCGTCCTGGCTGTTGCAGTAGGGACAGCGCATGTTGGTTTCCCGACCTCCAAGAGAACCCCGAGGGGCGGGATTCTGGATGCTGCGGGGAGTGTCGTGGGGGGTGGAGTCGTCCGCGGCAAAGCTGGGGCCGACAACCTGCTTAATGTAGTGGAAACACCTAGATATAGCAATGTTCTCCGACCCGGCGGGCGGGTCAGTTGAGCTGGAAACGGAACGGTAGTGCCACCCAGACTTTCACCGGCTTGTCGTTTTGGATAGCCGGCGTGAAGGTCCATTTCCACGCAGCCGTCGTGGCCGCCTCGTGGAACACCTCGTTGCCCTGAAGAATCTCCACGGCCTCGACCTTGCCCTTCTTGTTGACGAGCACCTGGACCACCACGTTGCCGGTGATCCCCGCCTTGCGGGCGATTTCGGGATATTTCGGCGAGGGATTGTTGACCGGCACAGGCTGCTTCTCGACACGCCAGATTTCGACGATCTCCTCCTCCTCCTCCTCGAGGTCGACGTCGTCGCCCATGGACAGGGGGGGCGGAGGCGGCAAGTCTCCGAGGCCAAAGTCGAGATCGGTCTCCATGATGGTCGCATCGTCGGGGATGTCATCACTCTGTGAGGCGATGGGTATCACGGGGCGCGGTGGCGGCGGCGGACGACGCTCCTGCCGGGTTTCGGGAATATCCTCGATCTGGATAACGACTTTCTCCGACTTGCTGTAGGCATCGGCGTCGAGATCCGGGAACAGCACGATCAGGGCCGCCAGCAGCAGCGCCGAGATGCCGAAGCAGGACCAGAACGTCTTGGCGTACTGACGACGCAGGTCGGCCTCCGGCGCTTTCGTGCGAACCATGTCGGCGGGTCGGATCAGCATCAGGAACCCTTCTCGCGATCGGTGGCGAAGTTGACGCGCAGGGCCTCGACCTTGCGCAGTTCCTGGATGACGTCGGAAATGACGCCGAAGTCGGCGCGGCCGTCGCCTTTGATGGATATGATCAGCCGGGGATTGGCCGTCAGCTGGGCATGGATGATGGGCCCCACCTGGTTGAGAGCGACCATCTTGTCATCGATGTTGATGGCGCCGTTGCCGGCGACCCAGATGCTGGTCACGTGCCGACGCATTTCGAGTTTCTCGATCTTCTCGGCGTCGGGCAGTTCTACCTTCAGGCCACGATAGCGGACAAACACCGTGGACACCATGAAGAAGACGAGCAGCAGGAAGGCGATGTCGGCCATGGACGCCGTCGGTACGGTGGCCCCGACACGGGATTTGCGGGCGAATTTCATCCCTCAGCCCTCTGGCTCGGCGATGGAGATACGCTTAGCTCCGGAGAGCTTCAGTTCATCGAGCACGTCGACGAAGATCCGGTACGAAGCCTGGCGCTCAGCCTTCAGCGACACGATCAGCTTGTCGTTGGCCGCCAGTCGTTGCTCGATACCGGCCCTCAGGTTCTGCAGCGGTACCATGGTGAGCTGCTCGTTCTCGAAGAAGGCGATCTGGTCCTGCGCGTTGATCCACACGTTGCAGATGTTCTTCTCGCGGACCTCTTTCGTCTCCGCCACCGGAGGCAGGTGCAGCGACAGCCCCTTGTCCTGGTTCATCGTCGTCGTCACCAGGAAGAAGACGATGAGCAGGAAGGCGATGTCCGCCATCGAGGCGGTGGGGATCTCCGCGGTAACGCGATTCCCTCGCCTGGGCTTGATCATGCCTGCTCTTCAGCCTTCAGTTCCAGCTCGATGAGCACATCGATGAAACCCGCCGTGTGCTCCTGCATGTCGGCGATGATCTTGTCGATACGAGAGGAGAAGAAGTTGTAGCAGAACTGAATGATGATTCCGACGACGAGCCCGGCGGCGGTCGTGATCAGCGCCTCGGAAATCCCGCCGGCAACCAGTGAGGGCTCGACGTCACCGGCGACCTTGATCGCCTGGAAGGCTCCGATCATGCCGCTCACGGTACCGAGGAAGCCGACCATCGGCGCCAGGTTCGCCACCGTCGACAGCCACACCATGCCGCGCTCGAGAAAGGCCATCTGCACGGCGCCGGCGTTCTCGATCGCTTTCTCCACGTTGTCAACGCCGCGGTGCATGCGCAGCAGGCCGGTGTGGAGGACGCTCGCCACTGGCCCCCGCGTCTCGGAACACAGCTGAGCCGCCTGTTTCACGCCGCCAGAGCGCATCGTGTGCTCGAGTTGTTCGAAGAAGCCGGCCGCGTCAATCGCCGCCTGCGACAGGGTGTAGAGCCGCTCGAGGGCGATAGCGACGCCGAAGACCAGCAGGAAGGCGATGGGCCACATCGCCCATCCACCGTCGTTGAAAAGGTCAACCATGAGAAGCCTCGATCAAGGGGTGAGAGTTGTCTCGTTTGTGTGTCCGTGCCCCGGGGCGGCGTTCAGTTGCCGTCGTCGTCTTCTGCGGCACTCTGCCCGAAGAATGCCTTCCGCAACTTCTCTTCCTCGGTCTCGGGTGGCCGGATCTGCCAGATTCGCTGCTGCGCCACAGCGGCCCAATTGGGATCGCCGAGAGCCACTTCGTACTCGGCGATGACGGAGTCCTCAGGAGCCTCGTTCCGCGCCAGCAGATCGCCCCTCAGGACGCGCAGCTGGGCGTTTGTGGGGCCCTGTCTCAGGCCCTGCTGCAGCCACCTGTCGGCTGCCCGCAGATCATCTCCGTTGAAATGAATCTGCACGATGATGGCAACCGTCTCCAGGTCCTTCGGCTGGCAGCTGGCCATGCCCTCCAGGCCGGCCAGCGCCATGGCGGCGTCCCCCGACAGGTCGCCGAGATCGGACATGCGGTAGAAATGCGAGTAGCGGCCAGCCGAGTCGATGCGCGTCAGTGTTTCCAGAGTTGCGCAGGCACCCTTGTAGTCCTTTGTCTCGATCTGCAGATCCACCATTTTCGACAACGACTCGACCTCCCCCTGGCCGCCGGCGCCGGCCAGTTTCTGCCGCCACACGAGAGCCTGAGAGGCGTCCCCCATGTCATCGTAGAGGACGGCGAGCAGCTCGTAGAGCTCCCGCCGCGTCCCTCCCGATGTTCTGCTGTCTTCCGCGATCGTTTGGTAGTGCTCGATGGCGGTGGTGACCTTGCCAGCACGCCGGTACAGGTCGGCGACGGTGCGCCGGTATTCCCGGTACTTGGCATCGCCCGGTTTGGCGGCCACCAGCGGCCACAGGTAAACCCACGCCGAGTCCGGCTTCTGCCGCTCTGCGTACACCTGATACAGCAGTAGGAGCGTGTTGGCGTGCCGAGGTTTCAGGGCGACCGCCGCCAGCAGCGATACCTTTGCCGCCTCCTGGTCCCCGAGGGCCAGTTGGGCGCGGGCCTTACGGTAGTGGGCGAGGTGATAGTCGCTCTTGAACGTCAACAGACGGTCATAGTAGATGATGACGTCAGCATGATCGCTCTTGTCACGGGCGCTCTTGCCGAGAAACTTGTACTTGCGGACCGAATCGGTGACGGCCTCCTGCGCCATAGTCGGCATCGTGGCCGCAATGACAAAGAGTGCGGTCAGCGTCAGTGTGGAGAGCCCGGCGTGTCGGGTCATCGAGTCAACTCGTCGGGGGCGGTTACCCGCTGCACATCGGTCATCGTCACAAGGAGATAAATATACCCTCATTCGTGCCGCTGTATCAACTGTGAGGACCGCGCCCCGCCTTTGTCGTCGACCTACCAGTCGTACCCGGTGCCCGGGTCCCCGAGAGGCGCCAACACCGCCCACAGCAGACGCATGAACAGTTCACCGAGGATCAGTCCGAAGAAGAACGGTCGCAGAGAGCGATACGTTCCGGCACCGCCGTAGCGTACGACGAGGACCTTGACACTCCAGCCGACGAGGGCCGACCCCCACAGCAGTCCACCCATTCCCGTGGCGTAGACGAACCCGGCCGGGTGAAATGGCGAGCGTAGAAACCACTGCCTCGCCGCCGCCAGCGCCGCTGTCGCCAAAGCGCCGAAGCCGACAGCTCCAAGTCGGTCCGCGTCCATTCCCGCCGGCGTCGATCCCGCTTCCGCATACAGGTATTGAACGTAGCGGCCCACCCGCGCCATGGACCGCGCTCCGCCGTTCTGATCCAGAGCGAACAGGCCCCGTTCATAGACCAGTTCTAGTGCAAACCCGGCACCCGCCGCCAGGCCGAC
>JAYZCA010000068.1:0-4134 GCA_036339235.1 Candidatus Latescibacterota bacterium | reverse complement strand
GGGAATGATGAGGAGCGTGACACGACGACAGGGGAGCAACGACGCCAGCCCGCTCAGCCGAGGATGTCGATGAGGGAGCCAAGCATGTCGTCGGTGGTGCGCACGACATTGCCGAGGGCGCCTGCATAGTGAACGGAGGAGGTCTGCTCCACGGCGAGGCTGACGTCGCCCGCCGACGAGACGGGAGTGGGCTCGCCTGTCGCCCCGAGTTCCGGGCGACGCTCCGTGCGCCCCTCGACGAAGGTCTCAACACCCCCGCCCACGGGATATTCGCGGCCGACGGCTCGCAAGACGGTCGTCTCCGGCGTCGCCAGGTTGGCGGTGTCGTGGGCCGTGGAGCGCACACGTGTGTCGGCGTGGCGTAGACCGGAGGCGGCGATGGCGAAAGAGGCATGCATTGCGGTATCTACCTGGTATATCGGCAGGAAGTTGAAAAAGGTACGCCTGGCCAGATAACGGTCAAGACTCAGCACCGAAGACGCGGCGACGGAGATCGACGAAAAATGCCGCCTCGCGCTCGACTGCGGCTTCGAATCCGGCGGCGTCCACCTCAAACTCACAGTGGATGGAGGCGGGCCCGGTGTATCCGATGCCGTGCAGACACTCGAAGGCGGCGGTGAAATCCGTCATCCCCTGCCCCGCCTCGACCACGTTGCGGGCCTTGCGGCCGTGGCCATTGTGCACCTCGCGCTGCAGCAGGAAGTCCTTGAGCGAGACTGCGGACAGGTGCTCCTTCTGCATCGCCAGGGCGACGGCAAATTCCTCCCCCTCCCCTGTCAGATGTCCCGTGTCCAGGTAGGCGCCAACCCCTCTCGGATCGAGCCCACGCAACAGATGGGCGAGCATGCCGGCATTGAGCCCCATGCAACGGTTGGAGTGCGTGTGGTAGAGGACCTGCACGCCGTGGCTCCTGGCCTTTTCACCCCAGGAGGCCAGTTTTTCCCGGCACACGTCGACAGCGGCCCAATAGTCTGCCGACAGGTCTATCTTGTAGTAGCCCAGTTTCACCCGCGGCACCTCGGCGGCGGCCATCGCCGCCAGCAGCGTGTCGACACCGACGGCGGTCGCGTCGACCAGGTCGGTGTTGGCCGTGATCATGGGGATGTCGAAACCGCGCGCTCGCAGCGTTGCCGCCGCCCGGGGCAGAGCCTCGGCGACGTTGTCGGGATTCACCGGGTGGCCGGGGCGCACCGCCAGGTCGTAGCCGTCGATGCCGAGGGACGCGGCCAGATCGGCAAGTGCGTCGATGCTGCGGTCTTTTAGCATCTTGGAAAACAGGATCAGCTTCATTTTGGTCTCTCACTTTTTCTGTTTCAATTCTACCAGGAGTTCGTCTTGATTCGTCTGCTGTGCGTCGGCCTCGGCGGTATGGGACACCACGACTGGAACGCCGCCATCGACTGCGGCGGCTTCACCGCCGTGGGTGGAGTGGACGTCGACACCGGGGCGCGATCCGTGTTCGCTGAGAAGACCGGTGCTCCCACCTTCACCGACCTCGACCAGGCCCTCGACAGCGTCGAGGCCGATGCCGCCCTCGTCGCCACGCCAGACCGCTTTCACGCCCCGTTGACGCTGCGCGCCCTCGACGCCGGACTAGATGTCATCTGCGAAAAGCCGATGGCCGAGACGTTGCGCGACGCGGCACGTATGCACTTCAGCGCCCTGGAGCAAGACCGCATGCTGATGATCCACCATCAGCTGCGCTGGCATCCGACCCATCACGAGGCCCGCCGCCGGATAGCCGCCGGGGACATCGGCCGCTTGCGGCGTATCGACTTCCAATTCTCCGTGCACTCCGATGTCTGCCTGCGCGGCTACCGCAGCCAGCTGCCCCACCTCATCCTGCAGGATCTGGCGGTCCACCACTTCGACCTGATCCGCTACCTGAGTGGTCAGGAGTGCGACAGCCTCTACGTAAGCGACTGGCCAAATCCTGAGACGGGACTCGACATCACCGCCGCCACCGACGCCGTCGCCATCCTCAACATGAGCGGCCCGGTGACGGTGAGCTACACCGCGTCGATCCGCGAGCTCCTCGACCCGGTGGGCTACACCTGCACGGCTCGCATCCACGGCACCGAGGGCGAACTGGGCGTCGACCGCCAACAGCTGCGCCTGCAGACGCGGGCCGGCCACGCTGACGGGGGGAAGCCGCTGACGATCGACCCCCCAACGCCCGAACCTGACACGTGGGCAGCCTTCGCGCGAGCCTTGCAGACGCGCGAGCCGGCACTCACGCACAGCGCTGACAACCTGAATTCTCTGTCGATGTTGTTCGCCGCCATGGAGTCAGCCGAGACGGGGGCCGTCGTCCACCCCGCCACGGACTGTCACGCGGCGCTCGCAGACGCTCACTGAAACGACAGCGACGCCCACTGCGCCGACGACGACACCGCCGTCTCCGGCGCCCGCCGGCTGCGGGCGATGTGCCCCCGCTCTGACCGCATCGTTGACTGTCCTGCGTCCTGATAACGCCAGTCACAACTCCAGCGAATTTCATCGGTCGCGTTCGGCAGACCGCGGTGATACAGCATGTTGCTGAAGATGACGACGTCCCCCGGGTCGCAGACGATGTCGATGGCGTCGGCCTCGTGCGCGCCGATCTCGGCGGCGCTGATTTCCAGGTAGTGCTCGCGACGCTCGTGCGTCGCCAGACCGGCCCGGTGTGTGCCCGGCACGAACTGCATGCAGCCGTTGTCACGCCGCGCCGGCACCAGAGGCGCCCACACGTTTACCATGCGCAGCGCTTCCACATGCTGCTCTTTCCCCGCCCTTTCGTCACGACCGTGCTGACCGCTGGCCGTGTAGCCGGCATCCTGGTGCCAGAGCACCTCCGTTGCCGGGTCATCGGGAAACTTGGGGCGCACCGTGTAGTTGGGATACAGGCGAATCTCTGCTACACCCAGCAGCCGCTCGACAACGTCGAGCACCGCAGGGTGGAAGAACAGCAGGTACATACCCTCCCAGTGCAGCTCGCTGCGCAGGCTCTTGGGAGCGTGCTCCATGTGGCCTGCAAACAACCGCGCCAGGCGCCGCTCAAAGGATTCGTCGACGAGGAGATCGGCGATGACACCCTGGGCTAGCAGGGCTTGTGCCTGCGCCTCTACCCAGCGCTCGAGGTCGACCCGCACGGCGTCGATCACCGCCGGCGACAGCAGCCCCTTCAGGACCGCGTAGCCCTGTTGGTCGAAGTCGCGCACGCTGGCGTCCAGGTCCAGCTTCAAGCGGCCTCATCGGCGGTCAGTGTCAGTTCGGAGCGACCGTCCAGGCCGTGGATGACAGGCACTGTCATCGTCGGGGCGCCCCCCTCCTTCGGACGGTATTTCACGGTGGGTGGGAAGTAGGCGTAGAGTGCTGTGTGCCGTGACTGCGGACTATTGTTGGCGCCGGAACCGTGTACTACGAGGCTGTGAAACAGCAGTGCGCTACCCGCCTTCAGCGGCACCTGGGTCAGGCGATGAAGGTCGATGTCGGCGCGCTCGGTAAGGGTCTTGTCCTTGTCCTGGGCGATCAGCCCCCAGTCCTGCATCCCCCACTTGTGGCTCTCGGGGATGACCTGGATGCAGCCGTTCTCCTCGGAGCTGTCCGACAGCGCGATGCTCACCGTCACCAGCGATGGCGGGTCCATCGGCCAGTACGCCGAATCCTGGTGAAAGGCGTGGGCCGAGCCATGGCGCGCGGGCTTGAGCATCAGCGTGCTGCGAAACAGCAGCAAGTCGTCGCCGAGAAGAGTGCGCACCAGATCGGTCAGGCCCGGGTGCTCGGCCAGGTCGCGGAAGATGTCGGAGTATCGCCGCGTCTCTTCGATCTTGCGCAAGACCGGCTTTCCCGCCTCCTGTTTCGTCGCCGCGTACGGCTCGATCTGGAAGTTGCGCCGCCGTGGGTCGTCGACTTCCAGCGACGCGGCAAATCCATGAAGACGGTCGATCTCGATCGAGCAGGCTGCGACTTCCTCAGCTCTCATGAAGTCCTCCAGAACCAGGTACCCCTGGTCTTCGAAGAACTCCCGTTTCTCTTCGGCTGTCATCGTTCGGTCTCTACTTTTCCGCCGGCACGGCGATGCCGCGCATGATCGTGCGTTGAGTGAACAGGAACACGAGCATCGTCGGAATGCTGACGATGAGGATCGAGGCG
>JAYZCA010000067.1:0-7483 GCA_036339235.1 Candidatus Latescibacterota bacterium | reverse complement strand
TTCGTCGATCTGGCCGATCACCCGAGTTACTACGGCTTGCTGGTCGACTTTTCAGAAGGGCAGGTCTGCTTGCAGTTCCCGCAGTTCAGGACGGTGGCGCCCAGCCCCCTGAGCTATGTAGGGTGGCACTACGACGTCTCCTTCTCGAACCCGCTCCACATGAAAATCCAGCTCTATCTGGACGACGTGGGAGAAGACGGGGGACCTTTCGCCTACGTCCCGGGAAGCCACAGGCCGGAGAACCATCCCCTGCCCCAGGTGCGCCATCAGGAGGACATGCCGGGACATCGGACGTTTCCCGGGTCCGCGGGTACGGCCATCCTCTTCAACAGCTGGGGCATGCACACATCGATGGTCAACCTCACCCTCAAGGCGCGGAAATCGATCATCCTCATCTACGAAGTATTCACGGAAGAGAAATTCGATCCCGAGCGCTATGGCTTCCTGGCTGATCGGCTCGAGACAGCTGAGAAGCGACGTCTCTTCGGACTCGAACGCACCCGGCCAGAGCCAGATAGACTCTGGCTGCCGTGACTGATTCTGCCAACGGCGGTGAATCGCCTCTCACAGCGCCGCGCATCGACTCCCACGTACATGTGTTCTCTCGCGCCTCGTCCGAGTTTCCTCGCCAGACCAGCGACCATCTGCCCGCCGAAAGGGAGGAGCCCGTCGAGAAGCTCCTTGGCGAGATGGAGTCGAATGGCGTCGATCAGGCTGTTCTGGTCCAGATTGGCGGCAGCTCTCTGCAGCATCACGCCTATCTCTGCCACTGCCTCAAGGAGCATCCGGGACGCTTCCGCGGCATCGGTCTGGTCCCGACCGGCATCTACTCCATGCCAGAGCACATGGATCGCCTGGCCGACAAGGGCATCGTCGGATTTCGTCTGTCCAGCATGGGCGGGCCCGTCGATCCCCTCGATCCCGTGGACGTGCGCGAGTGTGCCACCTACCCTATCTGGAAACGCGCAGCTGAGAGGGACTACGTCCTCTGGCTGTATCCGCGAGCCGTCGACTCGCATGTCGTACCGTTCCTGCTCGACGCCTTTCCTCAAGTTCGCGTCGTCTTCAACCACCTCATGGTGTGCCCTGGCGAAGGCAAGCTCAGTATCGACGACAAAGGTCGTCCACACGTCGACGTGGCCATGCCGCCGATGACGCGCTACTCGACCATGGGTTTGAAGGTGGGCAGGTTGCAGGAGAACACGCGGGGCCTCCACCAGTACGAGAACGTCTGCGTCCACCTCTCCGGGCAGTATGCCGTCAGCCGTGAGCCCTGGCCCTATCGGGACCTGGCCGACTGGCATGCCTGCCTGAAGTTCGTCTTCGGCTCCACCCGGCTCATGTGGGCCACTGATTTCCCGTGGATCCGCGAGGATCCCGGATACGCCCGTCTCGTCTCGATCCTGGACGAGCTGCTGCCCGATTTGTCCGGCGCCGAACGCGCCGACATCATGGGAGGCACGGCAAGCACATTCCTGCGATTCCCCCCACTGTAAGGAAGATGAGTATGGCGAGTTCAGATCCTCTGGGCGTCCGGCTCTTCGGCTACGGCGTGCCCTATCAGGTCCATCTGTCGAACGGTGACGGCGTCGTGCCCCTGGCGACGACACCGACCGACGAAGCGAGGGATCTGGCACTCGAACTGCGGGTTCTGCGCGACGGCGACGGAGAGTCATTCGCCGTCGATGCGAACGCCTGGGCTTTCTCCACGCCCTTTGGGCGTTGTGGCGTGGGGGGGCTGCCGCATGAGCATCTGATGGTCCACCACGCAAACGAGGCCTGGCTCGATCTGCTGAGTAGCAGCGGCTATGAGCAGCACCCTCTGCGGCAGGGGGAGATCACCACACTGGTGCCCGGCATGGTGGCCCGGGTGCGGGCGCGACCGCAGCCCGGACGTCGCGTAGTCGTCGCCTTTCAGACGGAAGACCGCACGCCGCTGCTGGGCAACGCGGCGCCCTTCACCCTCGACGGCGAAGTGCCCGACGATTACGCCGAGCGCTTGATCAAGACGCACGCCGCCTTTTCCTCAGTGAAACAGATGGCAGAACGCGACCCCACCGCCTGCGGCGAAACGCTGATCCACTTCTTTGACACCATGGCAGCGCGATTGGCCGGTGATAGGCAGGTGTCGCAGATTCAGGAGGAAGCCCGAATCGCGGGCGCCTACGAGGTAGAGGACGAGACCACCAGCTTTGCGAGACAGCGAGAGCTCCTGACCGACGATGTATTGGCGCGCATCGAGAGCCAGGACGAGCTGCTGTTCCGTTTTCCCGGCATGTTCGGTGGGATAACTACTCTGTTCAATGCGATGAGCTGAGAATTCGCACCGTTGTTGTCCGCTTCAGCCACCCCCCTCGATCACACTTCCACCGCAGCGTGTCGCAGGCAAAGAAGATCGCCTTCCCCTCGGCGGAAAAGCGCTTTTCGAGCACGAGCAGCTCATCGTGGAGCAGCCGTCCGCGCGGCGTGGGCGCGGCTCCACCGCTGCCTAGGAATTCGATGCTTTAGCTGTCTACCTCTCTCATGCCCTACTCTGAAGACACGCCTGCTCCCCGGCGACTTTGCGCCATCAGGCTTTCGGCGTGATCTTGCCCGCGAACGGGTCATTCATCGGCTTCGGTGGTTGCTTCCCCCCTCCCGCCTTCTCTTCCCCTTGCCGCTGCCCATGCGCACAGCGCGGCAAAGACGACTCCGACCAACCAAGTAGCGATGAGCGTGCCTATCCCAGCTACGGCGATGAACCATATGGGATGACGGGCATCAAGAAAGAAGTGGCTATACACGAGGTTGAAAAGGCTGAACAGCACCGCGGCTCTGCGCACCACCGCCTCACCTGTTCGTATGCCCTGGCGTACGGTGAAGCTCTTGTCTTCCCTGGCCAGACGCCGCAACATCGTGTACAGCACGAGCGGGAAGGGCAGAAAAGCAAGCAGGCTGGGAAAGAGGCTCAGCCCTGAAGACGACGAATCCGCCTTATTGCCGAAAAAGAAAAAGACGACCAGCCCTGCGGCCAGCAGGATCGCGTACTTCGTATTTTGACTCATGAGCCCTCCCCTTCAAAGTTGCCGCGTTTTAATACGCTGCCCCTGCGCCCTCATAGGACCGCCTGCTGCAGAGCCCGTACCTTGCGCACGGACCTCCCGACCTCAGGCAGATCCCTGCCGGCGCAGAAATCCCATGCTGGAGACCGCCGCTTCCTCCAATGTCGCCTTCCGGTACACCTTGACGGAGGCGAAGCCATCATAGGCGATGTCGCCCAGAGCTTTCAGCACGGCTCCGAAGTCGATATGTCCGCTGCCGAGAACCGCCCCGTTGCTCTCGCACAGATGTACGTGTCTCAGTTCCTCGCCGCAGTCGTAGATGGGCTGGGTTAGCGAAGTCTCCTCGATATTCATGTGGATCGTGTCCACCATCGGCTTGAAGGCGGGGGAGCCGATAGTCTCGATGAGCTGGCGGACCTCAGCCACCGAATTGTTGAACCCGACCTGCAGGTGGTTGACCGGCTCGATGACCAGCTCGACGCCTCGCTGCAGGGCGGCTGCCCCGACCTCCTGGAGGCCTTCGACGATGCGCTGATTGGCGATCTTCAGATCCGGCTCATCGCTGCGAAGGCCCTGCAACAGGCCCACCACCAGAATCGACTGGAACCGCCCGGCGAGCTCGATACAGTCCTTCAGATACGCCACCGCCGCCTGCCGCGCTCCACTGTCAGCTGAGCTCAGGCACAGACCGTCGCTGTAGGCCGCGCCTGTCAGGAAGGACGGCAGCGTCAGCCCGCTGGCGGCGAGGGCCTGCTCGAGCCGGCTCGACTCGGCAGCCAGCCCCGGGAACAGATTGAGCTCGACCCCCTCGTACCCGCAGGAGCTCAAGAGATCGAAAAGCTCGGACAGATCCGCTTGAAACAACGAGCGTGTGTCGATGACCATGTAGCTGTAGTGAATCATGGGATGGGCTTACTCCTTTTCATCTGATATCCGCCCTAAAGCGCCTCTGCGATGCTCTTCATCAGGGCGCCACACCCGCCCTATTCCTCACCAGGGGAGGGATGTTGGAAGCCGGTGGCTCGGGTCGAGACCGCGTACACTTCGTCGTCGCACGATACGAAAAGGCTGGAGAGATTCTCCCCGCCGAAGACGCAGCTCAGTGGCCGTTTCGAATTCCAGCTCACTGCCACATCCGGGAAGTTGACGATGCCGGCGAGCCGACCGGTTGCCGAGAACACCTGGACACCGAACTGAGTGGCCGCGTAGAGCCGGCATTCGGTGTCCGCAACCATGCCCTTCCTGCCGAATCGTCGAAGAGCAGCACCAGCGCCACCATGAGGTAGTGATTGTTATCGAGAAACAGAAGTCTTGTCGTCGAGGTGGGCCCGCTCATGGTCTCTGCGTATCGGTAGGATTGCGTGTCGCTGGACGCGATCGCCAAGGGCCCGAGGATGGTCGCTGTGTTGCGCCGTCTGGCATCTCAACATATTCAACCGGGCCGTTCGACGCCACCCCGGGGGCTGGCTTGACCGCTGGCGGGCAAGCGCCCATTTTCCTCCCACCAGAGGCGCACAATCGGCTTCTCAACTCGCCACCCAGGAAGGACGATGCAGCACCGCACACTTGGAACAGATGGGCCAGAGATCCCGGTGATCGGCCTGGGGGCCTGGCCGATCGGCGGCGGCATGGGAACGCTCGACGACGCGCAGTCGATTCGCACCGTTCGCGGCGCCATCGACTGCGGCGTTACCCTCATCGACTCAGCGCAAGCCTACCACACGAGCGAGGCGACGCTGGGTAGGGCGTTGAGGGACGGCTACCGCGACAGGTGTTTCCTGGCCACGAAGGTGAGCCGTGACTACTCGCGACAAGGCGTGCGCGCGGCTATGGAGAACAGCCTCCGCGACCTGAGAACAAGCCACGTCGACCTGTATCAGATCCACTCCTGGGGACACGAGCAGTACCCCATCGAGGAGACCATGACCGAGATGGCTCGGCTGCAGGAGGAGGGCAAGACGCGCTATGTCGGCGTGTCCAACTTCAACGCCAAACAGATGGAAACGGCTTACGGCATTGCCCCCTTCCATTCGAGCCAGCCGCGCTACAACATGTTCGGGCGCGGTATCGAAATCGAGGACCTGCCCTACTGCGAGCGCAAGGGCATTGGCAATCTCGCCCACAGCCCGTTGGGTAAGGGACTGTTGACCGGCCGCTACGCGCCGGGGCACCTATTCCCCACCGACGACGAACGCTCGGAGCGTCCCACCTTCCAGGGCGAGCTCTTCGCCCGTTACCTCGCGGTGGCGGAGTCGCTGAAGGAGGTGGCTTCCGACAAGGGGATCTCTCTTGTGCAGATGGCCATCGCCTGGTGTCTGCGGCAATCGGCGGTCACCTGCGTTCTGGTAGGGGCAAAAAGCGAAGAGCAGGTCAAAGAGCACCTTGGAGCGGCTGAGGTGTCATTCGCGCCTGAGGAACTGACCCGGATCGACGGAATCCTGCAAGACGCTCCGAACGACTGATCCGTCCTATTGTCTCCCTCTGCACTTCTGGTATCAGGCGACGCGGGAGACCGGCTGATGATCGGTCGCATCCGCCGCCGCATGATCGTACACGGCTACGAGCGCCGCGCGCGCCCGATGAAGCCGGCCCCGGGCAGGTCAGTCTTCGACGCTACCTTCCTTCGCCGACGCGAGCAGTGAGGCGAACTTACCGTACCCTTCGGCCTCAAGATTCTCCTTCGGGATGAAACGCAAGGAGGCTGAGTTGATGCAGTAGCGCAGGCCCGTGGGGTCCGGACCATCTTCGAAGAGATGACCTAGATGGGAATCGCCGTGTTTGCTGCGCACCTCCGTTCTCCTTGTCCACAGACTGTCGTCCTCCTTCTCGACGACATTTTCACGAATCATCGGCTGCCAGAAACTCGGCCAGCCGGTGCCCGATTTGAATTTGTGCGTCGAGCTGAACAACGGCTCACCCGACACGATATCGACGTAGATACCCGCCTTCTTGTTGTCCCAGAACTCGTTTCTAAAGGGGCGCTCGGTGCCCTCTTCCTGGGTTACCGTATACTGCAGATTCGTCAACTTCTGGCGCAAGACCGCATCCGAAGGCTTGCTGTAGTCGCTCCCTGAAGCCTTGGCCGTCTTTCCCCAGATTTTCTCGATGAACGCGTCCCGACGCGACCCGGTGCGATACCTCTTGTAGTGCGCCGAGTTCTTCTTGTGGTAGTCCTGATGGTAAGCCTCAGCCGGATAGAATGTCGTTGCTGGTCGAATCGGGGTGACGATAGGCTTGTCGAACCTGCCCGATTCACTCAGAGCCTTCCTGGAAACCTCGGCCAGCCTCTTCTGTTCGTCATCGTGATAGAACACAGCCGATGTGTACTGAGATCCGCGGTCGTAGAACGAGCCGCCGGCGTCGGTCGGGTCGAACTGGCGCCAGAACACGTCGAGGAGCTGCTGATAGGTGATCTTCTCCGGATCGAAGGTGATCTGCACGGCTTCGAGGTAGGCGGTCGATCCCGTGCTGACCTGCTTGTAGGTGGGGTTCTCAGCGACCCCTCCGGCATAGCCCGAAATGGCCGATCGAACCTCGATGATCTTGTCGAAGGGCGCCTCGATGCACCAGAAACAGCCCCCTGCAAAGGTGGCCTTCTCGAGCTCCGCTGCTTCGCTGTCTCCGGCGCCGATGGCGACGACGGCGGTTACCCCCATGGCCAGTAGAATAGTCTTCATAAGACAATCCTCTCTGTTTATGATTGTACTTCCAGGGCTTCCTGCTCCTCTGCCCTGCTGAATACAGTATACGAATCGAGTATCACGAAGGTCACACGCATCCGTGAAGAAAGAGTTCCACGTCTGTGGACTTGGGTCTCGTCAACCATGCGTCACCCTTTGCCGGCGGCATTTCGGGACTGGTCACGGGTGACGACGCAGTTCGATGCGCCGCTGGTGTTGAATCGAGCCTCAAGCCAAGCTCTGCCCCGTGGTCGAGACGACCGCCCTGAAGATGTTCTGCAACCGAAGGGTGGCCTCCGGCGACAGCGGCGGCCGCCCGAAGCTTTCCAAGTTCGACGCCAGGTGTTCGGTGTTGCCGGTGCCGGACAGCACCACATGCACGCCGGCCTCATCGCGACAGAAGCGGTAGGCTGCATCCGGAATCGAAACCGCCTCGCCGTTCGCCAGGACGAAGTCCAATGGCGCCTGCGCGTTCACCTCCGTCGGATCGATCTCACCGCTCTTGACCAGGCCGGCGACGAAATCGCGCAAGTGTTCTTGGTCTCCCAGCGCCTTGCGTACGGCGAACATGATCTGCACACCGACGTTGGCCTCGCGCGTCCGCTGCAACACCTGCCGCGCTGTCTGGTTGAGCAGGTTGAAGCCCACCATCACGACGTCCCACAGATCGTCGGCCAGTGCCTGCTGCATCATCGCATGCCCGAGATCCTCACTGAACATCTCGGTGATGCCGACGAAACGGATCTTGCCAGCTCTCTTCAG
>JAYZCA010000066.1:0-4924 GCA_036339235.1 Candidatus Latescibacterota bacterium | reverse complement strand
CAACCGCCACGCCCTTTTCGGCCACTACCGCAAGCGTATGCTCGTGTTCCAGTGCGACCCGCACGATGACTTCCCATCGGAGTGGTTCGACAGGCTGAACGACCGGCAGAAGGAGTTGCTGCGCATGAAGAACGGCCCCGGGGCACCACGGTCGGCGGACTCACACATGCGGTAGAAGAACGGAGGCAACATGCTGCGCACCTCTGCCATTCTCGAGCTGGTCATCCTCTTCAGGTCGTAGACACCCAGATTCACGTCTGTGGCTTCGGAGAGGGCGAAGGGGATCGATGTGCTGCTGTTGAACGGGTTCGGATAATTCTGCTGCAGGATGGCATCTTCGGGCACCGCGCCGCTGAATTGCTCGAGCACAGCAGTAACCGCCGGTAGCCTGCGCGTATCCTGATCGACGCCCCCCTGGTGCAGGGTCAGATGTGTCACCTCGCCACTCTCGTCTTTGACGAAGGTGATCTGCGCCTCGACGACGGTGTAGAAGAATCGCGCTCAACTCGAAGGAGGCGCAACATCCCGGGGCAGGTCGTAGCCGCTGAGAAATTGGTACATCTGCTCGAGAGTGTAGTCCGCAAAGGGGTTGTCTACGTCCGCCGGGGCGAAGTTTTCAGGCATGCGCGGCAGCCCCGACCGGTGGGTGGCCAAGTCGCGCAGCGTGATCGGGCGGCCTTCCGAACCTGGGACCTGCACCGATTCGGGCAGGAACTTGACGATCGGATCGTCGAGTGCGAGTTCTCCGCGCTCGACCATATCCGCCAACAGGATCGAGGTGAAGACCTTGGTGATCGAGCCGATCTCGAAGGCGGTGTCGCCCTCGGGCTGCTCCTCGCCGTCGCGGCTCAACCTGCCGTGGCTGACGATCTGGCGACCGCTCGCGTCGATTACGCCGACCACGATACCAATCCCTCTCCTGGCTGTATCGATGCGCTCCACCAGAATGCTCTTGATCGCTGCGACGTCGAGTCGACCTTGAGCCGACGCGTCGTGCGGGGTCAACCAGAGCAGGAGAATCATGCTCACCAGATTGCGTGTACTCATGACTGAGCCGTCTGCCGAACCCTCATCGGTCATGCCTCTCTCCAATGCAGTCATCCATCCAGCGGTTTCCGATCCTGCTGGTTCTGCCCGCCGTAGCGGTACCCCGGCAGATTGTCGGCGCAGTGTGTCCCGCGAAACAGCGTCTGCCGCATAACCGGCATTTCCTGAATCAGCTCGTCAGGTGGATTCCACGCGCCCCATCTCGATCCGACGCTGTTGTAGAGATTGAAGATGGATACTCGCGGGTTGTCCTCGTTGGTCCATGGCGCCGTGCTGTGGGCCAGAGCTTCGGTGAAGAACAACACCGATCCCGCCGGACAATCGTAAGTCTCCCAGACCGCCGAATCCGGATCTTGCGTCGACTCGGGGGAGGCGTATGCAGCCTTGTGACTGCCGGTAGCCAGCAGCGTACCACCCGTCCCCTTCTTTACCGACGTCAATTCCCAGACCACTCGTGTCAGCCCGCTGAAGGCCTTGCCTGGAATACACTGGTAGTGATGCGAATCGTGGGCAAAGCGGAACATGCCGCTGCCGTTGTGCGGATTGAAGGCACCGCACATATCGGCAGCGGTGGTACGATATCGCACGCTGGCACCCTCCATACGGAACCCGTAGCAGGAAGCGCTCGACAGGTGCGGGAAAGCGAGGAACTCGTTGAGAAAGCCCACGACGACAGGGTGGTCGGCCAGCTTCTGCAGCGGCCCGGCAACGGCGCAGCGGTGATGCTCCGGCAAAGACTCGGGCTCCAGCTGCAGGCGCACGGCGAACTCGCGCATGGCGTCGATGTCGTCCTGCCCGAGCACACCGGACAGCAGCAGCCAGCCTCGTGTGTCGAACAGGTACTTCTGCTCCTGCGTCAGTTCGACGACGGGCTCGCCATCGGCGTTTGAGCGGGGCAGGTCGTCGTCGGCCTGAACCAGTTTTCGTCCCAGGTTTTTGTCGACCACGTAGGGTTCAGTGTCTGTCACTCTCATGCTCCCTCTATCAACGCCGGCTCCGGATGTCTGCGCTCCTTGCCGTCGAAGCCATGCCGCGTCCACGATGTGTGCGGCCAGTCATCGAGTCCATACGGGATGTAGTGATTTGCCAACACGTGTCGATCGGAGCCGGGCTGCAGGATCTCACCGCCACAGTGCACGAGCCCGCCGTGAAAGAACACAACGCTGCCCCGACTCACCTCCACCGCCACCTCTTCGCCGACACCTTCTGCCAGATTGCGCCGAAACTGCTCGTCCACGGCATCATTGTAGTCCCATTCGAAAAACTCGCCATTCTCGGCGAAATCTGTCCTGGTCAGCAGCCGTTGTCGGTGCGACCCTGGCTGCACCCAGATCGTGCCGTTCTGTTGGCTCACGTCGACGAAGGCGAGCCACGCCGACATACATCCGGGCAGGTAATACTGATCCTGATGGCGGCGCTGCTGCGAGCCTCTCCAGAAATACATCGTCTGGATGCCCTCCGCGTCCTCTCCCATGCAGTCGTGCAGCGGGGCACGCAGTTGCGGCAGCAGGAGGTAGTCCAGCGCCATGCTGTCGTATACGTGCTGGTTGTGCGTGCGGCCCCACTCGTCGGCGCCGCCAGGCTTACGCAACTCGAACCCGTCGAGTTGCTTGCGACCCTCGTGCAGGTCGAGCATGTGGTCGACGAAGCGGTCACACTCCGTGTGACTCAACAGCCCCGGCTTGATAACGAATCCGTTGTCCTCATACCCGGCGCGCTCCGCCGCTGTGAGTCCGCTCATCGCTTCTTGCCTCGTCGATACGACGCCGCTGCACGCCGTGCCTCGCCCAGTGTGCGTTGTGTGCCGTCCCTCATGCTCTCGTCCTGCTGGGCCTCGAATTCCCTGAGCGCCTCGATCTGGTCCTCTACCTTCAGAAAGGCGTCGGCCATACGCTGCATCGCCCTGCGCGCTGGTTTGTGCCAGTGGGTAAAGCTCAGCTCGAGGGCGTGATCCACTTTGTGGTCGCAGTTCGGCAGCGGCCGGGCGCCGTAGTCGATTCTAGCGCGCCGCAATTGCCCCTGCCAGTGCGGGACGGGACCGTCATAACCTTTCCACTGCAGCCGACGCCAGTGCTGGATCCCCTCTGGCACGTAGGCGAAAGCACGCACGCCTTCCGCCTTCAGCGCCGCCAGAAAGGTGTCACGGCGCACTTTCGCCTTTTCCGCCAGAAGGTTTGTCGTCAGCACGTAGAACCCCGGCTCCACGCCCTTGCGGTATTTCGGAAGTTGCAGGAACCGGCAGGCCGACAGCGCCTCGCGCAGGGCGGCGGCATTCTCGCCGCGCACCTTCACCTGGGCGTCGAGACGCCGTATCTGGCTGGGGAACAACGCGGCGATCAATGGGCTCAGGCGGAAGGTGTACACCAGGCTGTCCACGTACGGCTTGAACTCCTCGGGAAAACCGGACTCGGCACTGCGCCCGTAGTGCTGGCACATCATCGCCGCCTTCCAGAACACCTCCTCGTGGGGGGTCACCAGAAATCCCGCCTCCGAGGTGGCCAGCAGCTTACCGCCCATGCTGCTGAAACCGGCAGCGTCGGAGAAGGTACCGACCACCTGCCCACCGATACGCGCCCCATGGGCCTGGCTGCCGTCCTCGATCACTTTCAGGCCGTGTTTCCTGGCCACCCGGTTGATGGCCGGCATGTGGGCCGGCTGACCGTACAGATGCACGACGAGCACCGCCTTCGTGCGCGGTGTGATGGCCGCCTCGATCTTTTTCGGATCCAGCAGCCCGCTCACACGATCGACATCGGCGAACACCGGCACTGCCCCCACGCCCAGAATACACGACGTCGATGCGCCCCACGTACACGGTGTCGTGATCACCTCGTCTCCGTCGCCGATTTCCAGCCCCATCAGCGCGCACATGAGCGCCGCGTGTCCCGAGTTGGTGGTCAGTACGTGGCGCCCGCCATGGTAGGCGCTCAGGCTGTCCTCCGCCTTGCGAATGACCTCACTGGTGCGCCCCAGGGCTACGGTATGACCCGACTCCAGCAGATCGACCACCTGCCTCACCGAGGCCCTGTCGATCAGCGGCCAGCGCGGCGTCGGCGCCGGCACACCCAATGGTCTGCCACCCAGAAGGGCGAGTCGATTGCCTCTCACTTAACGCGTCACCGGCGGTGTCTGAACGTTCGTCGCAATCACCTTGGGATCCCAGAGATGCGAAAATTTCAGCGCCCTCGGACAGTGTGCGTAGGCCTCCTCCACCTCGATGAGCAGGCCCTGCTGGAGGGCAGCGTTGTCATCCGGGTCAAAGGCCTCCAGCGAGATACCACAGGCCTTCAGGTCCTCTTCATCCACCACCTGCGCCGTGCCGTTCACCCGTACCGTGTACTCGACACCGGAGATGAAGAAGATGAGACCTCTCTGGGGACTGGCGTCGATGTTCTCGTGACTCTGGAACAGCCTGTTACCGCGCACGTCGGGCAGCAGCAGGGGCCGATCATCGAGGACTTTGACAAAACCGGGATAGCCGCCCTTGGGCGAGGCGTCACAGCGCCCGTCGCCGTCGGCCGTCGCCATCACCGCGAAGGGGGCGTTGCGGATGAAGGACTCGTAATCATCCAGGTAGTCCACCACCTTGGTGGCGGCGCGCCCGCTGGGAGAGCCGAACTTTTCCTGGTAGCGGTTGGTGGGCGCTGGAAGCGTGTCGGTCATGGATGTCTCCTCTGAGGTGCGTTCTGCGTCCCATGAACGTCAGCGGGGTGTATCATGGCAAGCCCGCCCGTAGCTTGCGCAGCGGCCCGCCGTCGGCGACCGTTGCTGTTCCCAGACAAAGTCAACCACCCGGAGCCGACATGATCATCGACGTTCACGCCCACGTCTACGCCCGTCCCATCCTCCCGAAGGCCAATGGCCTGACCTTCATGTG
>JAYZCA010000065.1:0-4499 GCA_036339235.1 Candidatus Latescibacterota bacterium | reverse complement strand
GCCGAAGACGTGCAGCTGATGAAGTGGCTGGGGGTGAAGGCTTATCGGTTCTCCGTCTCCTGGTCACGGGTGTTTCCCGAGGGCGACGGCGAAACGAACGAGGCCGGCATTGCCTACTACGAACGTCTCGTCGACGAGCTGATGGCCAACGGCATTCAGCCGTGGCTCACCTTCTTTCACTGGGATCTGCCGCAGGCCCTCGAGGATCGCTTCGGCGGTTGGCGCTCACGTGAGACATCGACGCGCTTCGCCGACTATGTCGCCTTCGTGACCCGGCGCCTGTCGGACCGCGTCGCCCACTACTTCACCATCAATGAACTCGTCTGTTTCACCGACCTGGGTTACGACAACGGCATGTTCGCGCCCGGCCTGCAGTTATCGAGGCGGGAACGCAACCAGGTACGTCATCACGGCGTGCTCGCCCATGGTCTGGCAGCGCAGGCGATCCGCGCCAACGCCGCTGGCGAACCACATGTGGGCATCGCCGAAAACGCGGATGTCTGTGTGCCGGTGATCGAGACGGAACCACACATCGAGGCGGCGCGCACCGCCATGCGCGTCAAGGCGGCACCGTTTCTGACGGTGGTGCAGGAGGGGCGGTATCCAGGGTTCTACCTGGAGCAGGAAGGGTCTGACGCACCACAGTTCACCGACGCCGACATGGAAGCCATCGGCACCCCCCTCGATTTCCTCGGCATGAACATGTACACGCCGACCTACATCATCGCCGATGACGACCAACCGCACGGCTATCGCGAGGTCCCGCACTCACCATCGTACCCGAAGATGTTCACCGACTGGCTCTACATCTGCCCGCAAATCACTTATTGGGGACCGCGCTTTGCCAGAGAACTCTGGGACGTGCCGGCCATCTACATCACCGAAAACGGCTGTCCCTGCGACGATCAGGTGAATGCGGCAGGCAAGGTAGAAGACACGGACCGGGTCATGTATGTGCGCAATCACCTGCTGTCATTGCAGCGAGCGGTACGCGAGGGGGTCCCGGTGCAGGGCTACTTCGTCTGGAGCATGATGGACAACTTCGAGTGGGTGCGCGGCTACGACGAGCGCTTCGGCATCATCCACGTCGACTTCGACACGCTCGTACGCACGCCCAAACTCAGCGCCGACTTCTACCGCGAGGTGATCAGGACGGGCCGCGTGGTTTGAGGCGCTACCAGATCACGTAAGCCGCAGCAATGCTTCCCGCCAGCGCGCCTCCGTAGCAGATCACCGCGATGAGCTGGAAGAGGTGTTTCAGCTGCAGCCCGTCATAGAGTGTGAACCGAAACCGGTGCGCCCAGTGGAAGAAGGACAGACTGATCAGGGAGAAAGCGGCGATCCTGACAATCGGATGCAGCATCAATCCCGAGACTGCAGCATAACTCGGTGCATCGATCCATCCCAGAGGCGTGGCCACCCCGATGAGGAATAACAAGATGGGGACGAGCATGGCCGACAGGGCACCACCGGCACCGAACAGAGTCCACCAGAATGGATCGTTGCTCTTGTTCATGACGCTACGTACGCCAAGGCGATCATCGCCGAAATGAAAATCCAGGCAGCGTAGTTGCCGCCGGCGATCAGCAGATCCGGGATCCTCCAGCGCCCGAGGCGGATGACGATCGCTTTCGGCGACAGATTGAACCAGGTGATACTGTGATAGAGCAGGGTGCAGAGGGCGAAGACGTGGAAGGCGATCATCGTGGGGTTCGCCAGCATGCTCACCAGCGCCGCCCAGGCTTCCGGCCCCGACTGCAGGGCCCGATAGACCAGAATCAACAGGACGGCGAAGTAGGCGACGGCAACACTTGTCAGCTCCCGAAGGATGAAAGCGATGGACGCCCAGTTCCTGACCCACCAGAAGATGGGCTTGGAGTCGCGATGCCACTTCGGATGGTGCAGCGTGTACGCCATTACTTGCCCTTCCTTGTGATCAGCGATTTCCACCAGTCCGCCGCGCCGGCCAGCTTGTAGCGCTGGATCGCGCCAGCGGGATCTACGCCCTTGGGACAGGCTTCCGAGCACTCACCGACCATGGTGCAGGACCAGATGCCCTCGTCGTTGGAGAGCAGGTCCATGCGCTCCTGGTTTCCCTGATCCCGGTTGTCCAGGTTGTAGCGCTGGGCCAGGGCGAGGGCCGCCGGACCGGTGAATCCGGGTTCCAGGCCGTATACCGGGCAGGCTGAATAACACAGCATACAATTGATGCACATGGTGTACTGCTTGAAGTCGGCCAGCTCCTCCGGAGTCTGGCGGAACTCCCCTTCAGACAGCGGCTTTTCCGTCTCGCGGACGATCCACGGCTTCACGTCCTTGATCTTGTTGACGAAGTCGGTGGCCTCGACGACGAGATCGCGCACAACGGGAAAGTGCGCCAGCGGTTCCACCCGGATCGGCCCGGGCGCGAAGGACTCGAGGAAGGCGGCACAAGTGAGGACGGGAGTCCCGTTGATCATCATGCCGCAGCTGCCGCACACCCCCATGCGACAGGACCACCGGTAAGACAGGGTCCCGTCGATGTGGTCTTTGATATGGTTGAGAGCGTCGAGGACGACCCAGTCCGCCCTCAGGGGAACTTCGTAGTCCTGGAAGACGGGCTCACCACCGTCTTCCGGAAGATATCGAAGGACCTGCAGCGTGATGTTTGTCGGCATTGTCAGTCCTTCTTCTGCCCGTAAACGCGATCACCGGGTGGCCAACGCGTTATGGACACAGGTGTGTACTCGATCCGCGGTGGGCCGTTCGGCTCTCTATAAGCCAGACTGTGCTGGAGGAAATTTTCGTCGTCCCTGTCGGGGTGGTCGGATCTCTGATGTGAACCCCGCGATTCGGTGCGGTTGAGGGCGGAGTGAATGATGGTTTCCGCTCCGTCGAGCATGTAGGTGAGCTCGATGGCGGCAGTCACCTCTGTGTTGAAGGTGAGGCTGGGGTCGGTGACGGCCACGTCGGCGACGCGCTCCTGCAACTCGCGGATCTTGTCGGCCGAACTGGCCAGGGAGTCCTTCGTGCGGTAGATACCTGCCCCCTCCTCCATGGTGTCGTGCATCTCTTTCCTGAGGCCGGCGATGGACTCCTTTCCTCCACCGGACAGAAGGGAAGAGAGGCGCTTCTGCTCATCGTGCACCTGAGCCTGTACGCCGGCGCTGGTGCCGCCCTGCTGCCGGGCGAAGGCGGAGGCTGACTTTCCTGCACGAGCGCCGAATACGAGGATCTCGGTGAGGGAGTTGGAACCCAGTCGGTTGGCCCCGTTGATACTGACACAGGCAGCCTCTCCCGCCGAGTACAGACCGGGAAGCGGGGTGGCCGCGTCGATATCGGTGTGGATGCCGCCCATCACGTAGTGGACGACGGGGCGCACGGGAATCATCTCCTTTACGGGGTCGATGTTTTCGTACTTCTCGCAGAGCTCGCGCACGAAGGGCAACCTGGTGTCGATGATCTTCTCGCCGAGGTGCCGAATATCGAGGTGTACGTAGTGCCCGTACTCGCCTTCCAGGGTGCGGCCCTTCTCCTGCTCTTTGACAAACGCCTGGGATAGACGATCCCGGGGTCCCAGCTCCATCGAGCGCAGGACCGGTTTGGCCTCCGGCGTGCCCAGATCGTAGTCCTGCAGGTAGCGATACCCGTCCTTGTTCAGCAGGTACCCACCCTCCGCCCGGGTGGCCTCGGTAATGAGGATTCCCGTGAAGGGCAGGCCCGTCGGGTGATACTGGATGAACTCCATGTCCTTGAGCGGCACGCCGGCCCGGTAGGCCAGGGACATGCCGTCGCCGTTCTTGATATTGGCATTGGTCGTGAAGGGGAAGATCTTCCCGCAGCCCCCGGTGCTGATGATGACGGACTTGGCCAGAATCGCCTGCACGCGCCCGGTGGAGATCTCGATGGCGACCACACCCTGACAGCGGCCGTCGTCGACGAGGAGCCTGGTGACAAACCACTCGTCGTAGCGCTCGATGGGATCGTACTTGAGGCTCGTCTGGAACAGCGTGTGCAGCATGTGGAAGCCGGTCTTGTCCGAGGCGTACCACGTCCGCTTGATCTTCATGCCGCCAAAGGGTCGCACCGCCACGGAGCCGTCCTGTTCGCGGCTCCACGGACAGCCCCAGTGCTCGAGCTGCAGGAGCTCATTCGGGGCTTCATTGACGAAGGCCTCGACAGCGTCCTGATCACACATCCAGTCGGCGCCCGAAATCGTGTCGTAGCAGTGGTCGTCCAGACTGTCGTCCAGCTTGATGACAGCCGCGGCGCCGCCCTCGGCGGAGACGGTGTGGCTGCGCATGGGATAGACCTTGGAAACCACGCCGATCTTCAACGTCGGGTCGGTCTCATACGCCGCGATCGCCGCCCGCAGGCCAGCGCCGCCGCCGCCGACGATCAGGACATCGTACTGGGATGAATCTGTCTGAGCCATGAACGGCCACCGGCCTTCAGATGAGTGCTGGCAGAACTGCGATTTGAAGGAGTCAGTCCAACCCGGGCATGAGTCAGCCCCGGTT
>JAYZCA010000064.1:0-3905 GCA_036339235.1 Candidatus Latescibacterota bacterium | reverse complement strand
CGCACCGTTGCGGGCAGTGGGGGACATGAGTCCGGCAACTCGGCGCAACTCAGGTCACAGATCACGAGTTACGAGAACCTCGACTTCCTGATCAAGGCCCTGGATGAGTACACCGGGATCGAGGCAGACTATCTCGGCCCGATCCCCCTCGATGACCCGCGGATCAATCAGGTGCCGTGGCTGCTGCTACCGTCCTGGTTCGGTGAGGCCCACTCCTCAAGTGAAAGGGAGATCGAGAGCTTTGGCAGCTATCTGGTCAACGGCGGCTTCGCCCTCACCACCTCAGGGCCAAACGAGAAGTTGAAGGGCCCCAAGTTCGAGCGTCTGCGGCAGGCGCTGGCAACGCAGGGGCTGTACGAGGGGCAGGACTGGCGCTTCATCTATCTGAAACCGAGCCACCCCCTCTACCACTCCTACTTCGACTTCGACATGGCCGTGCGCGACAACTCGTCGGTATTCGGCACCCCCGCAGCCTGGAGCCAACGTACTCTTGGCGACATGGGGCTCGTCATCGGCGACCGTCTTGCCGTGCTGTTCACATCGAAGCAGGTGTCCACCGGATCGGCGCGTGAAGGGACGGAAAACGCCATGCTCTCCGTCGACGGCACCCGCCATCTGCAGTTCACGGTGAACACCGTCGTCTTCGCCCTCACCCAGGAGGGTGGAGTGACGCAGCAGTTGATGGCAGGGATCAAGTAGGGGTGGCGGCATGATCGGCGAGATGTGGACGGGTATGGCGCTTACCGGGAAGGCGATCATCGCCATCCTCGGGTTGCTGTCCGTCTACTCGATGGCCGTCGTCGTCGAGCGTTTCGTGGCCCTGCGGTGGGCGACGCGGAGCTCCCGTGCTTTCGCCAGCGAGGTGGAAGGTATTACCGACGCCGGTGCTATGCGTGAGCGAGCGACGGCACCGGAGTACGCCGACTTCGCTTCTCTGGCGCACGTTGTTGGGGGCAGTTTGGAAGAGTACGACCGCATCCGTGCCGAGGAGGACGACGGCGACCTGATCATAGAAGCCGTGGAAGACGCGACGATGCGGCAGGTCGACGTGGCCGTCATCAATCTTCGAGCTCGACTCACGAGCATGGCCACCGTCTCCGGCGTGGCGCCTTTTCTGGGGCTTTTCGGTACCGTCACGGGTCTGATCTCCGCCTTCCGTGGCATCGCCGAGACCGGTGGGGGCGGGTTGGCGGCGGTGTCGAGCGGTGTGTCGGAAGCGCTCGTGACGACCGTCATCGGGCTGTTCGTCGCCATGCCGGCTCTCGCCGCCTACAACTACTTCATGAATCGTGTCGAGGTCATGTCCATCGACATGGACAACCGGGCGCATGGACTGGTACTGGGCGTGGTACGCCCGCACCTGCAGCTCACCGGCTCGCGCGTCGGATCGAATCGCCACGAACGTCGCACCGCCGAGGGCGGACCCAAGGTGTCGCCGCTGCCCGACATCACGCCGATCGTCAACGTCGCACTGGTTCTGCTGATCATCTTCATGATCGTCACCCCCATGATCCGCGAGGGGGTACAGGTCGAGACACCCCAGGCGGAGGCCATCGAGCAATTGTCAGAGCAGGATCAGAGCGTCGTGCTCTCGATCCAGGATGACGGTTCCATCTTCGTCAACCTGAAGCCGGTGAACCGGGCCATCCTCGAGAGCGAACTGACCCTCGCCTACCGCGGTCAGGAGGGCAAGCCGGTTGTCATCAAGGGCGCCGAGAACCTGCCCTACCGAGACATCCTGTCCGTAATGGACGCCTGCAAGGTCATCGGCGCGCCCTCCGTCGACCTCGTCGCCTCCAGAGTGGAGTGAGGTAAGCCGTGGCCCGACGACGTCACCGCAAAGGCAACCGCGCCGATTCGGCGATCAACATCACGCCGCTGGGGGACGTGTCCCTGTCGCTGTTGCTCGGCTTCCTCGTGATCACGCCGATTATCATCGAAACGATGGCGACGACACTGCCTCAGGAGGGGGCCGGTGTATCCGCCGGCGCGGTTCGCCAGGACCCGATCGTCGTGCTGACGGGGGATGGGCAGATCCTGCTCAACGGCAGGGAAGTGACCGAGCAGGAACTGCCGGGGGAACTCGACGAACTGCTTCCACCGGGTATGGAGGCAGAGCGCAAGGTGATGTTCACCGGCGCTGGCGACATCGCATATCGCGATGTTATGCATCTGCTCGATGTGATCAGGAAGAACGGCGTGCAGGCTATCGGCATCCGCTGAGGTTGCCCCCTACTGGCTGTCCCGGGCTCCACGCGCCTTCCTCAGCAACTCGAGGAAGGCCGTTTTCGTTCTGCCTTGCGGGCGGGTTCTCTCCAATCCCTGCTCCAAGATGCCGATTGCGACACCGGGCCGGGCCAGCTCGAGATGAGCCGAGGCCAGGCCGTACCAGCCCATCGACACTTCAGGAGCTAGGGTCACGACCCTCTCATAGAAGGGCAAGGCGCGTCCCGGCTGCTGCAGGAGCATACAGGCGTTGCCGGCGTTGAGAGCTGCTGGAGCGAACTCCGGCGCCATATGAGTGGCCCTTTCGTACTGTTCCAGAGCCAGCCCAGGTGCGCGCCGCCGCAGGTGGATGTTGCCCAATTGATTGAGTGCACGATAGTCGGCCGGGCGCCGGTTCAGGACGGCGTCGAAGCGGTTCTGCGCCTCGTCGAGATAGCCCTGCTCGAGGAGGAACTTCGCCAGGGCGAAGACGTGGTCGGGCTGGTCGCCGGACTCGACGATGGCGTCCCGCAGCAGGCGCATCTGCTTGAGGGCATCCGCGTCACCGTCGCCCACATCCTGCAGGTGTGAATAGGCGGCAAGAGCACTGTTGGCCCGGGCCTCCCACCCAAGACGTCGAGCCAGCTGGGCGACGCGGTAGTGGGCGTCCATGTAACTGGGGTCGAGTTGCCGGGCCGTGTCGTAGTGGGCGAGGGCGCGTTGAGTTGCACCCAGACCCTCCAGCGCCCGCCCGAGGAGATAGACCGCAGTGGGGGAGGTGGTGTCGAGGCGGGTGGCTGCTTCAAGCTGATGCCTGGCATCGTCGTAGCGATGCCGCTTCAGGTAGAGGGTGCCGAGGCGCTGCCGGACGACGGCGTCTTCGGAGGCGAGGAACTGTGCCCGTAGCAAGGCGGCTTCGGCGTCGTCGAAACGACCCAGCGCCGTGTACAGGCCTCCCAGGTTGGCGTGATCGGCGGCCTGGCCGGGGTCTAGGGCGAGGGCTCGCTCGAGGCTGCTGATGGCCATGGCGTACTGACCCTGGCTCGAATACACACCGGCCGCCACGCGTTGCAGAGCCGGATCCTCCGGGTAGAGCACGAGGGCCCGGGTGACCGTACCCATGGCCTCCTCCGGCTGGCCAGCCAGCATCAGCGACCGGGCGAAGCCGCGATGGACCTCGGCGGGCGCCGCGCCTTCGTCGTTGCCCGTGAGGAGTTCCTTGTAGAGACGGGCCGCCTGAACATGGTCACCGCGTGCCGCCAGCGCGCGGGCCTTGGCGACGCCCTCAGGCATGGAGGGTTCCGTCATCGCCGGCTGCACGGAAGCGGTGGTCAGTGCAAGAACCATAGCCCAGCGCCAAGTCATGGTACGCGCCTTCGAGCCGGCAGCTTGATCGTCTCCGTCATCCTTCCAAGCATACGGTCGGCGTCGGCTCTCAGCGAGTCGCCCCGATCTGGAACCCACGATGGGGAATCGGTACATTGTGTCGCCTGACTAGGGATAGTTGTATCGATGACCCGGACGTGAGAAAGACTGTGATGCAGCGCGGGCGAGACACCGGACTTGGCGTCGAGTGATCTCACCGTTCTCCGGCTGGACCCGGAGCTTCGCCATGCTGGCGGTGGCCGTCGCCGGCGTGGGGTTCTTCTTCGGCGTGCAGTTGACGCTGTTCAACAACTTCGTCGTCGAGCGCCTCGGTA
>JAYZCA010000063.1:0-16930 GCA_036339235.1 Candidatus Latescibacterota bacterium | reverse complement strand
ATCACCTCATCGGCGACATAGAAGTCCTCCTCGTCGACGATGGTGACGATGTCCATTAGTCGGTGGTAGGCCCGGCGCCTGGCGATGGCCTCCATCTGCCGCCAAACGCTCTTGACATTGAAGCCGAGGATCTCTTCATCGTCGTCTGCTGGCACGGCATGTACATCCAGCCCGTTGCTGTTGAAGATCTCCACAAGGTCGGTGAGCAGCAGCTCGCCCTGTACGTTGTCGGTGTCCATGGCGCCGATGTGGGTGCGCAGAGCCGACTCGCGGAAAGCGACAACGAGAGTGTTGATCTCGCGTGTCTCCAGCAGCTGGCGGCGAGTGAAGTCGAACTGACGACCCTTGTACGGCATCGTCTCGACGGCGTCGTCGTCGACCAGACCGAGGATGTCCTTATGCTCCTTGATGGCGATCACGTAGCTGGATTTCTCGGCGAGCTTACCCGATGCATCGGTGTCGGGAACGCGCACGATGCGGCCGTAATAGTTCTGCTCAGCAGGACCTTCGAAGCCACCGGTGAGGACCATCATATCACATGGATGGCTCTCGAAGGCACGGCGGAACTCGGCCACGACCCGTTCGGTGAGCAGGCCCATGTCGCCGGGGATGATATAGATGTGACGGTCCATTCCCGCCGGCAGAGGCGCAAACTGCTCGAGGGCGACGCGCACGGCATCGCCGGTTCCGGAGGGCAGACCGAGGACGGGGTTTTCCTGGTAGGCGAAGCGCCTTCCGGGACAGGCTCCCACCGTGGCGGCTACCTGTTCGGCCTTGATGCCGACGACGATGACCTGGTTTGGACTGTCGAGGCCCCTGGCGACGGCGTCGGCGACCCGTTCGACAGTGGGGCGGCCCCAGATTTCGTGCAGCATCTTGGAGGTATCAGAGCGGATGCGCGTGCCGTGGCCCGCAGCCAGCACGACGCCGAGTCGAGGGATGTCATCTTGCAGTGGCGAGTCGAGAGCGCTCAGCTGTGTCCGGATGCGGTTACCGTTCGGTGGCATGTTCTTCCCTGTGGTCAATCGTGGGTCAGGCCCGGCGCAGCGAGCGGGCCGGAATTCTGGAGACGCCGTCGACACCGGTTTTGTTCCAGCCGGGCAGAGGTGGCAACTGCAGGTCAGGCGGGTTCCCGCGGGCGATCTCCATCAACACGCTCTGCATCGATACCGGTGGCTCGCTGTCCCCCGGTTCGAGCCGTATGTAGCTGCCGTCTGACTGACAGATACGGGCCTTCAAGCGATCGGCAAGGCACAGTTGCAGGAAGTGATGGATACGGGCCTTAATGCTCTCGTCTTCGATGGGAAACACGACCTCGATACGGTTGCGAAGATTGCGGTTCATCCAGTCGGCGCTGCCGCACCATATCTCCGGGTCTCCTCCGTTGGCGAAGTAGAAAACCCGGCTGTGCTCAAGATAGCAGCCGATGATGCTGGTGACCCTGATGCGTTCGGAGACGCCCAGCAACCCCGGCCGAAGGCAGCAGATGCCGCGCACGATGAGGTCGATCTCGACACCCGCCATCGAGGCCCTGTAGAGGGCGCGGATGATCTTGGGGTCCATCAAGCCGTTCATTTTGGCGACGATCGCCGCCGGCCGTCCGGCGCGCGCGTGCTCGATCTCGCGATCGATACGGTGCAACATGCCCGACATCAACGTCGTGGGTGCAACCATCAGCGTGCGGAATGTCTCCGCTGAGCGTGCCGTGAGCAGGTTGAACACCTCAGCCACCTCGCGGGTCATATCGTCGCGCGCCGTGAGCAGCCCGATGTCGGTGTAGAAGCGCGCCGTCTGGTGGTTGTAGTTGCCCGTCCCGAGGTGGACGTATCGGCGCAGGCGGTCCTCATCGCGGCGCACTATCATGGACAGCTTGCAGTGGGTGATCATTCCCAGCAGACCGTAGACGACATGCACGCCGCTCTCCTCCAGCTGCTTGGCCCACTCGATGTTGGAGGCCTCGTCGAAGCGCGCCTTCAACTCCACTAGGACGGTAACCTCCTTGTCCTGCTCGGCGGCGTCGATGAGTGCCTCCACGACCTGCGAGTCCTCGCCCGTGCGGTAGAGAGTCTGCTTGATGGCCAGCACCCGGGGGTCGCGTACCGCCATACGGATGAAATCGATGACCGTATTGAATGACTCGTACGGGTGGTGGAGCAGAACGTCGCGCTCGCGCAGCGACTCGAAGAACCGATCGGGATCTGTCGGCAGGCTCACCACGGACGGCGAGAACGGTCGGTCCTTCAACTCCGGCCGCTGCACCAGGTCGTAGATGGTGTTGATGCGGTTGAGGTTGACGGGGCCGTCGGCACGGTAGACGCGGTCTTCGTTCAGCTCGAACTGGGTCGACAGGAAGCGCACCAGACGTGGCGGCGCGCGATCTTCGATCTCAAGCCGGACGACGTCCCCTTTGCGCCGGTTTTCCAGCGACTCGGCGATTTCCTCAAGGAGGTTGTCGGCTTCGTCCTCATTGACATAGAGCTCTGAGTTGCGTGTCACTCGGAAGGCGGCGTGGCCGGTTACATCGTAGCCCTCGAACAGCTCGCCGAGATGGTGGGCGACGACACCCGAGAGGGGGACCATATGCATGACACCGTCGTCGGCGTCGGGCAGGCGCAGAATACGGGGCAGGACGCGAGGGACGGTAACAACACCGAGGGCGGTATGGCCGTCCTGCTGCAACAGGACGCCGATGCACAGCGCCTTGTTGAGGACGCGCGGAAAGGGATGGGCCGGGTCGATGACGATGGGTGTCAGGATCGGTTCCAACTCACCACGCCAGTAGCGGCGGACAAAAGCCAGGTGCTCGCCCTGCAGATCGGCGACATCGAGCAGATGGATGCGCTCCCGCGCCAGGGTCGGCAGCAACTCCTCGTTCCAGCAGCGGTATTGGGCCGCTACCAACTCGTGGGTCGTGCGCGCGATGGCACTGAGCTGCTCGTCTGGGGTCAGGCGGTCGGGGCCGGTACTGACAACGCCGCTTTCCTGGATCTGCAGCAGACCGGCGACGCGGACCTCGAAGAACTCGTCAAGGATGCTGGCGACGATGCCGAGAAAACGCACGCGCTCGAGTAGAGGATTTGACGTATCGCGGGCTTCTTCGAGGACGCGGCGGTTGAAGTCGAGCCACGAGAGCTCGCGGTTGATGTAGTACTCGGGACGGGAGAGATCGACAGCCACGCGTATTTCTCAAGACTCGGTAGGGGGGAGTGTGGAGACCGTTCCGGTTTCTTGGACCGTTCCGTTTTCAAGCGCGTCTGTAAAGCTATGGGGATCAAGCAGATGGAGCAATTCAAGCGTTCCACAGTCTCTCGATGAAATGTCGATCCAGGCCGGCGTTTTCGAGAACTCCGGAGAGGTCGAACGCCTCCCCCTCTGCGGGCACGATACCGGCGGTGAATTCGATGCACAGGGCACCGTCGAAGCCGACGGCCCTGGCGTGGGGGAGGAAGCGCCGGTAATCCGTCCAGTCGCCGTCCTCCAACAGGGTCATGGTGCGATTGGCGTCGCGGTTCTGCACATGTAAGTGCCTGACCCGGTCGCCCAGCGCGTCGAAAGCGGCGATGGCTTCGTCGGTATCGTCATCGGAGTAGGGTTGGAAGCAGATACCGATATCATCGCGGTCCGCCAATCGGTCGAGGAGCCGCAGCGTGCTGGGGAGGGTGTCGCACAGCGTGCCGCCGTGGGTCTCGAGGGTCAGTGTCATGCCGTCGTCGCCCACACGGTCAGCGAGGGCCTTGAGGCGCTCGACGGTTCGTGTCCAGATCGCCTCATCGGCGCTGGCGCTGGCCACACGGCCGGGAAAAATCTTGAAGATCCTCGCCCCCAGAGCGGCGCTCACCGAGGCGACGCGCTCAATTTGCGCCATCTCGGTCTCGTCCTCGGCGCCCTCCTTGTGGAACGAGGGGTACGCACCGACGCCGAGGGCCTGCATCGATCGCGCCTCCAGACCTTCAGCGAGGATGGTAGTCTCTGAGTCGTCGATCCGGTCCACGTGATAACCCCACAATTCCAGATCTTTGAAGCCCGCCTCGTCGATCGAATCGAGAAGATCCACAAGGGGCCAGCTCAGGGTGTGATCGGGCGTCCAGCGGTTGGGCTCGAGCATGATGGTATTGAACAGCAGGTCCACGATCGTTCCTTCCTCAGAAGATGACACCCAGCTTGACGTTACTCTCGGGTTCGTTGGCGATCTTCGGGTACTCTGTCAGCAATGCGTCGAAGGACACGACGGGCCGCACGATCGGTTCGCATCTCAGTGTGCCCTCGCACAGCAAGCGCCAGGCGACCTCGAGGAGTCGGGTCTCGTTCCAGTTCGGGTGCTCCGGGTTCGGCTCGGAGCAGGCGCGGGAAAAAACGATCGACGGCCGATTGAAGTGCGCCTCGGCGCCGAAGTCGAGTCCCGCTGGATAGGCACCCGGCCAGGCGCCGGCGACGACGGTGCCGAGGTAGGCGACGCCACGAAGGGCCTGTTGCAACGCGAGGTGGTGGCCGCTGTACTCGATGCAGACGTCAGCGCCACGGCCGTCGGTGGCCAGGCGGATTTCTCGGCCAACATCGCACGCCGTCGGATCGAGGACGAGGTTGGCGCCGCACACCATGGCCGTGTTGCGGCGCAGGGCGATGGGGTCGACGCCGATCACGGGGTGGGCGCCGGCGTGTCTGGCAAGCTGCAGGGCCAGCAGCCCGATGGCGCCCAGGCCGAAAACAGCGACGGCGTCGCCGATGCGAACGTGGCCGTCGCGTATGGCGCCCAGGGCGAAGTCGGCTGGATCGAGGCAGACTGCCGCCTGCCATGGCAAACCGTCGGGCAGGCTGCGCACACGGTCCGCCTCCCACACATGCTCCTGGCGAAAGGGCCCATGGCCGAAGACGAGATCACCGACGGCGATGCCGACAACATCGGATCCCATCTCGACTACCTCGCCCACACACATGTTTCCCAGGGGGCTCGGGTAGCGGACCGTCTCCCCGTCACCGTCAAACAGACGCAGGTTATCGTCGTACGACCCGCGGGGGCCGGCGTAGCCCTTGTAGAGCGCCATCTCGGTGCCGTGCTTGGCAGCCCCCCAGCGGCTGCGCACACGGATCTGCGTCGGTGTCGGCGTCGGCAGGTCGACATCACCGAAGGCGACTTGCTCCGGCGCCGTGGTGATCAACTGGCGAGTCATGGTCCCCCTTTTCTACCCCGCGGACTCTTTGACAGGTTCCGATGGCGCCCGTTCCTTTCAGGCGCCGCAACCCGGGAAAAACATAAACCCGGTCAATTCCGCCTACCAGAGAGAATCGACCGTCCGATGTCCGATCGCGTCAATATCCTTGTGCCCGGCGACGACCCGCCGCAGATCGGCGGGTCGCCCCATCTCGAGCGCCTGCAGCCGTACGGCGAACTCACCCTGCACACCACGCGCCCCCAAGACAAAGCCGAGCAGATCGAGCGGGCCCGCGGTTTCCAGGTGATCATCAACTCTCGCGGTTCCGTCACCTGGCGCCAGGACGAACTGCGCGCTCTCCCCGATCTGCGGATGATCACAACCTGCTCGATCGGCACCGACATGATCGACCTGACGGTGGCCAAGGAGCTGAGCATCGTCGTGTCGAACCAACCGGGACGTACGGCGCCGGTCGTGGCGGAGCACATGTTCGGCCTGCTGTTCACGGTAGCCAAACGCGCCGCCTTCCAGACGGCCGAGGTCCGCGCTCACAAGTGGACGCGGCGCATGAATCTCGGCGTGCAAGGTAAGGTCCTCGGCATCGTCGGCACGGGCAACATCGGCGCCGAGATGGCACGTCTCGGCAAGGCCCTCGGCATGGAAGTGATCGCCTGGACCTTCAATCCCTCGCCAGAGCGGGCGCGCCAGCTGGGTGTACGTTTCGTCGGCCTTGACGAGCTGCTCGGGCAGGCCGACTACGTGAGCCTGCACGTAGCCCTGACTCACGACACCCGCCATCTCATCGGCGAGGCGCAACTGGCACGCATGAAATCAGGTGCCGTACTCCTCAACGGGGCCCGCGGTCCCGTCGTCGATCTCGACGCCCTCGCCGCGGCTCTCGACGCCGGGCACCTGGCCGGCGCTGGGCTCGATGTGTTTCCCGACGAGCCTTTCGAGGCCGACCACCCCATCAAGAATTGCGAGCAGGTCGTGCTCACGCCGCATGCGGCAGACCAGACCCCCGAGGGGGTGGATCTGCTCAACGGCGGAGCTGTGGACAATGTCATCGCCTTCCTCGAAGCCACACCTCAGAACAACGTCGCCGCATAAGAATCGGCAGGGAGAGACCATGTTCACCTCACTCAGTCTCGGCGCGATCGGCGTCAAGGTCGACGGCCTGGCGCAGGGCTTGGCGCTGGCGGCAAAACACGGCTTCGGCGGCTATCACTTCAGCATCGGGGAGGCCCACCAGCTCGGAGCACCGCGCGTGACCCAGCTGGCTCAGGAAGCCGGCGTGCGTCTGTCCGCTTTCGGGTTTCCTCTCAACTTCCGTGCCGACGACGCCACCTTTGAGAAGGACCTGCAGGCCCTGCCAGCGCTGGCGCGGACCGCCGCCGACCTCGGAGTGCATCGAACAGCGACGTGGATCACCCCCGCCTCCGCTGAGTTGAGCTACGCGGACAATCTTGCCCAGCACGCGAGTCGGTTGCAGCCGGCGGCGTCGATTCTCGCCGAACATGACATCCGCCTGGGCCTGGAATACGTCGGGCCGAAGACGAGCCGCGAGGGCAAGAAGCACGAATTCGTCCATGCAATGGACGAGATGAGTGAATTGTGTGACGCTGTGGGCGACAACTGCGGCTATCTGCTCGACGCCTGGCACTGGTATACGGCGCACGAGGATGCCTCTCACCTGCAGCGCCTGTCTCCCGACCAGGTCGTGGACGTGCATGTCAACGACGCTCCGGATCGCCCGGTGGACGAACAGATCGACAACCAGCGTTGCCTGCCAGGGGAGACGGGCGTTATCGACATCGACACGTTCCTCGGATCGTTGAAGCAGATCGGCTACGACGGGCCGGTGATGGTCGAGCCCTTCAGCCAGGCCGTGCGCGACATGTCCGCCGACGATGCCTGCGCCGCAACCGGTGCCTCTCTTCGCGGCGTGTGGACACATGCCGGACTGGCTTAGGACGGAGTCCTCGCGTGCCCCGCGTCCTGCACGTCGTCCCCACGGACCGCATCACCTGGCTGCTGCTGCGCCGCCGGCTGACTCGTCTCGCCGCCGGCGGCTGCGAGATCCACGTTGCCTGCGGCCGGGCACCCGACTCCGGCGCCGCTGATGGCGTCGAATACGAGGCGGGACTGACGGCTCTCGGTTTCCACCTGCACTACCTGCCCTTCGAGCGTGAGATCTCGCCGATTACCGACGCCCGCTGCGCCATCGCTCTGTTCGCCGAGGTGCGCCGCGGCGGTTACGACATCATCCACACGCACAATCCCAAGGCTGGCCTGCTGGGACCGCCAGTAGCCCAGCTGGCCGGCGCGCCCCACGTGTTGCACACCGTGCATGGTTTTCTGTTCCACGATCACATCGCCGGCCTGCACCGCATGGCGGCGCTGGCCGCCGAGCGCTGGACGGCAGGCTGGTCGGATCATCTGCTCTTTCAGTCGGAGGAAGACCTGGAATTCGCCAGGTCTCACCGGTTCAAGAGCGACGAGCATCTGCACCTGGTGGGCAATGGTGTCGACGAGCACTACTTCGACCCTGACGCCGATCCCGAGGCAGGCGCGCGCACTCGCGCCGGCTTTGGCTGGGGGGCTGACGATTTCGTCGTCGGCACGGTGGGACGCGTGGTGCGTGAAAAGGGTTTCCTCGAGTACTTCGACATGGCCGGCCGCCTGGCGCGCTCAGTACCATCGGCGCGGTTCCTTATCGTCGGCCTCTTCGAACCGGAGCAGTCCGACGCCGTCGACCCCTTCGCGTTGGCGCGCGCCCACGGTATCGAGGATCGCTGCCAAATCACGCAGGGACGTGACGATCTGCCTGCCCTCTACGCGGCGATGGACGTGTTCGTTATGCCCTCCCACCGGGAGGGCCTGTCGAAGTCGTTGCTGGAAGCCACGGCTATGGCGCGGCCCACGGTGGCCTGCGACATCCGTGGCTGCCGTGAGGTCGTCATCGACGGGGACACGGGTCTGCTGGCGCCCGTGCGCGACGCGGTGGCGCTCACAGAATCGGTGTCGGTGCTGCAGCGGGACGAGGTCAGGCGACGGCGCATGGGGGTAGCAGGCCGGCAGCGTCTTCTGGGACTCTACACAGAGTCGGGCGTGGCACAGCGGGTGCTGGATGTCTACGGCGCACTGGCAAGTCTGCCCACGCGCCGCTGATCTCACCTCTACTTCAGGCTGCGCTCGAAGGCGCGGATCTCCCTGGCCCCGTCCAGCACGCCGAGCTGCAGGTGGAAGTCGCGCGTCGCGCCCGGTGCGATGTACTCCAGCGTACCGTGTTTGCGGTTCCAGGCGCGTCCCAGAACACTGCAGTTGCCCGGTTCCAGGCCGGTTACGTAGGTCCCCTTGTGGAAGTGCTGCCACTGATTCAGGATGGGCAGTTCCCGGCGCGGAAAAGTCCACGTCAGCCCCAGGCCCAGGCGGTCGTTGACCAAGCCGACGTGGACCATACCTCGGCGGTCGGCAGCAGGGCGGTGAACGTAGACGTCATCGTGCGCCTTGGCTCGCGGACCGCCGATCTTGCAGTAGTCCTCCGGGGCGACCTCCCGGTCCTGCGTCCATTCTGTCGACTTCTTCGAGTTGATCAGCATGCGCGCGCCCCGGTCGAGCAGCGGCCAGCCCGGGTTGGTGTGGTAGACGACCATCAGCGGCGCCGGATCGACGCCCAGGTTCTCGACCCGATCGTGGATGCGGATTGTCTTCTCCCCGAGGACGGTTGAGATCTCTCGCGTCATCTCCAGGCAGTGTCCGAACATGGCGTGCTCACGCATGCGGCCCCCGACTCTGATGACGTAGTCGTCCCCTTCCCACACACCCCTGGCGCTGACATCCTTCGCCGGGATGTAGGACAGTCGGCCGTGCAGACCGAGCTCGGTGTTCTCCTCTTCCGGGTCCACCTCCGGGTGGCCTACGAAAGTGAGGCCGCAGGTTGTGAGCAGTCCCATGAAGGAGCCCCGCATCCAGTCGTAGCCAGCCGGCTCGTAAAAGGCTGGGCCCACGTCGCCGGTCTTGGAGCGGAAGCAGAGGGACATACCCTTGTAGTGGGCCGACGCGATGTCGAGGGCGCGGCCCGGCAGCAGCGAAAAACACAGCCCCGAAGCGTTGAAGACTTCGATGAGACCGGCACCGCGCTCGTTGCCTTCCGTCAATTCCGCGCGTCGGACCCCGGCGACCTGGCTGATGTCGCCGACGCGGTCGAGGATCTGCTGCCTCGTGTGGAGGCGTCCGAAGAGTGTGGCCATCTCGTCATCCTTTCCCATCAGGTTTCGCGGCTGGCTCAGTGTATGCCGGGCGCGGGCGGAGCGTCAAGCAACCCCCATGCTCTGGCGGAGCCCTTGACAGGCCCGCATCGGCGCGGACTATTTATACGGTTCCGGAAAAACCGCGACCCTACCCAATGAAAAAACTAATCTCTATCGACCATCTCTCTGCCGGCATGTTTCTCGATGCCGACGTCGTCGTCGAAGACGCTGATGGCGACGAGCCTGGCCGCTTTCTCGAGCCACGAAATGCCGTACGCACGGGGTCAGGCGCCAAGCGCGCACGGCTCACGGGCAAGATGCACGAGAAAATATTGAAGAACGGCGGGTTGCTGGTCTCCTCCGACGCTCTCGTGGACCGCTTGCGTGAGACCGGGCTGTCGATGGTCACGATCGACACCGACAAGGGCGGCGACCTTCCCGGCGACGTCAAGCCGCTGACGGATCCGAGCCGCAAGCCGCCCCCCCCGGGTCGCCTGGTGCATTATGATGAGGAGCTTGAACGAGCCGCCGAGATCCGCAACGAGACGACGGAGACGCTCAAAGAAGCCATGGCGGACGTGGCTGCCGGCAAGGGCGTCGACTCCGAGAAGGTGAACGTCGCCAGCGCGGTCATCACCGAATCGGTCCTGCGCAACGTCGATGCCATGGTGTCGCTGACGCGAATCAAGAAACACGACCCGTATACCGCCATGCATTGCATGAACGTGTGTACCCTCGTCATCGCCGTGGCACAGGCCGACGGCGTCGACCCCGGATACCTGCCGATCCTCACCACGGCGACCTTGCTGCACGACGTGGGCAAGACCCGCATCTCCCTCGAGATCCTCAACAAGCCGGGGCGCTTCGAGCCCAGCGAATTGGAGGAGATGCGCAAGCACGCCGTCTACAGCGCCGAGATCATGCGCGAGGAGGGGGGCTTCACCGACGAGCAGATCGCCATCGCCGAGCAGCACCATGAGATGCTCAACGGCAAGGGGTATCCCTACGGTCTCAAGGGTGACGAGATTCATCCCTACGCCCGCATGACGGCGGTCGCCGATGTCTACGATGCTCTCACCGCCAAGCGCGTCTATAAGCCGGCCATGCCGATGTATCAGGCGCTGATGGTACTGCACAAGAACCGCGGCACCGAGTTCGACGAACATTTCGTCGGGCTCTTCGTGCGCGCCCTGGGCGTCTACCCTGTGGGCAGTGTGGTAGAACTCAACAACAAGGAAGTGGCCGTCGTGTACGAGCCGAATCCCGACAACTCGCGCAAGCCGGTTATCGGCATCCTCACCCAGTCGAACGGCAGGCAGCGGGCGGCACCCTTCGTCTGCAATCTGGCACGGCGCTCTGAGGCCGAGGGACGCGAGGTCGCCAAGGTTCTGGATCCCGAGAAAGTCGGGGTCGACGTCGACGCGGTGATGGAGTTGATCAAGACGAAGGGAGAGCGCACCGAGAGGATGCGCCGTTGAAGGCAGCCCGCCTGCGCGATGTGCGCGCCTGGGAAATCGTCGACATCGATGAGCCGGTCCCCCGGGCGGGACAGATGCTCGTGCGCCTCGAACAGGTCGCTGTCTGCGGCAGCGACGTTCCCGACTATCTGGGCGTACATCCCGGTTTCCCAAAACCCACGGGGGGAACCGGTCACGAAGGGATCGGCCGCGTCGTCTCCTGTCCCTCCGGCACCTACGTCGAGGGTGAACGTGTCCTGCTGTGGGGCTTCGACCGCGACCACGGGTTGTTCCAGGAGGCGGCTCTGACCGTCGACGAAGGTCTTCTGCGCCTGCCCGGCGACGCTCTTCCCGAACGTGTGCTGATGTCACAGTTGCTGGGCACCGTCATCCGACCCTTCCGCAAGATCGGCAACGTCATCCACCAGAGGGTCGCCATCATCGGCCTGGGTCCTACAGGGCAGTTGTTCACGGCGGTGCTGCGCAACCTCGGAGCCCGCGATATCGTCGGCATCGATCCGCTGGCGTGGCGCCGGGACATGGCCAGGCAGATGGGTGCCACCGAGGTGATCGACCCGGGCGCCGCCGACCCGGTCGAAGTGGTGCGGGCCATTACCGAGGGGGCCATGGCCGATATCGTCGTGGAGGCTGTCGGCGACGGTGCCACCTACGCCACGGCAGTGGCCTTGTGCCGCCGCGGCGGCACCGTCTTCGGTTTCGGCGTTCCGGACAAGGAAGTGCCCGACGGGGTTGTCGACCTGCCGCTGTTGACCATGCAGCGCCAGGAGATCAACCTCGTGATGAGCGTCAATGCGGGCGCCAATCCGTACGACGATTACGCCGTTGCCCTCGACTGGATCGAACAAGGCCGCATCGATGTCATGCCGCTGATCACCCACATACTGCCATTCGCGAAGATCCAACGCGCCTTCGAGCTGTTTGCCGACCGGTCGAGCGCCGAACGGCCCATCAAGGTCGTCCTCCAGTATTAATCCGACGGTATGTCCGTCCTGCTGCTGACCGCTACCGGCCTCGAACAGGCTCGACTCGTCGAGGCACTGACCGGCGCGGTGACCCTGTCGGTGTACGGCAGGGTATGGCGCCACGGGGTCTGTGCCGGCCGTGATGTCGATCTCGTGGAGACCGGGCTCGGCGCCGTCAACACGGCGCACGCGGTGACCCGCAGCCTCGAGGCGCAATCTCCCGATGTCGTGATGCAGATCGGTGTGGCCGGCGCCTATGTCGGCGGTGGCCTGCAGGTGGGCGACCTGGCTGTCGCTGCCGAGGAGGTCTACGGCGACCTCGGCGTCGTCACCCCCGATGGCTGGCGTCCGGCGGACGAGATCGGTATCCCCCTAGCTGTGGTGGAGGGCACGGCGCTGTTCAACCGCTTTCCCGTCGACGAGGCACTCGGGCGCCGCGCTGTCGAAATACTGCGCGCATCGGACACGGGTCGGGTCGAGCGGGGCCCCTTCGTCACGGTACAGTCATGCAGCGGCACGGTGGCACTCGGCGCCGAACGTGAACGCCGCGTGCCCGGTGCCCTGTGCGAGAGCATGGAGGGTGCGGCGGCGGCGCATGTGTGTACCCTCTACGGCGTCCCCTTTGTCGAGGTGCGCGGCATCAGCAATGCCGTCGAAGACCGCGACCTGTCGCACTGGGACCTGCCCCTGGCCAGCCGCCGAGCGCAGGAAGCCGCCCTCCGCCTGCTGAAGGAATTGTAGTGTCCTGTCGCAGGAATCCGTCGACATTCGGCCGCCGATGCATCCCGGTTCGCGGCGTTGCGCTCCCTCTGAGTATCCTGCAAACATGCCTCGGTCGCGCGCCTTGCGAACCGGGCGCCTCGCCGGCCGAACTCTGTCAACCCATTCATGCGACGGCACACCTGTGACCGACACGCTCTCTCTGGGGTACTCACCCTGTCCCAACGACACCTACGTCTTCTACGCTCTCGTCCACGGACGCCTCGAGGGGGCGCCCAAGGTGCGCGAGGTGCTGGAGGACATCGAGACACTCAACGGCATGGCCTCGCGCCGCGAACTCGACGTGGTGAAGGTGTCCTTCCATGCTCTCGGACATTTCCTCTCAGACTACTGCCTGCTGCACGCCGGCGGCGCCCTCGGCCGCGGCTGCGGGCCGCTGGTGGTGTCTCGCGAGGGGGTCACCTCACAGTCGCTGTCGGCGTGTCGGGTGGCGATCCCGGGCCGCATGACGACGGCGGCCCTGCTGGTGCGGCTCTTCGCCCCGGAACTGACACAGGTTGTGGAGATTCCCTTTCATCGCATCATGGAGGCAATCCGCTCCTGCGAGGTTGATGCCGGTGTCATCATCCACGAGAGCCGCTTTACCTACAGGTCGTTCGGCCTGCAGAAGGTCGTCGATCTGGGGGAGTGGTGGGAGTCGACGACGGGATATCCGATCCCCCTGGGTGGCATCGCCGCGCGCCGCGGGTTAGGCGAAGATCGGATCGGTGGTCTCGACGTGGCGCTGCGCAACAGCGTCGAGTATGCCTACGCCTATCCCGACGAGGTGCGCGACTACGTCGCCGCCAATGCGCAGGAGATGGAACGGCGTGTCATAGATGCACATATCGAACTCTATGTCAACGATCACACACTCGACTACGGTCGCGAGGGTGAGGCCGCCATCGCCGATCTAATGGAGCGGGCCGTGGAGGCAGGAATCATGCCGAAGGTCAAAACACCCCTCTTTCTCGGGAGAGATGTATCATGAAGTTGTTGCAGTTCCGCGACCCCGCCTCCGCGCACCCCCGGCACCTGGGCCTCGTGGACGGTGACGACGTCATCGATCTGACCGCCGCCGGGGGTCCTGGCTCGGTTCATGAGCTGTACTACGGCGGTGGCGGGGATGAGAGCGGCTTTGTCGCCGCCGCCCAGGTGGCGGTGAAGAATGCCGCCGGTGCCCGGAGACTGTCATTGGCGGATCTGCTGGCTGCCAGGGGTGACGATGTCGCCCACTTGGACAAGCCTGTCAGCGGCCCCAACGACGACCCTTACAAGCTGCGCGTGTGGCTCGCCGGCGTCACCCACGAAGACAGCGCCAAGTTGCGCGAGATCGAAGCGAAACAGGCCACGGGAGGCGCGGTGAACGTGTACGAGCAGAAGTACCGCGAGTGCGCCGCTGGGGGCCGTCCGGAACTGTTCTCGAAAGGGGACCCCGACGCGGTGGTCGGTCACGGGCAACCGCTGACACGCCCTGCCGACACGGATCGCCTCGTCCCCGAGACGGAGCTGGTCTCCATCTACGCCCTCAATCGCCGGGGGCAGGTGGAGCGGATCGGCTACACCGGCGGCAACGACGCCACCGATAATGGCATCGAGGCGACGAACCCGCTGAATCTTCCCCAGGCAAAGAACTGGTCAGGCGGCTGCGCCAGTCTGGGTCCGGTGCTGGTGACGGCGGATGCCTTCGATGACGCAGATGTGACCGTCAGCTGCGAGATCCTGCGTAACGGCGTGCGTATCGCATTCAAAGAAGGACCGACGGGGCAAGACAATTTGAACATGCCGGACGGCTTGCTGCACATGGAGCTCACGCTGTTCCGCCGGCTGCCACTGGAACCGGGGCAACTGCAGGCACTCTACTGGGGGACGCCGATCGTCTTCGGAGAAGCGGACCTGGCGTCGGGGCTTCTTGTGGGGGATGTGACGAAGCTGATGTTTTCGGGTGGAATCGGCACGCTGGAGAACCCGATCGTGCCGCTGCCGCAGACCTCACAGCTGGCCGATCTCGAAAATCAGAGTTAAACGGCGCCGATGCTCTTCAGGTAGGTGACGGAAGCCTCGATCTGGGCGATCTCATAGGCAGCACAGGCATCGGCAGCCGCCCCGGCCTCATGGGGTGTGCGCCAGTCCGTCTCGGGCGGCTGCGCCGCCCGCTGCAGGTCGCCGAGGGCGTCGATGGCGTCGGGGATGAAGGGACGCTCGGGGTACGTCTCCCACCAGCTCGGCTCGAAGAGGCGGATGTGGCGCGCCGTGGTGGCGCCCAGTTCGATGCACGCCTCCACCTGCGGACACTCGGCGTCGAACCAGGCGAACATGGCCGGCCAGTCGACGACACCCTCGCCGAGGGCGCAGCGCTTGAGACGGTAGCCTGTTCCGGTAGGATGTACCGTGTAGTCCTTGAGATGCACGTGCTTGAGGAAGGGCTGCACACGGCGCGCGAAGGCCGCCGGGCGCTCACCCACCGCGTAGGCGTTGCCCACGTCCAGTGTTACTCCGAGATGCGCCCCACCCACCTGCTCGCACAGCCAGACGAGTTCGTGGGAGCAGAGATCCTGGTGGTTCTCGATGCCGATGACGACGCCTGCCTCCTGCGCCGCTCCGGCGGCGCGCCGCAGAGGCTCCACCAGGGCGATCAAATGGTCGCGCCAGCCGTCGCTGCCCAGGGACCGGCGATCGCCTTCCAGCAGACTGCTGATCGTCGTTCTCACCATGGGGGAGCCGATGTGGGCGGCCACATCGATCGCTGACCTGAGTGGTGTCAGATCCCGGGCGTAGTCGTGGCCGCCGGTGTCGACGAAGACACGTCTCGTGTTTCCCAGGTCCTGTCGAAACCGGTCGACCTGCGCATCGCTCATCACCTCGAACCAACCGGACGCACCCTCGACGCTGGCCAGGCCGTACCGATCCGCCATGGTGAGCAAACCCTCGATCTGATGCGGGTCAGGTTCATGGCCCGCCTCCCGGTGCTTGCCGGTGAAACTCCATGCACACAACCCGATCTTCACGACGCCAGCTCCCCCGGTGTCACATCGCGCTCCTCGCCTGACGACATGTCGCGCACTCTGATAACCCCACGTTCCCACTCGTCCGGCGCCAGCAGGACAAGGCGGGCGGCGCCGACGCTGTCGGCGTGCCTGAAGGCCCATTTCATACGCTTACCCTCGTCGAGGATCAGGTCGACGGACCGACCGCCAGCCCGTAGTCGCTGGGTGATTTCGATGGCAGGCCCGCGCAGGTCGTCGGAGAAGGCGAAGACGACGTCATCGACGGCGGCAGGGAGCTGGGGCATGAGGCCCTTGTCCTTCAGCAGCTCCACGATCACGGCGTCGCCGAAACCGAAACCGCATGCGGGCACGTCTTTGCCGCCGAAAGTGGACAGCAGCCGGTCGTAGCGGCCGCCCCCGCAGATGGCGCGCAACTCGCCCTCGGTGGAGAAGGCCTCGAAGACGGTGCCCGTATAGTACGCCAGGCCACGCACCAGGCTTGGATCGAAGCGCAGCCACTCAGCGATGCCGTAGGAGGCCCCCAGGTCGAACAGCCGCTGCACATCGTCGAGGCCGTTGTCGCCGCCGACGAATTTCTCGGCGTCTTCCAGGCAGGTGCACGAGGCGACCTCGAGGACGCGGTCGATGACTCCAGAATCGACGCCAAGATCCCGAAGTTGGTCCTCCACCGTCTCGCGCGAGATCTTCTCTAGCTTGTCCACCAGGACGCACACCGGCGCAAAGAGCTCGTCGGTGACACCCGCGTCGGTCAGCACCACCTGCAGCAAACGGCGGTTGGACAGGCGAATGGCGACGTCTCCGGGGCCCAACCCGAGACGCTTGAAGAGAGCCACAAGCGCCGCCAGCAGCTCCGCCTCGGCGGTGACGTCGTCGACTCCGACGATGTCCATGTTCCACTGGAAGTGCTCGCGTCGCCGACCGCGGGACATCCGCTCATAACGCCAGCATTGGGGCAGGCTGAACCACTTGATGGGGAGTCCCAGTGCGCCGCCCTTCTGCAGGACCATACGTGCCAGGGACGGTGTCATCTCGGGGCGCAGGGCGAGTTCGCGGCTGCTCTTGTCCTGGAACGTGTAAAGCTGGTCGACGATCTCTTCGCCCGCCTTGCGCACGTAGAGTTCGGCCGACTCGACGACGGGTGCGTCGTACTCCTCGAAACCGAAACCACGTGCCACTTCCCGGAAGTGGCCGAAGAGCCACGTGCGCAGGCGCATGTCTCCAGGGAAGAAGTCGCGGGTGCCGCGGGGCGGTGAGAGGTTCATGAGGAAAAGCTTCGGGGGTGGGGGCGATGGTGGCAAGGATATGGTTGCATGGGCCGGG
>JAYZCA010000062.1:0-22056 GCA_036339235.1 Candidatus Latescibacterota bacterium | reverse complement strand
TCTGGCAGACTGGAACTCATCCGAGTATGCCATCATGGGAACGGCTGACGGACAGGGCGCAGATGGAACACGAGCTATCCGAGTGCACGTGCCTTTTGTCCATGCTCCGGATGTGGGGCGCGAGATGACATCGTCGCTCTATCAGCAATACGAATCGGACTGGCTGTTTCGTGTAAAGGGAAAGGTTCAGGCCAACAAGTACATCATTCAGCTCCGGGAAAGCAGCGTGTACCGGATCTCGTTCTACGCAAGGTGTGAAGCCGGTTCAGCCCGTCTGCAGATCCAGCTTGGTCACGCACCCCACAACGAACCCGTCATCTGGACCTCTGACGAGGTATCTATCGACAGCAAACTGCAGAAGTACGAGCTCGAGTATGACCATGCTGTCCCATCGGTCAGCAATGTCCGCTTTTCCTTCATCTTCCTGGACCGTCATTCAGAGGTCATCCTGGATCAGATCGAGCTGCGCGGCCGACGGCCGGAGTGATCCACTATGGGGGATAGACCCAACATCATCTTGATCATGACGGATGATCAGGGCCCTTGGGCTCTCGGCTGTGCAGGAACCCCGGAGCTGCGTACGCCTGCGCTGGATCAGATGGCAGAGGAAGGAATGAGGTTTGAGAACTTCTACTGTACCTCGCCTGTCTGCTCTGCCGCACGGGCCTCCATTCTGACCGGCCGTATACCGTCGAATCACGGGGTGCTCGACTGGCTTCGCGGCGGCGCCATGAGAGGGGACCAGAAGCATAGACGAGGTGACGAGCCCATTGAATATCTGGAAGGCATCAAGGGCTATACCGACTATCTCGCAGAAGACGGCTATGTATGTGGATTGAGCGGGAAGTGGCACCTGGGGCACAGCATGAAGCCGCAGAAGAGTTTCGACATGTGGTTCCCGTGCCAGTTTGGCGGAGGTCCCTACTATGCGGCTCCCATGATCAAGGACGGGGAGCCATACGTTGAGACGTCCGGCTATATCACTGACATCATGACGGACAAGGCGCTCGATTTCATCGATGAACACGCGAGCAAGAGGCCCTTCTACTTGAGCGTGCACTATACCGCTCCTCATTCACCGCTGATCGATAACCATCCGCGCGAGCTGGTGGATTCGTATGATGCCTGTGAGTTTCCCTCAATCCCGCGCATACCCCTGCGTGACGAAGCCACGTGGAAGCCCTTTCCGGAACCGGAGACTGAAGAGTGGAAGGAAAGCCTTAAAGGATACTTCGCATCCATCACAGCGGTTGATATGAACGTTGGAAGGATCTTCGAGAAGCTCAAGGATCAAGGTATCGCCGACAACACCCTGGTGATCTTCACAAGCGACAATGGCTTCAGCTGCGGTCATCATGGTTTCTGGGGAAAAGGGAACGGCACCTATCCCATGAACATGTACGACAACTCAATCAAAGTACCCGCTATCTTCTGGCATCCCGGTAGGATACCTGCAGGTGCAGTGACCGACATCATGGTAAGCCAGTACGACTTCATGCATACGGTTTTGGACTACGCGGGCATTGAAGCAGACCTTCAGGACAGGGAGAAACTGCCGGGTAGAAGCTTTGCGGATGCTCTACATGGAATAGAAGGTGCGGGCGACGATATGGTCGTCGTCTTCGACGAGTATGGACCGGTCAGGATGATCCGGGACAAGAAGTACAAGTATGTCCATCGGTATTCTTGCGATAAGAACGAACTTTATGATATGGAGAACGATCCGGGCGAAGAGCGCAATCTCATTGACAGCCCTTGCATGACTGACATCGCATTGACCATGAGTAAGAGAATGAAGTCGTGGTTTGCGAACTACAGCGATCCGGACAGAGATGCCTTAAAAGAGGGGGTTACAGGGAACGGTCAGATGGACTGGTCAGGAAGCAGAGGCTACCATCAATGGCCTGAGCACGACACAACAAAAGGTGAGATCCTGTCCGGGAAGGCTGCGGATCATCCCCTCGCAAACAGGCAGAATCGAACCTAGTCAGCCGAACATACGTGAAGCGTTCATGATCCCTTTCTGCGAAGACTCGGTTCTCCTGCAACCTCTGTAAAAGGTTCCTCGCCATCTTCCCATTTTCTGCCCACAGGCCGTAACTGGCCATAGCCCGTCACATTGTATATGCGGCCATTGATATCTGGAATCACGTATTCACCAAACCATGTTTCCATCTCTGCTTTGAGATCTTTCACGCGATCAGCCTGTGCCGGGTCATCAAGTAAGTTGCTGCGATCATCAGGATCGTTGACAACATCGTAAAGCTCATTTGGCCCATCTGGATAACGATGGATGTATTTCCACTCCGCTGTCCGAATCATCCTGCAGAAACCATACTCATCACAAATGACAACACTGTCACGACCATCTGCGCTCTCATTTTTCAACACGGCAAGCAACGATTGTCCTGGCAGATTCGTATCGGGAGGTGGAAGATCAACATAGTCCAGAAGCGTAGGCAAAACATCATAAGCCGAAGCCATCGCTGATTGCACCGTGCCTTCTGGAATCACGCCTGGGTGCGTAGCTAGGAAAGGCACCTTGATCGAATTCTCATACATATTCACCGGATCCGTTCCGTTGCCTTTACCCCAGAACCCATGCTGTCCGCACGAATGCCCATTGTCAGAGGTAAACACCACAAGCGTGTTTTCCCGCAGACCCTTTTCTTCAAGCCTGTCCAAAATTCGCCCCACATCCTGATCCATCGCAGTCACTGCCGCAAAATATCCCTTCAGACTTTCGCGCTGCCCCAGGTTATTGCTCAGCCCTTTTGCTGACCGACCTGGTAGATCTGCATCATCCTCAGGCACCTTTGCCCACGGATGCAGTGGTTCCTGTGGGCACGTCTCAAAAGCACAGTCATCATAAGAGTCCACGATATCCTGAGGATGACCGATCCACGGCGCGTGTGGCGCAGTGTAATGAACACTCAGATAGAACGAATTTTCATCCTCTGCGTGAGTATCGATATAGTCAAGGGCATCATCCGTAATCACATTCGTCACATAGCCGGGCACAACCTCTGTCACTCCATCACGTATCATGTTTTGATCATTGTATGCACTCGCCCCGCCCGGATGCGCAAACCAGTGAGAAAATCCACATTGCGGAAGAGACGACTTGCCCAAATGCCATTTGCCCGACAGGCCACATGTCCACCCATTGTCAGCCAGGACGTTTGTGTAACTAACCTCACCATCGAGAAAACGCGGTCCTGTAGTTCCAAAATTGACAGGACCCGTAAGAAAATCGTGAACGCCGTGCTGAGACGGAATCCGCCCGGTCAGAAAAGAAGCTCGGCTGGCCGAACACACCGGAATCGTCACGAAGAAATTCTCAAACCGCACGCCTGTTGCCGCCATGCGGTCGAGGCTTGGCGTTCGAATTTCGGCATTGCCATAACAACGCGCCGCCCAGACAGCCATGTCATCGGCAAGAATGAAGACGATATTGGTCTTCTCTAAAGTTGAAATAATCACCACCCTCCGATTGTAGGTGAATTGTACGAAAGGATCAGTGGAAGATGAAGAGATATATTGCGGCGATAACCGCAGCACTATGTGTGCCGTTGCTTGGAATCTCACAAGCAACGCCTGAGTTTACATCACGCGACAATGCGTCGGTTTTCCAAAAGCTCCATAAAGGTGTCAACATGGATACGTCCCTTCCGGATAATGGAGTATGGCCGAAGATTCAGCACGATTTTGAGCAGTTCAGGGCGGCCGCCGATGCAGGTTTCGAGTCGGTCCGCGTATTCTTGCCGTTTCGTTCGGGAAAAACCAATACGGAACAACAGATAAAGGACGCGCTATCCAATAATCTAGCCATCGTGATCTGCATGTGGGGATCCTCTGCCTGGGCCAAGGATCCCGCTCAGGGTGCACAGGAAATCGCAAAGAGGTGGGGAGAACTTGCCGAACGTTGGAAAGACTACCCCAACGATCTCGTTTTCGAAATACTCAATGAACCTAAGGGGGTTGGCTTTGGGAAGGCCGATGGAGCTCCGAAAATCATGCCGTTGTATAACGCTGCTGTGCAAGCGATTCGAGATGTGGATCCCGACCGCCCGATCCTGATCGGTCCTCCAGGATCCAATGATTCCGAATTCTTAGATCCCTTTTTGACGGAAGAATACCTGACTTATCAGTTCGATGGGGGCAAGGGATTCTACGATGACACCAACACCGGCGTTACGATCCATTTTTACAATCCAAGGCACGAGGATGGCCATAATTTCGCCATGTGGACGCAGCCACTCGGAGATGACGAGTCGAAATGGAAAGATCCGATCACCGAGCAAGTCATGTATGCGGTGAATTGGAGGCGCCGTATCGGTGTCGACATTCCGATCATTACGACCGAGTGGGGCTGCTGGCAGTTTGCGGAGCGTCCCGACGAAGAATTAAACAGATGGCTGGATCACCACTTTGACCTCTTCAATACCCATAACATTGGCAACATGTGGTACACGGGCATGCAAAACAACCAGAGGACCTACGCCATATTCAACTCCGAGTTGGGCTGGAACCAGACCGTGCTGGACAAGCTGACCGGCGTCACACCGACCGAGCTGCCGAAAATATCCCAGGTGATCAATGGCGAATTCTTCAAGCCGGATCAAGCATGGCAGTTGACCTCGGATAGGATCTCAAGAGAATATATCTACGGAGAAGAGGCATTCAGTGGTGTCAGCATGTTGAGACTGACCGTGCCTGTTGACGCGGAAGGCCAATTATACCTGCAGACCTACGGAGGTGGAGGAGAATACATAGGGGCGGATGGAAGGACGCTGATCCATCTCATTCAAGGGCAGACCTACAGACTAAGTTTCATAGCCGCGAGCGAAGACGGCGAAGGACGCATGAAAATCATGCTCAAGGACGCCCAGGGCATGGCACCGATCTATGACAGTTCTGAGACCGACGGCGGTTGGATTCATATTGACAAAGAACCCCGTACCTATGCGCGGCTCTATACGCACAACACGGAAAGCAAAATGGATGTGCGTCTTGAACTCGATGTCGGATCCAAACCCCAGGTTCTCTATCTGGACAAGGTGGATCTCATCAGGCAGTAATCCAAGGAACAGGCCCAATCGGCGCCGTCGCCAGATTCTCTCCATGCCGGTGCAGCCCGCAAAGGCGCTCAGGCCGCCTTGCAGGCGCTGAACGCGCTGCCCTTGCTCCACGGTGGATGCGCCACCGGTTGCCGTCTCAGATCAGCGCGCCACCGTCATCGAAGCGCATCTCCTCAAATTCACCTACCCGCTCCAAGTCGGGGTGATCGCTGGTGCGAGCCAGTGGCTCGCTCAGTTCCAGGTGCCTCACGTCGAGGGTGTTGACGATGCGGGCCACGCGGGCGGTGGCGCCGTCGTCGATACGCAGCACCTCGAACATGGCGGCGATGGCCTCCCGGTCGTGGGCCTTGATGATGGGGATGTAGGCGCGGTTGAGAAAGGTGGAGGTAAAGGCGTTGGCGTAGGTGGCGTCGAAGTCGATGCTGTCAAAGAGCTGCTTGGTGACCACGTCCGAAAGGCCGACACCGTTGGCATTTCCGTGTGTCTTGTCCGACAACCGGCGTACGAAGATGCGCGACACACCCGGCTCGTCCGGCTCCTTGACGCCGGGCAGCATCATGCGGCCGATGACGTTGGTGTCCATGCCGGTGCCGGAGATGTCCTTGCCCATCTCATCGACGATGAGCAGGTCGATGTTGCGAGCCAGGATGCGTGGCATGTTGGTGCACGCCTGAGCGAGCAACTGCGGCTCTCCCGACAGGAACTCCTCCGGTCGCAGGGCGGTAACACTCGCCGTCTCGTCGTAGGCGGTTTCCACCAGGGCGATGCCGGCCACGACGTTGAGCTTTGCCAGCAGAGCCTCGCCGAGGGCGGGGATCAGCCGCGCCAGACCCTGGGCGCCCTGGGCGTGGGCCATCATCGCCCCCCGATGGCACCCCAGGCCGATGGTCAACATCTTGACGACGCCACTCTCGTGGCTGCCGCGGAAGGACGTGTGCGGCTTGACGCGATTGATGACGACGATGCCGTCCGCCTCGTGGGCCAGTCGGTTCACGAGGATAGGTGTGTCGTCGTCGAGCTGCCCCAGTTCGACGACGTCCATCGTCGCCTCCACGGGGCAGCCCATGTTCGCCTGGCCGAGGCCGTAGCTGGCCAGGACCTCTTTCTGGCCTGCGGCGGTGGCACCGCCATGGCTGCCCATGGCGGGCATGACGAAGGGCTCGCCGCCAGCGGCACGCACCGCATCGACGACGGTGCGCGTGATGATAGAGATGTTGGCGATACCGCGGCTGCCCCCGGTGACGGCGATGCGCTGCCCCCTCTGGATGTGGCCGGCCAGATCGCAGGCCCGCAACTGGGCGACGACGGTACCCACCACGTCGTCGAGGGCTTCGGCGGCGAAGCGCTGGCGAAAGCGGGCCATCTTTGGGAAAGACATCAGGAGCCTCAGCCCACCAGAGCATCGCGCAGGTCGTGGGCGCGCTGCCGGATCGGCGCCGACGGTTTGGGCACGGGTTCGTCGGCACGCTCGATGCGCCAGATGAAGACGGCTGGACCCGGGGCGGTGAAGTGCAGGTCGAGCTTGGCGTCGAAGTCGGCTTCGGTTTCGATGGTGTAGACCTCCTGCACGCTAGCGGCACGAGCCAGGCCCTCGAAGTCGACGCTGCCGGCGCCGGGCACGGGCTGATTGCCGGTGACCTCGTAGGTGCCGTTCTCGGTGATGATGAGGGTAAAGTTTGGTGCCGGTCTGCCGGTGATCGTCACCAGCGTGCCGAGGCACATCAGCGTCGATCCGTCACCGTTGAGGCAGAGCACCCGCCGCTCGGGCTGCGCCAGGGCGATGCCGTACGCGAAGTCGGCGCCGTGCCCCATGGCGCTGTCGACGGAGGCGAAATCGAGGGGCGTGTCGGTAATTTCCGCCCAGGGCATGGACACGCTCATCGTCGTCACGACGGCGTCGCGGGTGCCGCGGCGGGCGGCCAGCTTCTTCAGGCAGGCGTATTTGTCGAGCATGGAATCCTCCTCAGGTGGTCGTGCCGACGAGGAGTATCGCTGTGGGCAGGGAGCGTTCCGATGCCGTACGAAAAGCATTGTCGATCAGCTGGCCAACGTCGCTGTCCTCGTCCATCATCGTGTAGGGGATGTCCCACGCCTTCAGCGTGGGCTCGAAGAAAGAGGCCGCCGTGTCGACGCGTTCGGCGCCGGGCTCGAGCGTCTGGTAGCCGCGGTAGCCCATGAGCATGACGATGGGCAGACCCATGTTGTAGGCAGTACCGCGGAAAGCGTCCCCGGTTTCGAGAAAGCCCGTGTTCTGGATGATGACGACGGGGGTGATGCCGCCCACGTAGAGGCCGCTGGCGATGGCGTAGGCCTCACCCTCACGGGTGACACCGATGACGTCGATATCGCCGTCCGCCCACAGGGCTTCGAATAGTGTGCGTGCACCGTTGTCAGGCACGCCGACTACGTGCGTGACTCCCTGTTTCTTGAGTGCATCGACGATCAGGGACGCCTGCAAGCGGTTTCTCCCGTCCGGGGTTTTCCCGTCCTCATCTGGTGAAGTGGACGGGGTGGCGCGCCTGTGCCACCCCGCCGTGTAGCGGCCCTTCGACAGGACACTAGGCGAAGATGGACCGATTCGAGACGCCGTAAGCGAACTCCTGCTGCTGGATGCCACCGACGTACTGGGCGGTGCGGGCCGACGGTGACGTACCCTCGTACCATTTCGTGAAGGCGGGGTTGAAGTTCGTCAGCGAGTCGCGGTTCACCTTGCTGTCGCTGCCGGCGGCGATATAGGCATTGTTGAAGATGCCGTTCTGCATGAGTCCTGCCCCGCCGGCTTCCTGCACGCGGGCATCGATTCCGTCGAGGATGGCGGCGGCGTCGTCGCCACCCACGGCGGAGACCATTACTTCGGTGATGCCGCCGTGCCGGATGGCGTTCCACGTGCCGAAACCGTGCTCCAACGTACCGGAGCGGAGGATCTCGACGTCTCCCGAAACGACGCGGGGTTGTGGCTCGACGATGCCGTCGAGGTTCGGGATGCGCGACACCGGGTAGATGAGCCCCGCCGGGCGATCGTCACCGTAGTAGTCCTCAAAGACCTTGCGGACGGCTTCGATGCGCTCCCATGCCAGGTCGGGCGCATCATCGACGGCGACGAGGATCTCCATGAACACCGTCTGCTTCCTGAAGTCGACGCCAGCCTCGGCGAAGGGCCTGGCGTACTGCTCCTCGAGGACGAACTCCATCTCTTTGCCCGCGTCGGGACCCAGAGTTGTGATGGTCTCGTCGCCCTTCTTGTGCATGACGGAGGCGCCTGAGGGCTGGTGGTCGACCCACGAGCCGAAATCGAGTTTGCCGCCACCGATTTCGACGTCTCCAGCAGCCGCCTTGACCTGCACTTCGAAGAGTGCCTTCGGGTCAGGGAATCCCTCCTGGTGGGTGAAGCGCGCCATACGATTGGAGCGCAGGGGACCGCCTGTGGCAGACTTGATCATGGCGCCGTAGACAGCGTTGAATGCGTTCTTACGCGCGTCGCACTCATCGCGGTTGGCGGAGGGTGTGGTCCACAGGACATCGGTCTTGTACACGTCGCTCCAGCGGACCTTGCCCTGTGCCAGACCGGCGCTGAGATTCTCGATCGTGCCGAACCACTCGGAGCCAACGTCGTTGGGATATTGGGTGCCGACGTTGCCGCTGGGTTCGATGAGGCGCACGACCTTGCCGTCGTCGTCGACGGTGATGACTTCGCATGGGTTGCAGAACACGGCACCGGGGCGGTGCCGGATGATGTTAACCTCTGCCATCGGATCCTCTCTTGGGTCAGAGCGGAAAATGAGCGTACCGGAGCCAGAAAAGATAACCTCCCCTGTGACCTGCGCCATCCTGTTCGCCCGCAACCCGCAACCGGGGCGGGTCAAGACTCGTCTGCAGACGCACCTGAGCCCCGATCAGGTGGCTGCGATCTATACCGCCTTCGTGCGCGACAGCGTCACAATGCTGCGGGGGTGCGACGCGCAGCGAAGAATCGTCGCCGTCGCTGACACCGATGGGCTGGCGGGACTGCGATCCCTGCTCGATCCCACCGGGGAAAGCGGGCTGGAGTTCGTCGTGCAGGAGGGGATGGATCTGGGAATGCGCATGGAGCACGCGCTGCGCGCGGCCTTCGACACCGGGGCAGAGCGGGCTGTCATCCTGGGGACCGACGCGCCCTCGCTGCCATTGACGACGATCGACGACGCCCTGGCGCGACTGGCAGACGCCGATGTCGTGCTGGGGCCCTGCGTAGACGGCGGGTACTACCTCGTCGGCGTGACGGCACAAGCCTTCGACGACGCGGCGCCGGCGCTGTTCCGGGGGATCACATGGAGCACGGGATTGGTACTAGCGCAGTCGGTGGAGGCACTGGCCCCGTCCCTGAGTCTGGCGCTGCTGCCAGCGTGGTACGACATCGACGATCCGTCGGAGGCTGCCTTCCTGCGGTCCCACCTCGAGGCCCTGAGCCGCGCGGGCAACAACATCGGCAGGTACAGTCTACACACTCTGCGCGGCGTTGACCTGCCGCCGCCGTCCTGAACGGCACTCCAGGCTGCGGGCTACATCCCCATGATCCGGTAGCCGGCGTCGCAATAGATGACCTCGCCGGTGATCCCGCGGCTCAGCGGACTGCACAGGAAGAGGGCCGCGTCGCCGACCTCATCAACCGTGTTGTTGCGTTTGAGGGCGGCGCGTTCGGCATGCACGCGCAGCATTTCGTTGAGTCCCCCGATGCCGCGCGCTGCCAGAGTCCGGATGGGGCCTGCCGACAGGGCGTTGACGCGGATGTTCTTCTCGCCCATTTCGCTGGCCAGGTAGCGGACCCCCGACTCCAGAGCCGCCTTGGCGATCCCCATGACGTTGTAGTTGCGGATGGCGCGCTCGCTGCCGAGGTAGGTGAGGGCCACGACACCTCCACCCTCCGTCATCAGAGGCTCAGCGGCCCGCATCAACGAGTTGAGCGTGTAGGCGCTGACTCCTAGGGCGAGTTGGTAGCCCTCGATCGTAGTGTCGGTGAAGCGGTCCACGAGGTCGTTGCGGTTGGCGAAGGCGATGGCGTGCACGAGGCAATCGAGGCGGCCCAACTCGGTACCCGCCTTGTCGAAAGCGGCGCCGACGGAATCCTGTTTCGTGGCATCGCACTGGACCAGCAGCGGTGGCGTCTGCAACTGCTCGAGGAGCGGCTCGATGGCCTCCAGTTCGCGTTCGCCGAGATACCCCAAGGCCAGACGAGCACCCTCGCGGTCGAGCGCCTTGGCGACGGCCCAGGCGATGCTGCGGCGGTTGGCGACGCCGGCGACGAAACCGGTCCTGTCCTCCATCAACATGCTCGTGTTCCTCAGCGATCCGCGTTCGGGTGTTCTGTCAACTGCAGGCCCGTGGCGTCGAGCTTGTAGTCGACGACGGCGCTACGCGCGTAGGCGCGCTGATCCTTCAGCTTGTGCAGACACGCCCGGAGCGATTCTTCTTCAGCCTCTCTCGCGATCAGCAGGCCGAAGCCGCCACCGCCGGCGCCGGTCAGCGTACCACCGTCGCTGAGTTCAGCGATGGGAGCTTCGAACAGCTGCTGGATGACGGGGCTCGTCGCTTCCGGGTCAAGGATGCAGCGCAGCTGCCAGTAACGACTGGCCATCTGCCCCAGCTGTGCATAGTCGGCGACGCGCAGCGCCTCGACCATACGATCGTGGATGGCCAACGACTCGCGGATGGCGCCGTAGCGCTGTCGATCGCGTGCCAGGTAGGCCTCCATCACGACGTTGAGGCCGCGCGTGGCACCCCGGGAGATGCCGGTGTCGAAAAGCACGACACGTCGCTGGAAGATCTCCCCGTCGACGTCGACGTAGGTCAACTCGGGCACCGGCAGCTCGTCGGTGGCCGGCGCGTAGAAATCCTTCACCGCGCTCGGTCCACCGCGGGCGCCGCGCGCATCCTGCCAGCCGGAGTTGAGGCCGATGGACTGCTCGAGCAGAACACTCTGGTCGAACAGGTCGGGATATTCACCCTCCTCGGTGCCGGCGGGGTGCCCGGTGAGCCGGTAGAGGATCTTGAGGACCGCTGCCGCCAGGATACTGCTGGTGCCCAGCCCCGAGCCCTGCTGTACGGCGCTGGCGGTGGTGATCTCGAGACCGCCGCCGCCAAATAGACGGCCGATGTCACCCACCACATCCTCGGACTCGGCGTCGACGGTGCCGGTGTGCACCAGGGCCTGCTTGACCATGCGCAGGGCTTCATCGCCGCCGCGACGGTAAGCGAAGAACAGGCCGCTCTGGGCGGCGGCGTCGCCTCTGGTATTGATCTCGAAGTCTGCTTCGAAGCCGGCGGAGCGCGAACTGAGCACGAGTCGTGGTTCAGCCAGTCGACGCGCGGTGACGGTCAGCGGCGGCGCCGGTGCGTCGAGGTCCCCGGTGCGCAGATCGATGCCGACGTTGAGTGTCTTGCCGCCCTGCTCCTTGCTGCGAATGTGGTTGTCGGAGGCGTTGGCGCTGGAGATGCCGAGGCGCAGCGGTGAGCGTACCTCAAATATCTTGTCGTAGTCATCCGTTGGCAGGGCGCGTGGTTCCGCCGGTGTGCGCACCGCCTCGAGGGAGCGGCGCAGGTCGGCGCGCTGCAGTTGACCGACTCGCCTCTCGTAGGCGGCGGGCAGGTCGGGGAGTGCCTTTTTCTCTTTCAAGCGAAGGATCTGTTCACCATCGATTCCACAGGCGGGTACGCCGCGCCGCCGCCAGATCTTGCCGTCCTGCAGACGGCTGTAGAGTGCGCCGCAGACCATGGCGACGCGCATACCGCGCAGTCGACGCGGGCTCCCTTCAAGCGTATCCACGTATTTTCCGAGCCTCTTCAGGATCGCCAGCAACACGCCGACGCCGTCTTCCGGTACCAGTCTGAGAAGGTCGTCGTGGCCTACGTCCATCACGTCATCGATGACCTGCACGACGAGAGCGGGAAGCTCCTTCTCCACGGCGGGCTCGAAATGTTCTGACCAGTCTTCCGGGCCGAGGCGTTCAACGAGGGCATCGAGGGCCGCTCCAGTAGCCAGGGCCGTCGACAATCCCGGCGACAATACGATCGCCCGTAGAAGGTTGCGTCGTTCGGCCGCCGTCGACTGCCCGGCGCGCGCCTCGCGTGCCACCTCGTCGAGCAGCGGCAGGAGCTCGTCCAGCGAACTGACAGCGGAGATGCGATCGATCTCGTTTTCCATCACACCGCTCTGGCCTCGGGATGGGCGACTGCCGCGCAGGACTGCTGGCGCAGGATGCCGTCCCACATGCACAGAGATACACCGGCCTCGCCGCGACCCTCCCCGGCGTCTGGCAGGAAGCGGGCGTGGGCGAGTCCGGCGGGGCGCGGGTTGAGTTCGAGCAGGACCGGTGTCGCTCCGCCTGCGCCGTCGGTGTCGAGTACGATATCGATGCCGGCCAGTGCTACGGCGTCGTCGGTGTCGGCCGCTGTCTCGGCCATCTGGCGCAGACGATCTAGGTCCTTCTCGTCAAACTCGACGCTGCCACCATTGGTGCGACACACCAGGGAGGTCAGGACGGTGGCGATGGGCAGCATCGTACCTCCGGCGCCACGCGAGGCAGGGTGATCAGGGTCGACGCCGACCTGGGCGTAGCCTGATTCTGCGACACAGCGATTGCCGTCGTGAGCCACGTGCAACCGCAGCGCCAGGCTGTGGATGCGCTCGGTGTTTGGGTCGCGCCAACCGACACCGTCGCACCGTCGTTCCACGAGCACCGCTCCCCACTCCCAGCAGGCCGTCAACTGCACGTCGAGTCGTTCGGCGGCGTCGGCGACGTCACGGCGAAGGTAGAGGACACGATCACCCTCGGTGCCCGTATTCGGTTTGATGACGATCTCTGTAGCCGAGTCGAGGAAGGCGTGGGCACTGGCTCTGTCACCCGGCGCCAGCAAGACCCCCTCCGGGACTTCGAGGCCCGCCGCCTGCCAACGACGTCGCAGGCCCTCCTTGTCGTCGGCAGCAGCCGACGCCGGCCACGGATTGAGGAGCCGGCAATCGAGAGACGATGCCCAGCAGCGGTGCCGTTCGATCTGACGCTCCCCGAGAGCGAGCAGATGCGCCGAGTCGAGGTGCACCGGGTTTGTCAGCGAGGCTTCCAGGAAGCGGTCTCGCTTGGCGTCGAAGAACAGCACCCGACTGGCGCGACCCTCCACGATCCAATCTCCGTGCACGCCCAAGACACGGAAATAGGGGCCGGCGCGGCGTGCGTCGTGGACGAGGGCATCGGTGGCCAGCGGGTAGATCTCGTGGGTGACGAGAGGGGCCGCGTGGAACACGATGGCGTGGATCCAGCGGCTACCGTCTTCGGGTAACCCGTCCCACGCATCGATCGAGATGCACACCTCGGGTGCCATCGGCTCGCTCACGAGGTCGGAGACCGCCAGGTCGAGGATACGCTCGGCGTAGATGTGATCTTCCTGCAGGGCGGTGAGTACGCGTCGGCGGATCGCTGGCGGCAGGGCATCACCGAGGGCGTCGAAGCCGCCGTCTATGACCTGATGGAGCACGACGCGGGCGCGATACGTGGCACAGCCCCGGGTCTGATTTCCCGGGGCGGCGGCACCCTCGGCGACCAGGTATTTCAGCAGGACGCTGGCTTCATCGATGGACAACGAGGCGCCCCGCGACAGACCGAGGCCGTCGCAGGCACGGGTCCAGGCCACTTCGAGATCGCGTGGCTTCATTTCGCGGAGTCCTCTTGCAGAGTTCGCAGGGCTTGCAGGTAGTCTTCGCCTCCACGTGAGAGGTCGCGCAGGACGATGCGGGCGTTCTCGCCGACGCGGCTCCACTCGAAGGGCCGCTGTTCCCGTTGGCTGGCCTCCCGCTCGTGGAACTCCTCACGCAGGGCGACACGGTCCCACAGGCCGACACCGATATTCGGTTCGATCATGACGACGCGCCAGCCGCAGACAGAACCCCGGAACCGTATGCCGTCGCGCTGCAGGATGTAGACGGGCTCGCTGCCGACGTCTCGCTGGACTTCGACCAGGTCTCCGGGTTCGGCGAAGCGCGGTGTCACCAGGAAGTCGAGCATCATGTAGCGCGGTGTGCCGTAGGAGACACCCGTCAGGTCTCTGCCGACCTCGCGTCCCGTCTCGGCGGTGTAGGCCTGAGTGGAACGCTGTTCGTATGCGGACAGAGCCTCCATGACCCGCCGGGCCGCGTCTGCGAGCTCGGCAAACAGAACCTCGTGGTGGGTGGGCTGGACGAATTCGGGCAGGAACTGCTCGAGACTGCCGCCACGACCGACGTTGGTGATCAACTGCTTGCTGTTGAGTGTGATCCAGTGCGACAGGTGCCACTTGTCCTCCAGAGGCACGTCGGCCGTCGGGTCATCGGTGGAGACGATGACCCGATGGGAGCCATAGAGAGGGGACTTCGGCCGCCGCCGCCGCTCGACGGCAGAACCCCACTCGACGATCTGTCGGTGCACGAAGGAGTCCATGAAGGCATCCGTCGCCCAGCACTCGGGACCGGCAACGATGACCTCCTGAATGGCGACGTTGTGCCGCAGGCTGATCTGGTAGATGAAATCGACGGCGCGTTCGAGTTCCTCCTCGTCGACCTCGGAGCAGGCCAGCTTCCGCAAGACGAAGGCGCGGGCATTGCGACCACCCGACTCGGCGGCGTCCTTGACCATCACCAGCCGGTGCCGGTCGGCAAAGGCGCGCAGTCCGGAGTAGGAGCCGCCATCACAACCAACATCGTCCAGCCCGCTTTCGATCCAGCACTTCACCGTCCGCTCGTCGCCGGAGCGCCGGGTCCACAGGGCAAGCCAGTCGATCTCTCTTGGCACGTCGACTGTGGAGTTGGCGTCGAAGATATCCGGGTACTTGGCCTTGTCGTACGTCGTCCAGGTGTGAAACAGGGACTGCACCGAGTACGGCAGGCCGCAATCCTCCAGTCGTCCGGCGTCGTAGTCAGGGTCGCCATGAAATGGATAGACGACGCTGGCGCGCACGGGGCGTTGGAAGCGGACGGCGAGGCGGATCCCCTTGGGATGGCATGTCGCTGCACGTTGGGTCGCCGCCGACTCGTCGAGTCCCGCGTGGCGCACCAGGGCGTCGGCGTACTCCGAGGCCGACACGTAGACGTGGCCGGACTCGATCTCGACCACCGGCCGCGGCTGTCCCGGACGCTGCACCAGCTCGTAACGGCGTGTGATGATCAAGTTGGCCCCCGGTCGGCCCCGGGCCTCGAGTTCGGCGGCCAGCGTCGGTCCCTCACGTAGGGCGCGCGAGTAGTGGGTGCGGCCTACCGGAAGTGCGATGACGTGATTGACGCGGTGATCAGCGTCGATCACGTCGGGGTCGAAGTCGGCGAACACCACCGGCAGCGGAAAGCCGTCATTGCGGATGAAGGCGAGCTCGCGCAGCTGTCCGTAGGCGCGCCAGCGGCGCTCCGCCAGACTCGGCGCCGAGACGCCGATGGGGTCGACGCTCCGGTGGCCGACGAATGCCCCCAGAAGCAAGTCCTGCTGTTCCAAGGGAAGGTGGGCGACCTCTGTGTAGCCGACGACGATCTGACGCAGATAACGGGCGAGCCAGTCATGACGGCGTACACACATCTCGTAGAGGGCCTCGCCCGACAGGTGTGCATAGCCGATGCCGCGTGAGTAGACCCAGGGGCTGTACTCGTAGAAATGGTCGTTGATCGTCTCGGCAAAGAAATCGGCCAGACCGCGCCACAACCCGTCGGCATCCGGTTCGACATCCGGCCGCGTATAAGGCAGCGTTGTCTCGACTGCGAGCAGGATATAGAACAGCTCGGCGCCGCGAGCGATTTGCTCGAGACTGGATGCAGCTCCGCCGACACCGTCGCGCTCGACGACGCTCTGCGCGAGTCGACCAAAATCACCGACGTCCTCGTAGCCGCCAGCGATCTGGCGCCAGGCTTCCAGGTCGATCTCGCGGCCGAGGAACAGCTGCGACAGGTGGTCGACGAAGGTCTGCGCTTCGTCGGCGTGATCCTCGTCGTAGAGTTGACTCACCAGCGCCAGGAGGGCGTTGCGCGTGTGGGCGATATAAGCGCCGAAGGCGGCGTCCGTCACCGGTCCGGTACCGTCGCCAAGGGCGGACATGGCGGCGCCGCAAGCCAGTGCGAAACCGGCCTCGCCGGCGTCGGTGGCCTCAGCGGCGCGATGGCGTTCGTTCAGCGCCCGGGCGCGGGCAACGCGCTGTGCCAGCTGACGACGCGCCTCGAGGGCGGCCACCGGGCGGTCTTCGGAAGCCTTGTTGGAGCTCTCCAGACCCTTTTCCTCGCGGAAGTCGTCGATCTGCGGCGGCGTCGCCGGGTGCAACAGTTGCTCCACGAGTCGCAGCGAGTCGCCGTCGTCGGCAGGACGGCCCAGGTCGCGGCGCCAGGCGTCGATTTCCTCGGCGTGCGCACCATCGAGCAGGAAGACGCCACCCACGGCAAGAAAGTCGCCGAAAGTGAAATCCTCGAGAGGCACGCCGGCGGCGATGCGGGCAAGGGCTCGTGCCAGCAGCTCGTCCCGGGAGCGCAGCCGCCCGAACCGTCGCAGCTTGTCGACTTCGGCCAGCTGCTGCTGCACTTCCTGCTCGGTGCGGATCTCGTCGACGATGCGGGCGTAAGCAACACCAGCCGTCTCCGTGTCGCCGGCGCGGAGGGCCTCGCCCAGACCTGTGGCCCGCCGCTTCTGCCGGCGCATGGCGCGGCGCCAGCCCTCGACGGTCTCGCGACCCAGCCCGATGCCGGCATATACCGGTTCGCGGGCGAAGCGTTCGCCGGCAGCGAACCACAACATCACGTCGAAACGGTTCATGGCGCGGCGTCGCGCGCCGGAGGCACCATCAACGATGACCAGGGCGCTGTCGGGATTGCCTTCAAGCATGAGCCGGCACAGCTGCGACGGATCTTCGAGCAGATCGAGAAGAGCCCGGTGGGGGATACCCGTGTCGAGCGCGTCGGCGCCCTGCAGCGCCCGCTCGTATGTGCGCTCGGGACCGAGGACCTGCAGGGCGAGGGCATGGATGCGGCCACCGAGCTGAGCGGCCAGCTGACGTCGCTGTCCAGAGGCGACGGGGGAGGCCGTGGCCCACAGTTGCGGGTGAGGTCCGAACGTGGCCAGGCTGGCGTCGATCTCGGCGTCGGCGAAGTCGGCGGCGATCAGTTCGGCCCGCGCCGACTCGACGATGGATTCCAGCTTCGTGTCGCTCGTGTACCCCAGCAGGTCCTGCGTGGAAAGTCCAGTGGGCGACACGACGCGGATTTCGGTCGGCGTTGGCGGAATCGGGAACAACGCAGCGAGTGAAGATGAGGTGTCGGCGGTGTCCGGAGGCAGGCCCAGCAGGTGAGCGGCGCGTGCCCCGCGGCCGCGCTCGACTACTGCAGCGTAGCCCTCCGACAGCAGGCTCGCCAGCGTCTGGCCGTCGGCGTCGAGGGCGTGGTACAGGTGATCCCCTGTGCCACAGAGAATCTCGAACTTGCGCATACCGACAGCGAAGCGCCCGTCCTGGGTGTCGGGCTTGTACTCCCCTGTTAACACGACGACCGGTGCGGCGGCGACATCAGGGTGGCGGCGGTTGGCTTCGGCGATTCCGCAGCGCAGCAACCACGTCTTAAAGAAGGGCATAAAACGGTTCACATGTTCGCCGCCGGCCACCATCTTGTGGATCCCCCAGCGGGCTACAAGAGCCGTCGTCACGCGCTCGGGATCGCGAAGCTCGGGCTGCCCCAGTCCGTCGAGAACCTCGGCGAGGCGCGGCAACTGGAAGACCGGCACGGGTCCGTCAGCCCCGGGGCGCACGCCGAAAAGCCCCTGAAGCCCCTCTGTTGTCCGCAGCTGTTGGGCGGCCCAAGCCTCCCACTCGAAACGCGTGACGAACTCCTCCCGTCGATCCAGCAGCAGGTGCGCGGCCTTGGCCACGACGGCGTGGTATTCGCGGGGCACGCCGAGCTGCCGCAACTTCTCGGTGCGGCCCAGGGTAAGGACGAACTCGAGAAACAGACCATCCTTCGGCACGCAGTAGCCGCCGTAACCCTCGCCCGCAGGGTGGATGATGCGGTCACGACGGCGACTCATTTGGTCGCCCATCTCCTCGACATCGCCATGGGCACTGGCCGACACCACCAACGACAGGGCATTGGAGAAGGCGAAGTGCGAGGCCATGCTGGCGTTCTCGCCGGTCTTGAGAACTTCGGGTTCGGTCAGACTGTCGAAGCTGCGCACAGATTTGTTGATCAGACCGTAGACCTGGCGACCGACGCGTGCGGCGGCGCGGTCGGCACCGCCCACCCACTGGGCCCAGGTCTCGACGGATTCGCGCTCGCGATGGCCGAGGTCCACGCGGCTGGGCGTGTAGAGAAGGTGGAAGCGCTTGCTGCCGCCGACAGCGCTGTACTTGTGACGCGGCTCCAGAGCCTCGGTATGCAGGCCATGCTCGAGCAGAATCTGCTTGCGCGCTGTCGTCTTTGACAGGCGCGAAAAGCGTCGCAGGTAGTTGCTGCGGCGGTCGTCGCCGTCGGCGCCACGCTCGCTGGCCCAACTCTCCAGCAGTCGGGCCCGTGCCAGGAAGCGGACGAAGGTTTCTAGGTCCTGACGGTAGAGTTCGTCGTCCTCAACAATCCGCAACGTCGCCGTCGCCACCGACAGCTGCGGCTCTACGGCTCGGGCGGTGGCTACGTCCTCCTGCAACTGCATCCCGTTGCGCTGCACGACACGCGTCAGGGCCTCGTCCTGCAACTCTCTGCCGCCCTCGGCGATGACGGCGACCAGCTCATCAGGGTCGTCCACGTCGTCGTCAGCGCCGACGCCGGAACGCTCCGCGTGCAGTTCGAGGAGTGCGCCGAGGACGGCGACTTCCTCCTGCACGGATCGGTTGCGGCCGACGACGCGGGCAACTGCAGCGCTCTCTTCGAGGTTCTCCTCAGCCGCGGCTTCCTCGACTTCGACCCAGATTCCCAACTCGTTCACAACACGCGCCCCCAGGGCGGCGAGGCGCCGGCGGAAACGTTGCTGGCGGGCGTTGACCTCGCCTGTCAGACCCGCTTCGGCGACGACGTTGTAGAGTGTCATCGACTCTTCCAGCCAAGTTCGGATGTAGCCCTGCGTCATTCCCGCGGACTGCGTCGTGAGGACATGCAGAACCGGCAGCGGCCGTCGCGGCTCCCGAACCAGTGGCAACAGTCTGGCGATAACGGCAGCCGAATCCCGAGTCGCCTCCACCGCCGTCCTCCAGGATGAGCCTCGGGCGGTATGCCTTGTGCGTGACCACGCCGACTGCGGGTCATCTGCCGTGGCGGAAAGTGTCACCAGCAGCGCTTCGAAAGGTTCGACTTCCTGCGCCTCGACGAAGCGCTGCAGCTCGCCGCCGGGTGCATTGGCGACGCTCCGCACCATGAGAGCAGCTGCGGCGATATCTTCGCCTGAAAGTGCCCTGGCCCAGGCGAGGGCGGCCGCCTCGTCATCCCCGTCGCCGGGCGCGCCCGCCTCGCGCCACAACTGCAAGCGCGCCGCCGCGACGTGTTCGGAGTCGAGGACAGTGCGCAGATTCTCGGCCCAGTGGTCGGCCATCTCCTCGCGGAAAGACTCCTCCATGCCAGCGATGTCGATGACGGTGCGCGTCGTCTCTCCGCCGTCCTCATCGATGAGGATCTCCTCCTTGATGAACAACGGGATCGCCTCGATCCAATGGTCAGCGAAGCGCAGCCAGCGGTAGTCGGGGCTGGAGTAGACACGGTCTCCGGCAAGGCGCACCAGTTTGGTCAGATTGTCGGCCTTGCCGAGATACGGCACCTCAAACTCGTTGATCTTCACCAGCAGGTGAGAGCCCGTGGGGGACGGACGCTGACTGATCACGACGTAGGCGGCGTCGCGTGACGGCGAGCGCAGCAATTCGGCGCGGACCCGCTCGACCAGTTCCAGCCGCCGCGACGTCACTTCGGCGATGTCCTCGGGGGCGATGGCGGGCAGAGGCTGACTCGAGACCATCTCGTCTCCATGATCCTCCACCCGTGCCCTAGCGCGGTGCAGGCGCACCATCAGTGCCTCACGCTGCGCGTCGAGGGCGGCCTCCTCGTAGCGCTCGCAAGCGCCTTCCATCTGGATCAGCGACACCGGGAGCCTGCCCTGCAACAGCATCTTCAGCTCGATGGCCGGCGACTGCAGCGCCTCGGCACCGACGGCGAGGGAACCGGCCTCGTCTCCAAGCTGGACCCAACCGTCGCCTGGCTCGAGCTGAGCGGCGTCGGCGAACAACGTGCCCTGGTTGTGGAAGGCACGGCTCATCCGGCCGAAGACGAGCTGCTGGCCGGACGCACGTGCCTCAGAGGCCAGACGCCGGATGTTGTCGTGTTCGGCGTCGCGGTCGTAGTCGCGCAGGATGCCGTAGAGCAGCAGGCGCTTCTCGTCGACATCGGCCTCACTGTCGAGGATCTCACCGGCCGCCTGGCGGTCGTACGGCAGGTCGATCCGATCCTGACCGAGGATCCATGTGACCCAGCGATCACGCGATGTGTCGTCGGTGCTTCGGCCGGCGCGCCGTAAGAACAGGGACAACAGATTGCCCGAGTCGAGGTGGGGCCCTTCGAGAACGCCGTGCAGCAGGGCGCGGTCGGAGCGGCCGAGTCGCTCGTAGAGGGCGGCCGTCCAGTGCAGCGCAGCCCGCGACGAGGCGCCGGTGATGATGTCGAACTGGGCGAACAGGCTCAGCGCGAGGGTCAGTTCGAATCCGCGCAGCTCTTCGGGAGAGGAGGCGGCCAACTCGTTCTTGCCTGCCTCGAGTCGGATGCCCAGAGCCGGTACCACGTCCACCGACAACCACAGGTTCTGTCCGTCCCAGTCGACAAGACGTTCGTGGCCCGTGACAAAGGCGATGTGGATCTCGGTGTCAGAGAGCTGATGGGCGATGTCCGCCAGATGGGTGTCGCCCTCGAAGCGCCTGGGGACGAGGCGCAGGGCGCGTTCACACAGCAGGGCGCCGAGCCGAGCGGCTTCGTCGGCGTCGGCTGGGAGGCGCACGTGGGCATCGGTGAACAGACGCCCACCGGCGACGAGGGTAGCTGACGAACCGATCTGTCCGGAGCCGCGACGGCCGCGCCAGATGCCCGTCCGCCGCTGATAGTCCGCCACGAGGCGGAGGGGGAAGCTGTCGTCAGCCACCGGTCTGCTGGAGGAAACCGATGGTAGCGCTCTTGATCCGTGGCGCCAGCACGTAGCAGAGCTTGAAGAAGCTCTTGAAATCGATCATCTCCCACATGAACGAGGGGATGTTGAGACGGTTGACGACGTCGACGAGGTCTTCGAAGATATCGGTGCCGATGACCTCATCGACCGCTTCGGCTCCCGTTTTGGTCGACTTCTTCAGGCCCTTGTCGATCTGGGCGAAGAGCAGGGGGAAGGGATGTTGCGAGTCGGCAGCCGGGTAGGGAAACAGACAGCTGGCCGCCATGTTGGCGAAGGCGATCAGTTTCAGCAGATCCGGGGAATGCTCGTTCACGTCGTGGTGGTGGATGATGACCTGGCGCAGATTTTCATCCACCTCCCAGCGGTCAGCGAGGCGGCCCCCGATTACCTGGTGGTCGATGTCCTTCATCAGGAAGCGCTCGATCTCGATCACCTGGTGGGCCCACATCTTGTCCTCGGCCTGTGCCTCCTGGACCTCTTGCTCGACGAGGGTCATCACCAGTTCGAGGGAGTCCTCGAGACACATCAGCATGGTGACCTTGCCGACATCGTGCAGCAGGCCCGATGTGAAGGCGTCGTTGTTCTCACCCAGACTGAATTTGCGCCACAAGCCCGTTTCCTTCAGCAGCTCCGCTTCACCCTCTTCGAGCCCGTAACGCTCGAACTCCGTCTTCGACTGGGAGTCCTGCTCCTTGGGGTCAGCGGGCAGAGCCAGCAACTTAGCGAAAAAAGCCACCGCCAGCGAGTGGCGCCAGAACTGGTCGATCGTCGCCTCCGACGTATTCTGGAAGATCTGCCGGATCTGGCAGGCGGTGACGATCTCGCGGATC